>CAJBSZ010000280.1 GCA_903958395.1 uncultured bacterium | reverse complement strand
GAAGAGTCGCTGGGCTATGCGTTGCGATGGACAGGTTGGTTCGACACCACTCTGGATAACCAATACAACATTATCTACATCGGTGTTGTGGTGGCGGTGGTTTTGATGACCGGATTGGTTTTTTTGGCAGTTGATGTCTGGAGAAACCAGCCGCAGGCCCGGGTTAAACTGGCGTTGTACGGGATGGTGTTGGCGGCTATCGGGGGCGTTGCCATTCTGGCACTTGGCCCGAATACGCCTTTTGACCCTGACCACCGCTTATGGAAGGCGCTTCGCGCGCTGATTCCGCCCTACAAGATGATTAGGCAGCCGGCCAAAATCTACTGCATTCTCACGCCTTTCCTGGGAATTGCGCTGGTGATGGTTCTGGATCGGTTCAACCGGATGTTTGTGAGGCGAGTCTGGATTGTCCTGTTGGCGGGCGTTGTTGTTGCTGGTTGTTGTTGGGATTACGGACGGCGGCTGGATCCTACGCTCTGTCTTCTGGATTATGAACAAGGGGGGTATCGCGCGATTGCCGCGGATGCGGCGGCGTGTGGTCGGGAGAACCGGGCTCTGGCGATTCCGCTCTGGCCGGGCGATTCGCACTGGAATTCCATTACTGAATACTATGCCACCCTGTATCGCACCAAAATGCTCAATGGGTATTCGCCCTCCGTGTCGCGCCAGTATTTCACGGAGATCTTCCTGCGGTTCGAGGCGATCAATATGGGTCTAATCTCCGACGATACGCTGGATGGCCTGCTGGAAAAGAAGATCGGATATCTGCTGATTCAGGAAGACTCCTTTCCGGAGAAAGTTAGTCCGTTTCCCGTATCGCAGACCTTGCGTGAATTGATGGGGCATCCGCGGCTTCAGTTCCTTGACCGCGACAAGGCCGTGTGGTCTTTTAAGATTCTTCCCGCGCTTTCCGTTCCCATCCGTGTCAAAATAGAGGAGCCCGTCACTGTGCTCACCGCCTGGCAATGGAGTCCGTGCGATGTGGCGACAGGGACGGTGGCGGTTGTGGAAGACACGGCCGCCTCGCATGTTTATATGAGGCTGATTGCGCCCGGAGGGCAGCTTAAGTTGGATTCGCGCACGTTGTACCCGGTGGAGGGCCTGCGTTTTCTGATGGCGGTGCGCGGGTACGGGAAGCTTGAGGGATCCTTTGGAACAGGCCTACGAGGAGATGGATTCACGCGCAAGGTGGGGTCCGGTCATGACTGGGTATGGCTTGAACTTCCGGTTCCGGCCTTGCCCCGCGGAAAGCAGACCCTGGTGACGCCGGTGGTTACGGCGACGGAGGGTGTGGTGGAGGTGGGAATGACCACGCTGATGGCGGGCCCCTGGAAATGGTTGAAGCCGGGGGAGAATATGACCCTGCCGGCAGATTTGTTCTTCCGGGCGGGCTATTCCGATCCGGCGACCGGAGTGGTTTCGCTTGATGCCGACCGGGTTCAGGCCGATGTGGTGTTTTATGCGCCGATTCTTCCTGTTTTGCCCGGGCGATACCGGGTTTCGATGGAGTCTACGACGGCTGTTAAAGGAGCCACCTTGGGCGATTTCTCCGTGATGCAGTCTGATGGCAGGGCTCGCGTGACGCAGCCTGTGATAGCCGGGCAGGCGACGGCCATCGAGTATTCTCTTTCCAGTCCCAAGCCCCTGCGGCTTGAATTCCGCTACAGCCGAAAAGCCGACCTGGCCATCCGGTCCGTGACGATCACGCGGGTGGAGTAGCAGGATTGACGGGCTACCGGTAAAAAAGCCCGGTTTTCTGGACGGCTTCGGCGGCGACCTTGTTCCCGTGGGAATTCCAGTGGCGGTCGGTTTTGAGGTAGCAGGTTGACCAACCACCGGGGGCTGACTGAATGGCTGGGAGCAGGTCGAGATACTGGATGTCCAGAGTTTTGCAGAGTTCGCGCATTTTTCCGGGGAGTGGCGCTTCGCCGTTCTTCGCGGTGCGCTTGAAATCAGTGTCGCACGGAATGGTGATCACTAGGATTGGAAGGGTGGGGGCGGCTTTGCGAAATTCTTTCAGCACGTGTTCCATCCGATCCCATTGCGCCGGAGTGAAATCAAAATAGCCGGCATAGTCGGACGGCAATGCCGCCTGTTTGTGTCGCGAAAGTTCCTTGAAATGCTTGATCACATTCCCGGTGTAGGTGAATTGCAGCAGGAATTGTTCGAGTAGTTTCGAGCCGGGTGGGGTGGCTGGAGGCTGGGTAATGGTGAGCTTGTAATCGGGCTTCGTGCCGGTGAAAAATGGGCGGATCCGCCCCGCGTGCATGGTTTTGCAGTAATCAAAATCATCATCCAGAAAATCATTGTCAGGCAAAATTGAAATAATCAGGGCGGCGTGCTCGAAGTCCTTCGCCAGGTGGGTGTAAAGCATGAGAACCTGCGTGGGGCCGAAGGAGCCGGAGGTTCCGAAGTTCAGGTGCTCCAAACCGGTGGCGCGCTCCAGGCGGTCGCTCAGGCGATCTTCCGTGGCCACGCCCCAGCCTTCCATGAACGAATCGCCAAGGACGACCACCCGTTTTTCCCCCGAAGCCGATTTGTCGCGCTCCCGATCCCGCATGCCCCAGGCATTGGCCTGATAGGTGAGGGTGGCGTCAGGTGTGACATGCTTGAACGAGGAGTACGGATCATGCCAGACCCCGAACCAGGGGTTGCTGTCAGCCCAGAACCGCGAGCCGATATTGCCGAGGCAGTAGGCGGGTTTTGCGATTTTCAGTTTCCCGGTGCTGCAAAGCCAGCCGAGTCCGGCCTCCAACATGACGAAGGTTAAGAGGGCGCTGATGCTTAATCTCAACAATAGTTTCCCAAAAGTTTTCATGGCTGATTCTCCGGGGTGGTGTTTATCCGCAGGGGGTTAGGAAAAGTTGCATGGCGTAATACTGGAGCATGGCGAGAGCGATCGCCATGAGAAAATAAAAGCGCGGATGGGTGGATCGGTGAAGGACCTGCGCGACGAAAACAAGGGGAAGCGCGGAGACCCAGGCCCAGACACGACTCGACTCCATTTTCAGGATGTTGACGGAGAGGGCTGTCACCAAATAGACGGCCAGGAGACTCAACAGATAGATCACCAGCGGGGAGTGGATGGCGCGTTTGGCCTCGACTGGAAACCGGCGCCAGAACAGAAAGGCGACCACGCTTCCGCTGAGTAAAAACAGATCCAGAGGGCCGCCGATCATGGCAATGATCCATTGATAGGCATTTGCCATCTGGTAAAACCCGCGGGTGTAATCCAGGGAGGTGCGGAAGATGGCCCAGTAATCCAGATGGTAGGAGACGCAGGTCCAGAGCAGGGCGGCGCCCATCAGTCCGGCTGGCACTATCCAGCGGACGCACCATTCCTGAATCGTCCAGCGTTCATGCCAGGCCTGCAGGGTGAGGAACAAGCCGAAAATTCCTCCGAATAAAATCCAGTTGAAGTTCAGCATCGTCAGCACATAGAGGGTCAGGCCTAGTCCTACCATGGCGACCCACGGGCGTTTTGCGGCGGTCGCCACAATCCAGATGAAAGCGAGGCAGAGAATGTTGAATACGGTGTAGACGGTGTCGGGGGCGAAGGTGTTGTACGCCAAAGTAGCCGGCTTCACAGCCCAGAGGGCGGCGGCCATAAGGCCGATGACCGGTGATCCGGTGACCACGCGGCCGAGAAAAAAGACAGCCAGAACGGCCAAGGCGGCGAACACCGTGGTGCCGATCATGTATCGGAGGCGATCCTGCCCGATGTTTTGAGTGGCGCCAAATGGTTTGCCCAGCCAGTAGAGCGCCAGGGAGGCGCCCGGGGGATGAGTGACGCCGTGAATGGAGGCGCGGAGCGAGGGTTGAATCTCGCCGAAATGCTTCAGGTACTGGCTTTTGTTCGGGATGTGCGGCATGCAATAGAGCATCGTATTTCCGGAGTCGAACCAGGCGTGAAGGAATGAGCCTTTATTTTCCAGCGGATCCTCGGCACCAGCGGGCAGGCAATTGTAGGCGAGAGGCATGGCGATGTTGAGGAGCACAAGCCAGCCCAAGGCCAGCGTGACCCGTGCCCGGGTCATTGGCGTGGAGATGAACCAGCGGCACACCATGATGAGAAGGATGCCTAAAAGAAAAACCGCCGCAGACCCCATCCAAAAATCATGCGATATGGCGAGTCGTTGAAATGTGACTCCCCACGGCTCATTGTCGTGCCAGGGGGCAAAAGCAAAGGGGAAAGTGGTGCGGTCGTTAAAGCCGTACGATTCAAAATAACGGACCACGCTGTTATACAATCCCCAGAGCGCCAGGGGCCGAAAAAACCAGGCCATGATTTTCCAGCCCGGTGCCTGGCGCCAGAGGCGGTGGAAAAGAGGCAGGCTTTCCACGATAGCCCATCCCGCCAAGAGTAGAACAGGACATGAATTCCAGGCGAGGAGCGACATGTTAGGGGGACTCCGGATATCTTACCACAAACCAGTCACCATTTCGTTCGTAAAGATCGTACCAGATACGATCCTTGTCCCGCACCTGATGGCGCAATGTGCAGGTCCTGGCGATTTCGATTCCATCAATGTCCTGATTGAACCAATAATTCCCGATCTGATTAATTCTGGCGTAACGCCAGCGTTCATCGGGGTTGGAGGAGTGCCGTGAAAAATCAATGTGGGTCAGTTGGGCTGGGGGAATGGGGGTAAAGCAGAGGTGATAGATGTAGCCCTGCATCATTCTCGGGAAACGAACGGAACGCACATTGGGCTGACGGGCGAGGTAGCGCATGACATCCGGAACGCCCTGCTGGAGGTGTTCCTTGAGAAATATACTATTTCGAGCGAGCCCTTTGAATGTTTTGAGGACTGATTGTCCGAGGTACAAAGCGAGCAGGATCGTGAAAACAGGGGCGGCGACGCGGAACGGAAGTCGACGGAGCAGATACCAGATTGTGGCGCACCCAAGCGCGGTGATCAGGAGTACCTGGGTCAGCAGGTGGGTCATCCGGGCTGTGTACATTTTTTGTGTGAAGACGGCACCCGTGATCGGGGCGAGCAGGAATCCCGCCAGCATCCAGAGGGCGGCGCGGCGCCAGTGACGGATGTCATCCGGGGTGTTTGTCCGGCCCAGCATGGAGAGCAGACGTCCGGGAATGAGGATGGCGGCCAGGAGAGTCGCGAGTCCGAGACCATAGAAAGGAGCGAGACTATGCTGGATAAGGGGCACGCCTGGGATCTGGTGGAGCGGCGGCATGGGCGGGGCATGAAAGAGGTACGTGAAGGACTGGTAATCCCAGTAGTTGTGCCAAAGGTTTTTCAGAATGTGGTCGTCAAAGAAAACGCATTCGCTCTGCAACCGTCCGAGCGTGGCGGGATCCTGGGCGCGCGTCAGGATGGCGAGGAGTATGAAGGAGGAATACACAGTGCCTGTCAGGAGGATCCGAGGCCAATTTCTTTTGCTCCACAGAAGGAGGCCGACCCCGATCATGAGGGGGGCAAATAGATACTGCGACAGGTATTGGTGGGTCCAGAGAAAGAGAATGAAGCCGGTCAGGATGGCTGAGCCATAAACACGGATTCGGTGGTTTTGTCCGGTCAGCAGGCGGATCATCAGGCACATGCCTGCGACCTGGTAGAAGGTGACGAAGCCGGGGCTGACGGCCCAGCGCGAGAAAAAAATATTCCACGGGGCTACGGCGAGCAGGGTGGCGGCAAAAACTCCTGCCGCACGACTTCTGAAAAGATGGAACATCAGAAGGCCAATGAGGGGAATGGCGGCCACATTCAGCAGGGCGCACGGCAGCCGGGTGGCGAACTCGGTGGGGCCGAACAGCACCACGAACGGCATCGTGAGATAGGAAGGAAGCGTGGAAGGGGAATCTCCGAACTGACGTGAGTTCAGGGGCCAGCGGTCGCCATG
>CAJBSZ010000279.1 GCA_903958395.1 uncultured bacterium | reverse complement strand
TACACTCTTTCCCTACACGACGCTCTCCGATCTCCGAGACCAAGGAAGGATTTCCAGAATAGTTCTTCGGTATTATAACTTTATCGGGATATGGGCTTGGTGGTGGAATGTGAAGGTCACCCAACGACAGGGCCAGAATGACGCGCAGATTCGCTTGTTTGATCGGTATTTTGTCCCCTTGATCTCACGGATCGAGAAAGTACTACCACCGCCACTGGGCCAATCATTACTGGTGGTCGGCCGCCAAATCTAAACCTGAACCACGACCAAAGCATGGGGAACACCATCGTAGAAAAACCCAGTATCGCCGTTTTAATACCCTGCTATCAGGAAGCGCAGACCATTGGCAAAGTCGTCGCCGACTTCCGGCGCGCGCTGCCCCAGGCGCAGATATACGTGTACGACAACAACTGCACCGATGCTACGGCGGAGATTGCCCGGCAAGCGGGTGCGCTGGTGCGGCGGGAGAAGCGGCAGGGAAAGGGCTTCGTCGTCGCCTCCATGTTCGAGCAAGTGGACGCCGACATTCTCGTGATGGTGGATGGCGATGATACCTACCAAGCCGAGGCGGTTGAGGCGCTGCTGGAACCGATCCTGAAGGGCGACGCGGATATGACCGTAGCGGCGCGGCTGAACACTTACGCCGACAAGTCGTTTCGACCCTTTCATTTGCTGGGCAACCAACTGATCTGCGGTATCATCAATCGGGCATTCGGTTCAAAGATTTCCGACATCTTCTCCGGCTACCGGGCCTTCACGCGGAAGGCGGTGGCCCAGATTCCGATCACGGCGGCGGGATTCGACGTGGAGACGGAGCTTACGTTGCAGGCGCTCTACCGCGGGCTGGTGATCACCGAGATCGCCGCGCCCTACGGCGCGCGACCCGAGGGTAGTTTCTCCAAGCTGCGCACCGTTTCTGATGGCGTGTTGGTGATGTTGAAACTCTTCCTGATTCTGAGATCTTACAAACCCCTGACGTTTTTCGGCCTTTGCAGCCTGGCTCTGTTCGGTCTGGGGCTGGTTGCGGGCGCCCGGCCGGTTTATGAATACATCACTGAGCGGTACGTCTATGCGGTTCCCAGTGCGGTCCTCGCGGCGTCCCTGGTTATGCTGGCCTTTTTCACGCTTGGTTTGGGCTTGATTCTCAACAGCGTCAACCTGCGCCTGTTGGAACTGGAGAAGCTGGTTTGCCGGCGCACGGCGCAGCGCCAGGATCCCGAGCTCAAATAGAAGAACCCCGAAAGCCTGGGCGGCTGGAACAGGCCTATCTAACGCTCCGGGACACGGCTGATGAGCCAAACTGACAACGAACCGCCGGGCGTCCGAGCGACGCTCCCGGCGACCGGAGCTATGATCGAGCCCCTTGAATTAAGCATCGTCTTGCCGTGTTTGAATGAAGCGGAAACGCTGGCCGCCTGCATTCAGAAGGCGCGCTTGGGCCTGGAGCGGGCGGGGGTAAGCGGAGAGGTGGTCGTGGCGGACAACGGCAGTAGCGACGGATCGGTGGCCATCGCGAAGGAGGCGGGAGCGCGCGTGGTCGTGGTAAAAGCAAAGGGGTACGGGAGCGCCTTGCGCGGCGGCATCGAAGCCGCCCGCGGCAAATGGATCATAATGGGCGACGCGGATGACAGCTACGATTTCTCCAGGATCGAAGGGTTTGTGGAGAAGTTCCGAGCGGGGTATGAGCTGGTGATGGGATGCCGTTTGCCGAGCGGGGGGGGGGCAATTGTACCCGGAGCGATGCCCTGGAAGAACCGCTGGATTGGCAATCCGATCCTGTCGTTCATCGGGCGTTTGTTCTTTAAGTCTCCGACCCGGG
>CAJBSZ010000278.1 GCA_903958395.1 uncultured bacterium | reverse complement strand
GAAGAGTCGGACTACGAAGGACAGGGATGTTGCGGCAATTGTGTTCGGGAGTACCCGAACAAAATTTCCGCAACGGTTCTTTAGCGGAATTGGGGGAAATAAGGAAGAAACTCCAGCGCTCCACACCTATTCATTCCTTCAACATTCTTCACGGAGAGGTGTTTCGCGAATTTTGACTGGTGTACTCGCCAGGCAAGATACGCGAAACATTTTCTTCTCTTCTTTGCGCCCTTCGCGGCCTTCTGTTCAACCTCTTCCCCCCGCCCTGAGCCTGTCGAAGGGTCCCAATCAGTGTAAATCAGCGCAGATTAGTGGTGAAGTCCTTAATCGTAATCGCCTCTGGATTGAAGGAAAAGGATTGTGATTAAGAGTTGGGTCAGGCAACCCCGGATACGGGATGTTGACGTTTGGGAAGGGCTGAAGTCGCGATCATGAAATTGACAGGACAAAATCAAGTCGACCGTTTGTTCGAGGTTTCCTCGGCAGACCGGCTGATATTGAGGGAGCTGGGACGGCGCGCGGCCGAGATCGGGAATGACCCGGGCAACCGGGACCGCGCTCGCCTGTGGAACCGCCTGAACTGTCTAGAGTCCTGTCGCCCCTTGGTCTATATCTGGCAGCGGGTCGCGAACGTGCCTTGGGGCGAACTCGACGTTAACGGCGAGTTGACACTCCGGACCGGGACTCCGTTCGCCCGCGAACTGGAAACGGAACTGCGCCAGCGGCTTTACCGCTACACGCATCTTGGGGATGACTCCGTGTTCGAGCCGAAACTCTACTGCACCTATGAAATCGACGTCTCGGCCTATGGGGTCGAAGAGCAGTCGGAACAGTCCGAACTCAGCGTGAACGACATTGCCAGCCAGCATTTCGTCAAGGTGATCGAAACCGAGGACGACCTGGTCAAGATCCAGGCGCCGACCTTGACCCACGACGCCGAAAGGACGGCGGCGAAGTATGTGGCAATGCGGGACATTTTCGACGGCCTTCTTGAGGTTGAGTTCCGCTTGTGCCTGGATAACGACCTGACCTTCTGGGCACCGGCTTGGGACCGCTTGGTCCGATTGATGGGTGTCGAGGAGGTCCTGTTGGGGTTTGCCATGAATCCCGAATTCATGCACAAGGCGATCGACCGGCTCATGACGGCCGGCCTGGCTCTGCTGGACCAATACGAGGCCCTGCCGTTGCCCCTGACCAATGCCGGCAACGAGACCACCGGTTCGGGCGGGCTGGCGTTTCATGACGGCCTTCAGGCGCGGCAGGGAAAGGGTAGCCTCAAGAACCTCTGGGGTTGCGCGGCGAGCCAGATCTTCGCCCAGGGTTCCCCGGAAATGCACAAGGAGTTTGCGATTGATTACGAAAAACGGTGGCTGGAGCGGTTCGGGTTGGTTTACTACGGGTGTTGCGAGCCGTTACATAACCGGGCTGCGTATTTGCGGGAGATTCCGAACCTGCGCAAGATATCCATCAGTCCCTGGGCCGACCTGGATCAGGCCGTGGCGAACTTCGGGCGTGACTACGTGTTGTCGGTAAAGATCAATCCTTTTACGTTTGCTGATTCATCGTGGAGCCTCGACGCCCAACGGGCCGGGCTGGAGGGAATTCTCAAGAAGACCCGGGGCTGTCAGGTCGAGATCATTATGAAGGATGTCAGCACGGTGAACCATCAGCCCGAGCGCTTGTGGCAATGGGCGGCGATGGCGCGCGAAGTGGTGGCAAGGGAGGAGTATCGGTCGTGAAGAGGGTCGCGTTTACGTTGAAGTTGAAGCCGGGTCATGTGGCGGAGTATAAACGGCGACATGAGACGATATGGCCGGAACTGGTGGCCGAGATCAAGCAGGCGGGAATTTCGGAGTTTTCCATTTTCCTCGACGAGGCAACGCTGACTTTGTTTGCTGTCCAGAATGTGAGGGAAGGCTTTGATTCCGCCTCTCATTCCGCCAAGGAGGTGTCGATCCGCTGGCGTGAATACATGGCGGACATTCTCGAAGTCCACCCCGACAAAACGGCGAAATGCGTGCCCTTGAAGGAAGTGTTTCATCTCGAGTGATGATTATGAATGGTCTCATAATTGGCTGGACATGATCGAGTAGGTCGCGCGCTATGAGCGCGACGGTCTCGGGCGGCCTCGTAGCGGCCGCCCTACCGGGTTCATGTCTGGACATTTTTGAGACAGTTAATAAGCGAAGCTCAAAGTGCACAAGGCGATGTTTGGCTGCCGGCTGCGGGAATTCAAGGTGTTTCCACAGTAGGCTCAAGGCCGATGCAGTCGGGCGAGGTAGTCATCATATGCATTTCGAAAAGGAGCAAAGGATGTCTGGACTCAAGTTGCTGAGGGGTTTCCGGAAGGGCCTGATCGTGTGGAGTGCGGTGTGCGGGATGTCGGCCCACGCCGCTCCCTTGCGCGAGAGCATCTCGCTCGACGGGACGTGGCAGATCGCCGAGGGCACGATGAGCCACAAGCCCGCCGCCTTTGATCGTACGGTGCCGGTGCCGGGCCTGGTCGATATGGCCAAGCCGGCGTTCACGGAGGTTGGAGTCAAGAGCAAGAATCGTGAGGCGTTCTGGTACAAGCGGACCTTCCTCGTCAAGCATGCCATTCCGACGGTTGCCCTGCTGAAGTTGCACAAAGCGATGTTCGGCAGCAAGGTGATCCTTAATGGCAAGGAGCTGGGCGAACACCAGCCCTCGTTCACGCCCGGCTATTTCGATGTCAAGGGCGTGCTGCGGCAGGGCGAGAACGAGATTGTTATCCGCGTGGGCGCTTGGTTACCCGACGGCGCCAAATCGGTGGGTTGGGACATGGAAAAGCGAAAATTCATCCCCGGCATCTTCGATTCCGTCGAACTGATTTTCTCCGGCACGCCGCACATTGACCGGGTCCAGGCCGTGCCGGATCTGGAGAAACAGGCCGTCACCGTCCATGTCTGGCCGGCGGGGCCGGTCCACGCGACCGTGCATGAGGCCCGCTCCGGGCGGGTCGTCGGGGCGGCCGATGGGGCGGGGCCACTCACGATCCCGATCGCCAGATGCCGACTCTGGTCGCCCGAGGATCCGTTCCTCTATGAACTCACCGTACGTACGGCCGGTGACGAGTTGACCACCCGTTTCGGCATGCGCACCTTCCGTCTTGATCCCCAGACTGGCCGCGCGATCCTCAACGGTAAGCCCTATTTCATGCGTGGCAGCAACTTGGCGCTCTACCGCTTCTTCGAGGACGGCGACCGGGCCGGCCTGCCATGGAGTGAGGACTGGGTGCGCACGTTGCACCGCCGCTGCAAGGACATGCACTGGAACGTGCTGCGCAACACCATCGGATTCCCGCCGGAGTTCTGGTACCGCATCGCCGACGAGGAAGGCATCCTCATCCAGGATGAATTCCCGATCTGGTTTCCTTATGGCAAACCCGGCGACATCAACGGTGAGGCGCTGGCAGGCGAATACCGGGACTGGCTTCAGGAGCGGTGGAACCACCCCTGCGTGGTGATCTGGGATGCCTGCAATGAAACCAAACTGCCCGAGACCGGCGCGGCCCTGGCCAAGGTGCGCGGCTTGGATTTCTCCGCCCGGCCCTGGGACAACGGCTGGAACGAGCCCGCCCTGAGCAACGATGTGCGGGAGTTGCATCCCTACCACTTCTACAATCCCTACTACATGCTGGAACAGTTGCCTGGTGATCCCGGTACGCTCGACTGGAAGCCGGGCAAGAACCCGATCATCATCAACGAATACGGCTGGCTGTGGCTTAACCGCGACGGCACGCCAACCTTGCTCACAAAGCAACTCTACGAGAACCTGCTCGGCCCCCAGTCCACCACCGCACAGCGACGCCACTTGTATGCCCGGTACCTCGCCGTGGAGACGGAGTTCTGGCGGGCCCGCCGGGCGCTCGCCGGCGTGATGCAGTTCTGCGCCTTGGGCTACAGCAAGACCAACGGCTACACGAGCGACCATTGGCTCGATGTGGCCAAACTGACATGGGAGCCTGAATTCTATCGTTACGTCCGCGATGCGTTTGCTCCCGTGGGGGTGATGATTGACGATTTTGCGCCCTCGTTTCGGGTGAACCAACCGCACGAGTTTCCATTGGTCGTTATCAATGACTTGGACAAAGACTGGAAAGGGCGTGTCTTGGTGCAACTGCTCCAAGGCGGGAAGGTTGTGGCCAAGGAGAAGCTGTCGGTCGAGGTCCCCGCCTGGGGCGTGACACGGTTGACGTACAAGGCGGTTATGCCAACCAGCCCTGGTGACTGCCAATTGAAAGCGACGCTTCTCAAGACCCCCGACGGAAACGTCAGCAGCCTTCGCGATTTCACCGTCTTTACGCCGGAACTCTTTGTTGCCCAAAACGGGATTGCCGTCGGCAAGCCCGCTACCGCATCCTCCTCGGTGAAGGCCGCCCCGCCCGGAGCCGCCGTGGATGGTACGCTTGCCTCCGGATGGGAAGCGAATTCCGGGACGACCGAGGCGCAGTGGCTGGCCGTTGATCTGATGGCAACGGTCATGGTCAGCCGGGTTGAACTGGCGTGGGGAAAGGGATACGCAAAGAGTTATACGATCCAGGTCTCGAGTGACGGTAAAACCTGGAGTGATGTGTATACCACCACAAACGGCAAGGGCGGCACGGAAACGATACCGTTTACTCCCGTCGCATCCCGGTGGGTTCGTTTCTACGGCGTGGAGCGGGCGGATAAAGACGTCAACCGGATTCGTGAATTCCGTGTATTTGAGAAATAGCGCGTCCGTCATTCCTCACTTGTGGTGATAGGTTGAAACCGATTCATAAAGTTACGAAACGAATTTGTACAAAATTTTGGGTGCAAAACCGGGTGGGGAATACGAAACTTGCCCATTGACAAAGGCTGGACTGACCGTCGCGGACAGTCTGTGATACCAGGGGCAAACAAGAGGGGTGAAGGGAGTATGACAATGGAAATCAGCCGTAGGATCATGAGCCGTATGTTGATGATCGCAGCGTTGGCGCGAGCCGGCCTGAGTCCGGCTTACGCGGCCGCCAATGAAAATTCCATGGAACGTCTCCGGGCTGATTTTGCCAAGCCCCGGGCCGAGCACCGCGCCGTGCCCCTGGCGATGGAAAAGCTGTATAAGAACACGTCAGAGTATCTCGACAAGCTCGTGCAGGGCCGGTGGGGCGGGGGACATTGCGAATATCCGGTGGGTGGGAAGAATTATCTCTGTGATACAAACGGGTGGAATCGGTACAAGGAAATTGTCGCGGGGTGCCGCGAGCGCGGGCTCCAGATGTGGATTTATGACGAATCGGGCTATCCGAGCGGGCGCGCCGGTGGCCAGGCCCTCTCAGGCCACCTAGAGTTTGAGGCCCAGGGATTGTTCTATGATTCCAAGGACGTCGCGGTTCGCCAGCGCAAGAAGGAGGACCCGGCTGAGGCGGTTCTCTGGCAGACTCCGACGGGGACCCCGTTCTATGTGGCCGCCTTTCCGATCGGGCGCACCGGGCAGATCGATGGAAAACCGATCGATCTTACGGGGGCGGTTACCAATGGAGAGGTGAAAGTGTCACTCCCGCCGGGCAGTTGGCGGCTGATCGCCTTGGTCCAGAACCGCATCTATGATGGAACCCATGCCGCGCTCACCGGACCCGGGTACCTAAACATCCTCGATCCCGAGGCCGTCAAGCGGTTCATCGAGATCACCCATGAAAGCTATTATGCCCATTGCGGTGCGGATTTCGGCAAGACGCTCGCGGCGATCTTTAACGATGAGGTGTCGCTGATGACAGGGTTCCTGTGCGACGACAGCCAACCCCATCCCGTGATCGCCTGGTACCACGGGCTTCCCGAAATCTTCAGGAAGCGCAACGGCTATGACATTCGCGAATGTCTGCCGGCTCTCTTTGATGACGTCGGCGCCGAGACCACGCGCAAGCGGTGTGAGTTCTACGCGATGCTTGGGCAACAGGTTGCCGACTCCTTCTTCAAGCAGATCCGTGAATGGTGCGCGGCGCATAACATCGCTTCGATCGGCCATTTGCTCTGGGAGGAGTCGCTCGTCTTCCATGCGCCGTTCTATGGAACGGTCTTTCCCTCCTACAAGGAACTCGATTGGCCCGGAATCGACGAGCTTGACTGCGAGTATGGATGCACCTCGGGCGCGCACGTTGAGGGCGGACCCGTGACTCCCAAACTGGCCAGCTCGGCGGCGCATGTCTGGAACAAGCCGCGCACGATGTCTGAGTCGTTCTGCTACGTGGGGGGCAGGATCCCGAAGTCCGTTGAGGAGTACATGCAGCACTACCAGTGGCAGGCGGTGCTTGGGATTAACGCGCTGACTATTCTGAGCATCTGGCGGGACGTGCCCGACGAGGATCTCGGGAGGTTGAACGATTTCGTCGGGCGCGTGAACACAATGGTGACCCGGGGCCGGTTCACTGCGGATGTGGCGATCCTCTATCCCATCGCCTCCGTTTGGGACGGGTTCATCCCCACGACCCGGCATGTCCATAACGTCAGCGACAACCCGATCGTCCGCGACGTGGACGAGTCCTGGCGCTGGGTCTCCTCCGCCGTGCTCTCGTGCCAGCGGGATTTCGATTACCTGGACGAGAGCCTGATCCAGGAGGCCAAGTTGGCGGACGGCAAGTTGACCCTTGGCCAGAACCGCTACTCGGTGCTTGTGCTCCCGCATGTGACTACGCTCGGGTTCGCCACGCTCCAGAAGATCAAGCAGTTCGTCGAGCAGGGCGGAACCGTCATTTCATGGAAAACCCTCCCCACGAAACGGGCCGATGCCGGCTCGGTTAAACAACATCAGGCGCTCGTGGAGGATCTGTGGAATAATCACAAGGATCGCGTGATCCAGGTCATGACCGAAAAGGCATTCCGTCAGGCCTTGAACGCGAGCGGCACTCCCGATCTGGTGGTGAGCCCTGCCACGCCCGATGTCTATTACCAGCACCGCATCCTGCCCGAGGGCGATCTCTACTTCCTGGTCAACAATGCCGTGAAACCGGTTTCTGGGAGTTTCGACTTCCGCGCCAGCGGCAGGGCGGAACTGTGGGATCCCGTTACGGGCAAAACCACCAGCGCAGCTCTGCTCAAGACCGCCACGGGCAGTTCCCTCGATCTCACGATGTCGCCTCGCAGCAGCCTGTTTGTCGTCATCACCCGTTAAGTACAGTGTCTCTAAATAAACCACGCAAATGAAGATTCACCACAGAGGCACCGAGGCACCGAGAAGACCCTGTCGCATCGAAAATGTTGCGGGAATTCCGTCTGCCGGAGTACCGGCAAACATAATTCCCGCAACCCTTCTGGGAGTAATTCAAAGAGAAAGAGGAGGCGATACCACAACCTGGACTTCTCCTCTTCCTGGCTGTTTCCCTCTTCAAGAAACCGAGTCGCGCAAT
>CAJBSZ010000277.1 GCA_903958395.1 uncultured bacterium | reverse complement strand
TTCGTCCATCTCACGCTGGTGCCGTATATCAAGGCTGCCGGCGAATTGAAGACCAAGCCGTCCCAGCAGTCGGTGGGTATCCTGCGCACGATCGGGATCATTCCGGACATCCTGATTTGCCGGTGTGAGCATTCCATGACGGATGAACATAAGGAGAAGCTGGCGCTGTTCTGTGATGTGGACCGGAACAAGGTGATCGAGGAGAAGGATGTTGAGCATTCCATCTATGAGGTTCCGTTGGAATTGGCCCGTCAGGATGTTGACGTATACATCATGGAACTGCTCCACCTCCACGTCAACCCGCTGAAGCTGGATGACTGGAAAACCATGGTGAATACACTGATCCATCCTGAAAATGGAAAGGTTGAAATCGCGGTGGTGGGGAAATACATCAGCCTCAAAGATGCCTACAAGAGCATCTATGAGTCCCTGACCCATGGCGGTATTGCCAGTAGCGTCAAAGTTGAGGTCCGGATGGTGGAATCCGAGGATATCGAGAAGCAGGGCGCGGAAGCCCTGCTCAAAGGGGTTTCAGGGATCTTGGTGCCGGGCGGTTTCGGCGATCGCGGCATAGAGGGCAAAATCAAGACGGTGGAATATGCCCGGACGAACAAGATTCCGTTCTTCGGTATCTGTCTTGGTATGCAGTGCGCAACCATTGAATATGCCCGGAACGTCTGCGGCATGAAGAATGCCAACAGCACGGAGTTCAATCCTGAGACCGCCTTTCCAGTCATTGATATGATGGTAGAGCAGAAAAAGGTTACCGCCAAGGGTGGGACCATGCGACTGGGCGCCTTCCCCTGCACGGTTACAGAAGGAACCAAGGCAGGGCAGGCGTATGGCGCAACGGATATCCAGGAGCGACATCGCCATCGCTATGAGTTCAATAACAAGTATCGGGATCAGATGGCAAAACAAGGTCTTGTGTTTTCCGGGGTCTGTCCGGGGCGCGATCTGGTTGAAATTGTGGAACTGAAGGATCATCCCTGGTTTGTGGCTTGCCAGTTCCATCCGGAATTCCAATCCACCGCGCTTAAGCCCCATCCGCTCTTTCGTGACTTTGTGGCCGCTGCTGTGAAATGCAGGGATAAGCAGGAAGTCCGGAAATCAAAAAAAGCCTAGAAAAACCCTTTTAAACCTTTTACCCTACGCCGCTATGCCTAAACGAACAGACATCAAGAAAATCATGTTGATCGGCTCGGGTCCGATCATTATCGGACAAGCCTGCGAGTTTGACTACTCGGGTGTTCAGGCCTGCAAATCGCTCAAGGAGGAAGGCTATGAGGTGGTGCTGGTTAACAGTAACCCCGCCACCATCATGACTGATCCTGAATTTGCGGACCGAACCTATATTGAGCCCCTGACGACGGCCATGCTTGAAGAGATCATTCGACGGGAACGTCCCGACGCCATTCTGCCTACCCTGGGCGGGCAGACTGCCCTGAATCTGGGCATTGAGTTGCATGATCGCGGCATCCTGAAGCGGTACGGCGTTGAAATGATTGGCGCCAAGGCCGAGTCCATCCGAAAAGCGGAAGACAGGGCTCTGTTCAAGACCGCCATGCTGAAGATCGGGCTTGATCTGCCAAAGAGCGGGTCGGCACATACCCTTGAAGAGGCAAAAATCGTCCAGAAGGAAATCGGGAAATATCCGGTTGTGATCCGGCCCGGCTTTACGTTGGGCGGAACCGGCGGCGGGATCGCCTGGGATGAGACGGAGTTTGAGGAAATCGTGAAGCGCGGTCTTTTCTACAGTCCCACCTCAGAGGTGCTGGTTGAAGAATCCGTGCTCGGCTGGAAGGAATTTGAGCTCGAGGTGATGCGCGACCACAAGGACAACGTTGTCATTGTTTGTTCCATTGAAAACCTTGATCCGATGGGAGTGCATACCGGGGACAGCATTACCGTTGCCCCGGCCCAGACGCTGACCGACCGTGAATACCAGATTATGCGTGACGGCTCAATCGCTGTGATGCGGGAGATCGGGGTCGACACCGGCGGATCTAATGTCCAGTGGGCGCTGAATCCTGAAAACGGCCGTATGATCATCATTGAGATGAATCCGCGGGTGTCCCGGTCCAGTGCGCTGGCTTCCAAGGCCACCGGCTTCCCGATTGCAAAAATCGCCGCCAAACTGGCCGTGGGCTATACGCTCGATGAACTTCGAAATGACATCACGCGTGAGACGCCCGCCTGTTTTGAGCCGGCGATTGATTATGTCGTCACCAAAATGCCGAGATTTGCCTTTGAGAAATTTCCGGGCGTGAACAGCACGCTGGGAACCCAGATGAAGTCTGTGGGCGAGGCGATGAGTATTGGAAAGACCTTCAAGCAGTCCTTCCAGAAGGCCTGTCGCTCCCTGGAAATCGGGCGGGCGGGTTTCGGGGCGGACGGCAAGGATGGGCCTTATGATGCGATGCCCGATGACATGATGGCGAAGGAAATTGTGCGCCCCAATGCCATGCGTGTCTTCGTGATTCATGCCGCCTTCCGGCGCGGCTGGACTGTTGAAAAAATCCATGACCTTTCCGGGATTGATCCCTGGTTCTTGCGCCATCTGGAAGAACTCGTGGCATACGAGACCGAGATTAAGTCCGCCGGGACGTTGGCCGGTCTTTCGAAGAATCCCGCGCTGTTCCGTCAAATCAAGGAAATGGGTTATTCTGATCGGCAGATTGCATGCATTTTAGGAAGTAATGAGATTGCGGTCAGGAAAGCACGTGAAGAGCAAAAATTGTTGCCCGTGTATGGGCTTGTAGATACCTGTGCAGCGGAGTTCACGGCCTACACACCCTACTTCTACTCGACCTATGGGGATGTGGACGAAAGCAGGCCGTCCGACAAGAAAAAGGTCATGATTCTGGGTGGGGGGCCGAACCGGATCGGGCAGGGGATAGAATTCGATTACTGCTGCGTTCATGCGGCGTTTGCCCTTCACGAGGCCGGGTTTGAAACCATCATGGTGAACAGCAATCCCGAGACGGTCTCCACGGACTATGACACCAGTGACCGTCTGTATTTTGAGCCGCTGACGCTGGAAGACGTGCTGAACATCTACCAGCGGGAAAAGTGCTGGGGTGCGATTGTCCAGTTCGGCGGCCAGACCCCGCTCAACCTGGCGAAGGATCTGGAAGCCAATGGCGTCAACATCATCGGCACCAAGCCGGCCAGTATTGAAATGGCTGAGGACCGGGATTTGTTCGCTGCCATGCTCAAGCGGCTGAACCTGAAGCAACCCGAAAACGGCATGGCCACCACGATAGAAGAGGCCGAAAAGGTTGCCAACCGGATTGGATATCCCGTGCTGATGCGCCCCTCCTTTGTGTTGGGAGGGCGGGCCATGGTGATTGTGTACAACCGCGAGATGCTGCATAAGTACATGACGGAGGCGGTGGAGGTGTCACCGACCCGGCCGGTTCTCGTTGATCGTTACCTGGAAAATGCGGTTGAGGTGGATGTAGACTGCATTTCTGATGGCACGACCTCGATAATTGGCTCGATCATGGAACATGTGGAACTGGCGGGGATTCATTCCGGTGACAGTGCCTGTACGATTCCTCCGCCCACCCTGACGGAAGACGTGAAGCAGGAAATCCGGCGCTGTACCCTGATGATGGCCAAGGAACTCAAGGTCTGCGGTCTCATGAATGTGCAGTACGCGATCAAGGACGGCCATGTCTATGTGCTGGAGGTTAATCCACGCGCATCCCGGACCGTGCCTTTCGTCAGCAAGGCCATTGGCGTGCCGTTGGCAAAACTGGCCTCCCTGGCGATGGCGGGCTTCACGCTGAAGGAAATGAATTTTACGACCGAAATCATTCCCAAGCATTTTTCTGTAAAGGAAGCCGTTTTTCCGTTTGCGCGTTTTCCGGGTGTAGACGTCATCTTGACGCCTGAAATGAAATCCACCGGCGAAGTCATGGGAATTGACTCCACAGGAGGCATGGCCTTCCTGAAGAGCCAGATTGCGGCGGGCAATCCGTTGCCGCTCTCCGGTAATGTCTTTCTCAGCATCCGTGATGAAGATAAAGAGGCATTGCTCCCACAGGCTAAACGGTTGATGGATTTGGGCTTTTCCATTTATGCGACTGTTGGAACGAGCTCCCTGTTGATGAATAACGGAATCAGGTGTCAGGCGTTGTTCAGGATTGCCGATGGACGCCCCAATGTCATTGACCTGATCGAGGAGAAACAGGTGAGTTGGATCATCAATACCCCGTCCAGCGGGCCGACGTCCCGGATAGATGAGGTTAAAATGCGATCTCATGCCGTGATTCGGGGAATTCCGATTACCACGACGATCCATGGATTGCGGGCTGCCATCACCGGACTTGAAGTGATGAAGGACTCGAAGCGGATTGAGGTTTGCAGTATTCAGGAATTTCATCGCCATGCCCCCAAGGTCAAGTTCCCGAATCTGAGCGGCACGATCAAGGCGCCGCGCAAACGGAAGGTGTGAGGGGTTTTGGTGACGCTATGCCTGAAACTGAAATGGGAGAAACTATCCTTGAGGTTCCGCCTGATGCGGTTCCGCAGATCCGGCACCCGGGAACCCTTTCGCAGATGTCATCACGGGAATTGGCGGATAATTATGCCGCCATTATCCGGGCGCGCGCCATTTATTATCCAGTCGCTTACCAGTTTTTAAGGGAACTGGGACGGGGGCGGCAGGGAATTGTTTTTATGGGCCTCAGGCAAGGGGCGCGGGGATGCGTCACCCGTCATGCCATCAAGCTTTTTGATCCCGCCAACTACCCGTCACCCGAGTTGTACTGGACTGACATGGGGCGTATAGCAATTCAGACCTCCCGCCTACAGGCGATGCAGAGTCCGAGCCTTGTGGCGCGGGACAGTTACGAGGAGACCTACGGGATCGGCTATCTCCAAATGGAGGCGATTGATGGGCTTGATCTGAAATGTTTTATGGATGGCGCCCACTTGGACAAGGTCCGCCTCCGGAGCACCCGTGAGGAATGGGCCCGTTTCACGGATGTGATTTTTCGGTTGGAGAATCGGAAAATGTGCATTCAGCCAGGCGTCGCCATTTACATCATGCGCATGATGATGCGCGGGCTGGAGGCTCTGAATGCGGCTGGATTTCTGCATTGTGACGTGAAGCCAGGCAATATCATGCTGGACCGGCTTGGTTATGTAAAACTGGTGGACTTCGGGCGGGCCGTTTCAGCCGGAGAAAAATCCTCATGGCTGCTGGGAACGCCGATGTATATGGCTCCTGAAATTCACACCCGGCAACCCCCCCTGATACAGTCTGATATTTTTAGTGCCGGGCTGGTGTTCCTTGAAATGCTTCGGGGCGCTCCCGTGTGCGATCCCGGCATGAATGAGGATGAACTGCTCCAGGTCAAGTTACGACTCGTCGAAAACCTTCATAAATATCTGCCACCCTATGTCAACCAGAACGAACGTTTCATTCATACCCTGAAGCGCATGCTGGCGCCTGATCCCGGACATCGGTTTGCCTCATTAAGTGAAGTTGACTCGGGTCCCGATGGACTGGTGCATGTTCACAAGCAGCTTGTTCATATGGGTAAAGACACGGAATATGGCAGGGAGTTGGAGCACTATCTTTCCAAATTCATGGATCCTCACTATGTCTGAAGTCTATGTCACTCTGGAGAAACGGAAGGCGCTTGAGGAACGGATGACCCGGCTGGGTATCCGGGAGCAGGATCTGGTTGAAAAGTTTATTCTGGGGGCCGGGTCTGGCGGTCAGAAGCTCAACAAAACCTCCTCCTGTGTCTATCTCAGGCATGCTGTCAGCGGAATCGAAGTCAAATGCCAGCGGGAACGCTCAAGGGAACTCAACCGGTTCATGGCGAGGCGTGAGTTGTGCGAGAAACTGGAGGAGAGAATTCTTGGGCAGAAAAGCGC
This sequence comes from uncultured bacterium, assembly GCA_903958395.1. Classification (GTDB taxonomy): domain Bacteria; phylum Verrucomicrobiota; class Kiritimatiellia; order CAIKKV01; family CAITUY01; genus JAABPW01. The sequence goes on along the minus strand of CAJBSZ010000277.1, from coordinate 21,734 downwards.
GCGGCAGCAGGGAATTGAAAAAATCAGGCGTCAAAAACGCCGCCGGTCACGTCGTCAGAAGGAACATATGCTGAACGATAAGCGCCAGCATTCAGCCAAGAAGCAATCGAGACGGAGCGCCCATGTTGAATCCTGATCCTTTACAGTCAGCGGGGCAGCGGCTTTGGGGGCTCTTGACCCGGTGGATCCTGATGACACTTGCCGTTGGGATTGCCACAACCCTTGTTCCAGGAACCCATTGCGATGATTGGCCAAGCTTGCTTGTGGCCGCCATGATCCTGGGCATCCTGAATGCCCTCGTCAAACCGATACTGGTTGCCGTCGCTCTTCCTCTGGTTCTCATTTCTCTAGGGTTCATGTTGCTTATTATCAATGCGTTTCTCCTGATGCTGACGGCCAGGCTGGTTCCGGGATTTCATATTGACGGGTTCTGGCCTGCAGTGGGGGCTTCCGTGATTATCAGTCTGCTCAGCATGATATTGGGGGTTAACCGAAAACGATTTAAGCGCCCGCCACCTGCGTCTGCACCCGAGTCCTATTCTGAACCTATCCCGACTCGCACGCCTCCACCGGGAAAAGGGCCGATCATTGATGTATAGAAACCCGTCATGAACGCCAAAAAACGTATCCTCATCATCAAGCTGAGCTCGTTTGGTGATATCTTTCACGCCCTGCCTGCCGTGAATAACCTAAAGGTTGCATTGGATGCGGAAATTGATTGGGTGACTCAACCTGAATATGTTGATCTGGTAAAGTGCTTTCCTGTAGTTTCAGCGGTTATTCCGTTTCCCCGACGCGAGTTCATGACCCGGGGTCTTGGTTTTTTCAGGACATTGCGGAGCCGCCATTATGATTTGGTGATCGATCTTCAGGGTTTGCTGAAAAGTGCACTTGTGGCACGTCTGGCACGGGGTGCCCGGACGATCGGCCCTTCGTTTCAGCGAGAGGGCGCCCGTTTCTTTTATGATGCCGTGGCCGGACGGCGCAATAAAAATAGGCATGCCGTGGAGGAGAATCTGGATGTGGTGCGCTACCTGGGCCTTCCGGTTCTTTCGGTCCTGTTCCCGATTGCATTTCCGGCGCCTGTCGTGGACGCCACGCCTCCGCGAGTGGCGATTGTGCCCGTTTCCAGGAGGAAAAATAAGAACTGGCCGGTGGAGTGTTTTCTTCAAACCGCCCGGGCATTGCAGCAGGAATTTCAGGCTTCAATTTTTCTGTTTGGCAGCAAGGCGGATCACGCCGTGTGCGAGGAGATCCGTTCGGAACTGATGTCCGGAAACCCCTGCGGGGCCGTGATTAACCTGGCTGGGAAAACGAGCCTGGTTGAAATGGGCGGATGGTTTACGCAGATGAACCTCGTCGTAGTGAACGATTCAGGTCCGCTTCATATGGCTGTGGCATTGGGAATTCCCGTGGTGACCCTATTCGGGCCTACAGATCCGCGCCGTACGGGGCCGTACGGGGAGGGACACCGGGTGATCATATCAGATGTGGCATGTCGCCCTTGTTTTGCTAAAGTCTGCAAATTGCCAGAGGTTGAATGCATGAACCGGATACACCCCAGCACTGTAATCGCAGCGGCCCGAGAGGTTTTGATCAAACATTCATGAAGATCGTTATCCCATCAGTATGTATCGCAGTTTTGTTGATCGCGATGGGGTGCGGTCAGAAAACAGAGACATCCGATGTGGCTGAGCGGGATCACCCTGCCATGAAAAAAGCGCTTACACTGGAACGTGCCGGTAATAAAGAGGGGGCACGACTCATCTATCAGGGCCTCCTGGATCAAAACCCAACCATTGCGCGGGCTCATCTGGCCCTGGCTTTTCTTCTCGAGGAGGAGGGGGGGGATTACCCCGCCGCGCTTTATCACTATCAACGGTACCTGACCCTTCGGCCGGATACCGAGAAGCGGGACATGATCGAGGCGCGTATCCGGACTGCAAAATTGGCCTATGTTGGGACGGTATTCACAAATCAAGCCGCCATTCTCTCCCGCATGGGCGCGATGGAGCGGGACAATGCCGCGCTAAAAATTCGTGCCTTGAATCTGGAAGCCCAAGCGTCCCATCTGCGGGCCGCACTTGCGGCGAGTCGTGAGAAATACGCCGAATCCCGGGATGAAGCCTCGCGCGTTCTTGATAAAAAGGGAATTCCTACGCTGGCTCCCCGGACGGCAGGGAAAGCGGTTCGTGTGCAAAAAGGGGATACTTTGCGCAGGATTTCGGAACGGGTATACGGGACACAGGATCGGTGGCGCGATATTTTTGAGGCGAACAGGACTGTTTTGAAGAATCGCGAGGATGTCCGAATCGGGCAGACCCTGATTGTGCCGGAGCGGGAGCACCCCTAAGACAGGCTTGAATCGGGATAGGGGGGTTGGTAGCTTACAGGGACTCGACGATCCGGGGATGTGCCGGATGGAATAAATAGCAACGATGGCGAGGAGACACTAGTTATGGGAACTGATTTTTTTGATGATGATCTGGGACAACGGCGTGGAGCCATCAAGACGGCATCGTTGGGATCCGGAGGGGAGGGCGTTTCAAATCTCAAGTCAGACGATACCCCGGTTCGACCGATCTCGGATCTCAACCTCACCCGGATGGCCCGGCATCGCGAGGAAGTAAACACCCAGATGGTCTCGGCGAAGCTTCATATCGAACGGCTCAAGCAAAAACAGGGTGAAATGGAACGTGAAAAGCATATGCTGGAGGACATGCTGGAGAAGCAGGACCAGTATGAACGGGGCAAGCAGGAAATGGTCGATCGACTGACGGAAAGCATGGTTTCGCTCCAGAAAATGGGGGAACATGCCGCCCGGCAGGTTGAAATTTATTGGGCGACACGGGAACGATTCGGCGCGGCTTTGGAGGAGCTTCAGAAAATCAATGATTCGGAATGGGCGGATGAATCCTTTCGGGATGAATTGAACAAGGCCGTTGCCAATATTGATTCGATCCGGAATGAATTTGTAAAAGCCCAGGCAACCGTTGAGGCGGTTGGCGGTCCTGTTCAATTGTTCGATGAGCAACGGCCTAAAAACACGACGGACACCGGCGACGAGTTTCTTCAATCGAAGGGGTTCGGCCATTGGTTCAAGATTGGCTTGGCGGCCAGTATCCCCCTGATAACAGCCATTATTGTGGCTGTGGTCCTGATGCTGATCAAAGGACGTTAAACATCCATGAAGCGGGCTTCCAGAACGAATCCTCGGTTGCAGGAGAAACTTGAGGCCCTCCAACGGGAACTATCCCGTGTGGAAACCGATATCAAGGGTATTTCCCGTGCCGTGGAGACTTCCGACCCTGACCAGGTTTCTCGAAATTTGCGGCGAGTGAACCTCGAGCCGACCTTGAGGGATGTCCCAGTTGCCCGGGAAATTTCCCGCTCACCGTCTCCGGCTGTGGAAGAAATGGATGATATTCCATTGCCCAAGACAGTACCCGATCAGCGTTTTGCCACTTATTTCGGAACCGGGAGTCTTCATTCCGTGCGCCCCCTTCGTCAGGAACGCCGTGTTCAGCGGAATAAGGCTGTTGTGATGCTTATCCTGGCTGCACTGATCCTCTACGGGGTCATCAAGATGATGTTCTAGGGATTATCCCGGCATAGACCAACGAATATCCGGCCTTTTTTCAGAAGCGGTCCCTGAATCGTGATCCGCTTGAGTACTGCCCCGGAATGACTTTTAAAAACAACATCAAATCCCGGAAGGGTGTCTGGACAGGCAACACGGACAACCGCCATTTTTCCCGGAAGAGTTTCCCATCGGCGGACATCCTCTTTTTCCATTGAGAAAAGCAACAGCCAGACCAATCCGCCCAGATCGTTGTCTTTGGAGGAAGCATAGAGAGCGAGTGATTCTTTCAGGGCAATCCGGGTGAGTAGCTTGGCGGTGCGTCGGGCAGCCATTCTCTGGGCGCTGGCTGCCTCCATGGCGGATCGGGTAAAGAGGGTGCGGCTGATCCCAAGTAGTTGGCCGCCTGCATAGATTTCAGCAAATTCAGGCATCATTCCATTGCGAAAATCGAAGTCAACAAAACAGACCAGTTCAGATTCATTAGGCTGGGGTGGGGGAGTGAACCGACCTGTTTTTTCATCCAGTCCAATCTGCGGAACAAGTTTAGCCGCCTCCCGGTATTGCCTGGCGGCATTACTGTAATCCCCGCACAGTTCAAAACAGAAGGCCGTGATATAGTGGCTCAGCGCATCGGCCGGAAATCCGTCAAGCTGTTGAAGTCGGCGGACAACGCTTCGCGCCTCAACAGCGGCATCCTCCCACAACCCGCAGGCCAGGTAGTTTTTTGCCAGGAAAACATGGAGCAGTGTCCGCTCGTACGGGTATCCCCTGAAGCTCAGCAATGAATCATTCACGACCATGCTTGCCCCGGCTTTTGTCACACTGTGGGTTTCAAGTTCAGTCTCCAGCTTAACAGCCTCCAGCCAGTCCGCGGTACTATTGGTGTAATCGCAGCGAACATGCCGGATCATTCCTCGCTCCATAAGGTAAAGGATCCTATCCCCGTCATGAGGAAGTGAGGCAAGATTCCGGTCGGCCTCCGTCAGGGCACCTGCATTGAAGTTCCGGCGTGCCTCATTGAGGGGCACCGTGGCGCATCCCGCGCACAATAATAAGGCCGCCACGTAGGGCAGAATGGTTCGATGTGAGGCCTTTGCCATGGGTGCCCTGCCGTGAAACGACCGACGACCTTACCAGCCAATAACCGGTTTGCTGGCGCTTCGGACGCGCTCTTTCTGGGTTGTCCAGGCGATCAGACCCGTTTCAAGATCGGTAATTTCCGCCGTCAATTGGAGGAACACCTGCTCCTTCTTGGAAACTCTGACCTGCCGCGGGGTATCCTTGGTAATCTTGACCAGGGAGCCTGTCAACATGTAGCGGGCGCCAAGTTGTCTGCCGATCATTGCGCGAGTCTCGGGAGTGCAGTTCACCAATTGATAGCCCTGTTCCTGCAGTAATGTGTCACGCCGGCTTTCATTGACAAAATCCGCCTTCCCGCTGTTGATCATTTTTGTTCGGATCGTATCGGTGATGGCCTTGGTGTCGATATGTTCATCGGTGCGATTCTCTATGCCCATGACGACCAGAATAGGTTTTTTCCCTGCCTGCCCGAGCAGCGGGGAGGCCATCAGGTCGGATCCGACAGTATCGCCCAGCCAGCGCAAGTCTCCGAAATCATACCCGGTATCCAAGGGTTTTGCGGACGCGGCGGCGACGTCCTCGTTACTAACGGACGCACGAAAAGCGCTACAGCCGCTTCCCAGAATAAGGGCCGACAGGATAAGGGTGAACAGTCTACCGATGATCATAAAACGAGACATGGCAAATCCTCCTTGTTAATTGGCGTTATCATAATCAAGGGAGCTCGGGAGTGTCGAGCGGCAAGTGGGTTCTAGAGTTCTACCTGTGTCCCCACCTCGATGACACGATTGGGCGGTATATTAAAAAATTTCGAGGCGTCGAGGGAGTTTTTAGACATGAAAGAAAACAGATTTTTGCGCCACGGCCACATATTGTTTCGCGGCAACAAAATCAGTGTTTCGCGCCCCAGGAAAAAGGTGACTTTCCCCGGGGTCAGGTCGAGTCCATCGATTTTAATCTGGGTGAGCAGTGTTGACAAATCAGGGTTTTCGCTGAATCCATACCGCGCTGTGATGAGAGTAAAGCCTGCTTCGAGCCTCTGAATCTGAACACGCTCCGATTCAGGAATGCGGGGCAGTTCCTCGTTTTTCAGGGAAAGAAGGACGACATCCCGATGAATCACCTTATTGTGCTTGAAGTTATGCAAGAGGGTTCGCGGGGCAATATTGACGGTTCCGGTCAGGAAAACGGCGGTTCCGGGAACCCGGGTTGGCTTTGTGCGAATGACATCCTCAATAAAGAGGGGAAGGGGAAGGCTGTCATTCGTGAGTTTAAGGCCGAGTATCTCTCGCCCCTTATGCCAGGTCGTCATCAGGATAAACATGACGATGGCCACGGTTATTCCGACCCAGCCGCCAGCTGTAAGTTTGAGGACATTCGAGGTAAAGAAAGTCATATCAAAGATGAATATCGGAATCATGACGAGGGCGGCAAGCAGAGGATGCCATTTCCAGTGGCGAAGGATAAAGATCGTCATCATGATTGATGTGAGGAGCATGGTCATCGATACGGCCAGTCCATAGGCGCCAGCCAGACTGTCCGAATTCCGGAACCCAATGACCAGAGAAAGGGTGCCAACCAGAAGCATACCATTGACCGCAGGGAGATAGACCTGCCCGATGGTGCTTTCAGAGGTGTGGATGATCGTCATCCGGGGACAGAACCCGAGTTGCATGGCTTGCCGGGTAAGGGAATAGGCGCCTGAAATGACTGCCTGTGACGCGATAACCGTTGCCAGTGTGGCGAGAAAGAGGAGCGGATAAAGGGCCCATGTCGGGGCCAGATGAAAGAGCAGGTTGGATGTGTCGGCCTGGGTCTGTCCGTGAGCCAGAAGGAATGCACCCTGGCCGAAGTAATTTATCAGAAGACAGGGCAGTACGATGAAAAACCAACCGATGCGCATGGGAAGCCGTCCGAAGTGGCCCATATCCAGATAGAGATCCTCGCCCCCGGTCAAACACAGAAAAATCGTACCCATCGTTACAAACGCATGAAAACGATGGTCGACAAAAAATTGAATGGCATATTCAGGATTAATCGCCGTCAATACATGAGGGGTTTGAATGATATGGGGCAATCCCAGAGCTCCGAGGGTGAAAAACCAAACCAGCATGACGGGGCCGAAGACTGTTCCCACCCGCTGGGTTCCGTGCTTTTGAACCCAGAAAAGGGCGATCAGGATGCAAATCGAGATAGGAATGACATACGATTCCAATCGAGGGGAGACTACTTTCAGACCTTCAACCGCACTCAGAACGGAGATCGCCGGGGTGATGAGTCCATCACCATAAAGCAAAGCCGCGCCGAATAACGCCAACGCGACGATGACGAACCCTTTTTTCATTCCGAAACGCGGGTTATCTTTACGCACAAGGGCCATTAGCGCCAGAATTCCGCCTTCTCCCCGGTTGTCGGCTCGAAGAACGAGTGTGAGATATTTGATAGAGATTAATCCTGCCAATGACCAAAAAATAAGGGAAAGCACCCCTAGAATGGCGGCTTCGGTGGGGGGGGTGGCCTCATTGAAGCATAGACGGAAAGCATAGAGCGGACTCGTTCCAATATCGCCATAGACGACTCCAAGGGCTGCGAGCGCCAGAACAGATACCGTTCTTTTGGAGTGCACTCCGTGGATGGGGGAGCCCGCTTGCAGAACTGGGGGAGTGCTGTTTGCGTTTGGTTCAGGTGAGGGTGGGGAGTTCATGAATAGTGCATGCCGGGGGGGGGGATCAGGGGCGAACAATTTTTGAAGACACCGGTCGCCCTCCAGGCGTATTAGCCGAGGCATCGGCATGGCGCGGACTTTTGAAAATGGGCTTGTAGCCAGCCGTCGCCAACTTTTGGGTGATAAGTCTAATAGTATCAAGGGAAAACGAAGTGGTCATTTCAATCAGCAAGGGTTCTTTTTGAGAAACCCGGTTCTTTTTTAGTGTCTTGATCAAGCTGGCGGCGTCTACAACGGTGTCGTTTACAACAAACTGGTTCGGGGTGTTCATCGTCATGCGGAACGGGGCGGCTGACGACTGGGGAACGGCTGTTATGCACCCGGTGATGGCGAGCATGATTATGAACCCAACGGCTCGGACAAACCTTAAATACTGAATAGCTTTCATAAATTGGGGTGAACCTTAGACGATTGTCCCGGAAAACTCCAGATCAGATTAGGAGGTGGATGAGTGGAAAACGCTTTATGAAGCGCGTACCTTCCGGTAAAGTGCCACGGTTTCAAGTTCAGGAGATGAGTGATACCATGGAATCGAAAAAAAGAATGCGCATCCTGTCAGGGATTCAGCCTTCCGGAAAACTTCACCTAGGCAATTATTTCGGCATGATGCAGCCAGCCTTGGAATTGCAGCAGCAGGGGGACGCCTACCTGTTCATTGCAGACTACCATGCCCTGACCACGGTTTCGGATCCGGCCATTTTGAGGACTAACATCAGGGACGTGGCCCTTGATTTCCTCGCCTGCGGGCTCGACGCCGGGCGGACGGTCTTCTTCAGGCAAAGCGATGTGCCAGAAGTGCTGGAGTTGTCCTGGCTCCTGTCCATTGTGACCCCCATGGGGCTTCTGGAAAGGTGCCATTCCTATAAGGATAAAACGACTAAGGGCATTGCCGCCTCGCATGCGCTCTTTTCCTACCCGGTGTTGATGGCGGCCGACATCCTGCAGGTACAGGCGACCACCGTGCCTGTGGGAAGAGACCAGAAGCAGCATGTCGAGGTCACCCGCGATATCGCGCTCAAATTCAACCTGCAGTTCGGCGAAACCTTCACGATCCCCGAGCCTGTCATTCGCAATGAAGTCGCCGTGGTGCCAGGGGTAGATGGGCAGAAAATGTCAAAATCCTACAATAACACGATCGATATTTTCGGGCCGGAAAAGCAGACGAAGGCACAAATCATGAGAATTGTGACCGATAGCACTCCGCTCGAGGGAGCAAAGGATCCTTCGACATGCAATGTCTTCGCCTTGTACAAGCTTTTTGCCTCGGAGGGCGACCGGGCTGAGATGGAAGCAAAATACCGGGCAGGCGGCTTTGGATACGGTTCGGCGAAAAAAGCGCTTTTCGAGACGGTGTGGAGCCATTTTGAGCCGTTCCGGGCGCGCCGCGCAGAACTTGAAAAAGATCCAGCCTATGTAGACTCGGTGCTGCAGGACGGGGCCGCGCAGGCGCGAGTGGAAGCCCGCAGGACACTCCAGGCAGCCCGCCGGGCAACAGGGTTGGAATGAGAAGGGCAATGTCATGACGCAAGTGGTGGTTCAGGACGATTACAAGGTGCAACTCGAGGTTTTCGAGGGGCCGCTCGACCTTCTCCTGTATTTGATCAAAAAGGACGAGGTGGATGTCTATAACATCCCGATTGAGCGGGTCACCAAGCAGTATATGGAATATCTCTCCCTGATGAAGTTGCTGGATCTCAACATCGCGGGTGAGTTTATCGTCATGGCTGCCACATTGATGATGATCAAGAGCCGAATGCTTCTTCCTGTTGATGAACGTCCGGAGATGGAGGAAGAGGAGGAAGACCCCCGGTGGGAACTCGTCAAGCAACTCGTGGAGTACAAGAAATTCAAGGAGGCGGCCTCTCATCTTCAGCATCGGGAATATCTTCAGGAGAATGTATTTTCACAGGGGCTGGATGCCGGAGCAATACTCGAGCCGGAACCCGGAGTCGGGCTCGGGGATGTCAGCCTTTTCGACCTGATCTCAGCCTTTAATGAGGCCTTGAAGAAGGTTAAGGTTGAGGAATTCGGCGAGATCTACGATGAGAAGTTCACGGTGGTCGATAAAATCGAGTTTGTTCTGGGAACCATCAAGGAAAAAGGAAAGGCTTCCTTCTCAAGCCTGTTTGAAAAAGCGGCTTCCCGGAATGAAATTGTATGCACTTTTCTGGCAATTTTGGAGCTCATCCGGTTGCGGCAACTGGTGGCTCAGCAGGACGGTGATTTCGGGGATATTGTCATTACGAACGAATCGGAAGTTTAAGGGGATTGAGGCATGGAAACCACGCACATTGAACTAAAGCAGATTTTGGGGTCGATTGTTTTTGCCGCCCGCCAACCCATGACGCTGGGTGCCATCCGGAAGGTTTTGCAGGAAACTGCGGAAATCAATCGCGAGGAAGCCGCGACTTACGGAGGGATTAAAGAGTCTGAAATCAAGGCATCGCTACATCAGCTTCAAATCGAGTGCGAGACCGGAAAAACCGGAGTACACCTGATCGAAAGCGCAGAAGGCTTCCGCTTCCAGAGCGACCCAGCCGGCGGTCCCTGGATCCGGCATATGTTGAATGTGGGGAAGCCTACGCGCCTGTCCCGGCCTGCCTTGGAAACCCTCGCCATTATTGCCTACCGGCAGCCTATCTCACGAGCTGAGCTGGAGGGAGTCCGAGGAGTGGCCGTGGATCATGTCATCCGCATGCTCATGGAAATGCAGCTGATCAAGATTGTGGGGAGGAGTGAACTCCCAGGCCGCCCCATGCTGTATGGCACGACGGCGCTTTTTCTGGAGCATTTCGGCCTGAAAGATGTCAAGGAACTCCCCGGTATCACGGAGTTGGCCCGTATGGACGCGATGCGCAAGAAACAGGATGCCGCATCGGCGGATCCCCGGGGCACAGGAGAGGATGCTGTCGATCCGGAAACATCTGTCCGAAACGAGACAGAAGACTCCGATCCGTCTGATCCTGCTGATGAAAGCGACGAGGATGAGGACGAAGAGAATGACGAAGAGGACGATGACGATGAGGACGAGGACGTGGATGAGGAGGATAAATGTTGACTCTGGAAGTTTTACGAGGAAAAATCGACAGCATTGATACAAAGCTTGTCAAACTCCTGAATGAGCGGACTCGTCAAGCGCTGGAGATCGGAAAACTTAAGCAAAAGAACGGAAAGGGGATCTATGTCCCAGCCCGCGAAAAAGCTGTCTTTGCGCGTGTTGTTTCGTCCAATAAGGGGCCTTTGTCCGACAAATCCCTCCGTGCGATTTACAGGGAAATCATGTCCGCCGCACTTTCCCTTGAGAAGAAGCTGAAGGTGGCCTATCTGGGGCCGCCCTCAACCTTTTCACATCAGGCGGCGAGAAGCCGGTTTGGCGGAAGCGTGGACTATCTGTCGTGTGAAACCATCAGCGACGTATTCGATTCCGTTGAAAAAGAAACGGCGGATTACGGAGTGGTGCCGGTCGAGAACTCTACCGAGGGAGCTGTGACCTTCACATTGGACCGTTTGGCTGAGACCTCCCTGAAGATTTGCGCGGAACTCTACCTTCCGATTTCAAACAGTCTTCTGGCGCGTGTGCCCCGGGAACGGATAAAAAAATTGTACAGTCATCCGCAGGTGCTCGGACAATGCCGTCAATGGCTCCAGAGAGAGATGTCGGGGGTCGAGATCATTCCGGTGGCAAGCACGGCACGGGCCGCCGAACTGGCGGCTCATGAGAAAAACGCTGGAGCCTTGTCAAGCCAGCTGGCTGCGGAAATCTACGGACTGGATACGCTGGAGTCGGATGTTCAGGATCTGAGCGGGAATACAACCCGGTTCCTGGTGATCGGGCATGACCAGAATACGCCCTCGGGAGATGACAAGACGTCCCTTCTTTTTGCGGTACAGCACAGGGCAGGGGCTCTCTATGGGGCACTGGAATCGTTTAAGAAATTTGGCCTGAACATGACGAAGATTGAATCCCGTCCAAGTCGCAGTAAGCGTTGGGAATACTATTTCTTTGTGGACGTCTCAGGCCATGCCGAGGATGTGCGCGTAAAAAAAGCGATGGCGGATATTTCACGTCATTGCGCAATGATCACGGTTCTTGGGTCATATCCGGTGGCGGCCGGAAAATAACGACACTCTGGAATTATTGAAATAATGGGAACCATGACATTCAAGGAACTGGCGAGACCATGGGTTTCGGGGCTCGGGGTCTATGAACCCGGACGCCCCCTTTCGGATGTGGCGAGGGAGCTTGGATTTGAGAATGTCGCCGACATCATCAAGCTGGCCTCGAACGAGAACGCGTTAGGCCCCTCGCCAAAGGCCATTTCCGCCATGAAAAAAGCGGCTCGCCAGATGCATCTCTATCCCGATGGAGGCGCATTTTATTTGCGTCAGGCGCTGGCTCGAAAGCTGAATGTCGAGCCCGAACAGATCATCACCGGAACCGGAAGCAACGAGCTGATTGAATTTATCGGTCATGTTTTCCTGGACGCCTCTAACGGGATCGTGATGGCCGACAAGGCGTTTGTAGTTTACAAGCTGGTTGCTGATCTGTTTCGAGCCCCTACCATCATGGTCCCCATGAAACGGTTCACCCATGACCTGGAGGCTATGCTTCAGGCGATTACGCCCGATACCCGTGTTGTCTTTATCGCCAACCCCAACAACCCGACGGGCACCCTGGTGAACCAGGAAGCGCTGGATACCTTCATGAGTCGTGTTCCAGGGCATGTGGTTGTTGTTTTTGATGAGGCCTATATCGAATTGCTTCAACCCGAAGACCAGCCGGACTGTCTCCGGTATGTCCGCGAGGGTCGCAATGTGATTGTTTTGAGGACATTTTCGAAGACCTATGGCCTGGCAGGCCTTCGGCTGGGTTACGCGATAGCCCCTGCGGAATGTATTGCGCTGATGCAGCGGGTCCGGCAGCCTTTCAATACCACCGCCATGGCTCAAGCGGCAGCGTTGGCCGCCCTGGAGGATGACGAGCATGTAGCCCAAACGCGCCTCATGATGCGAGATGGTTTGGATTACTTCGAGGGTGCATTCCGAAAAATGAAATTAGACTATGTGCCCTCTTCGGCTAATTTCATTTTGGTAAAAGTTGGGGCGGGGCGTCAGGTGTTCGCCAGCATGCAACGAGCCGGCGTCATTGTCCGCCCTATGGATCCCTATGGTATGCCGGACTATATCCGGATCACCGTGGGGACCCGTTCCGAAAACCGGCGTTGCCTTTCTGTACTGAAAACTGTTCTAAAGGCGGATGGATCCCGTTAATTTTCACAAGCCAGAGTTACCATGAAACATATTGCCATTATCGGAATGGGATTGATGGGCGGATCCCTTGGCCTTGCCTTGAGGCGCAAAGGGCTGGCGCATGTGAGCGCCTATGCGCGTCGTACAGAAACCCGGAAACTGGCTCTTGATATGGGCGCAGTGGATGTCATTTATGACACCCCTCAGGCGGCGCTGCGCGGCGCGGAACTGGCGATCTTCTGCACTCCTGTGTGTGCCATGCCGGCACTGGCGAAAGCGTGCATGCCGGCCTTTGAACCGGGTTGTGTGGTGACGGATGTCGGCAGCACCAAGGCTGAACTGGTACAGGGCATGAATTCGCTTTTTCGGGATACAACCATCGTGTTTGTTGGAAGTCACCCGATGGCTGGCTCTGAAAAGAGCGGATTGGATGCCGCCCTGACGAATCTGTACGAGGGGGCTGTAACCGCAGTGACTCCGGTGCCCGGAACGCCTGAACCAGGAGTACAGGCCGTCATGACCCTCTGGGATGGGGTGGGGGCGAGAGTGGTGCGATTGGATCCCGATGAACATGATATCCTCGTGTCCAAAACGAGCCATCTTCCCCATTTAATCTCCGCCTTGCTGGTGACTACCGCCGGACGCGCTCCACAGAATAATGGACTGCCCTTGTTCCTGGGACCCGGGTTTAAGGATACGACCCGTATTGCCGGCGGATCGCCTGACATGTGGCGTGATATCGTCAAAAGCAATCGCGCAGCCATTCTCGAGGAACTTCGCCAATATGGGGATGCCCTCAGGGAACTTACCGGCCTGATTGAGAACGAGGACTATTCCGGGCTTCGGGATCGTCTTGAGACGGCACGCTCGATTCGTGCGGACCTACTAGGCAAGGCCTGATTCAATTCCAACCTTTCAACAGCCCCCTTACAGGTTATAAACAATGTCGCATAATATATCTTATGTCTACTACAGGGGTGTCTGAATGCCTTATTCTATTAGGGTTGTGAGATTTCGCGCTATTTTGAGCCTTCTGGGATCAAGCCAGATATGTCCGTCTTGGGTGACTTATGATCAAGGGACCCACACCCGTTTCAGGGCTGCATCTGATAGATCTGTTTGGTCGATTGCCCGCCCCGCTCGACCTCGAGAACGACGGCATTCATCTGATCCTTCAGGAACTGGTCTATGAAGGCCTCGGCCCGTCTCCGGTTTGTCATAGGGAGCGAATTGACAGCCCGGACAATATCGCCCTGACGAAGTCCCACGGCATCAAAAAACTCATGCTCGCCCTCGATACCCACCACATACCCGGTAATCTTGTTACCTTCATCACGGACCGGCTTCATGGTGTCAAACACCGCGACCATCCGGTCAGGTTCGTCGAGCAATTCCTGATAGTAATCCAAAAGTGGTTTCCGGCTGAACTTCCACCGGTTCTCCTGGGTTTTGATGCATCCGAATTTGTTGGTACTCCCTGCGACGCCCGAAATGAGTGCATTGGTGGCGACAGGATGAATTGACTCACTCCGGGACGAAAACTCGACCCAGATGTCAAAGCTCCCTGAGGAGCCTTGCAGGGTCACATGATCGTAGTAGATCTTGGTGACCGTCAAATCGTCAAGGACATCGCCCTCACTCACAATGATCTGCTCGCGCTTCAAAAGAGAATCCAGGATCGCCTTACGCTGAAGATCCCCTGCTCCCTCGATAAAGAATGTTCCCGCCAGACGATAGCGATCCGCCGCCACCCGAATCGGGCCACGGTCCAACTGTTTTCCCGGGCGACTTTGGAGCGACATCCAGTCCGATTCCGGTATTGGTTGAAAAGAAGGGATTGCCTGAGTCGACGTTTCAGGGGCACGGGTGCTCCGCTGGTATTGGACCCAGGTTCGGGAATAGAAACCGGCAAGCAAGGCGCTTGCTGTCACGGTGGTTCCGATCAGCAGCCGGAGCGGATTTTGATATCGAAAGGCAGGGGGCATAAGCCGGATTATGTTTCCCGCGAACGGGATCAGTCATTTGTCTAAGCGATCAACCCGAAACCGCGTACCGCTTTCGCGGCAACACGAGGCGGGCTACCTCAGGTTTCCTATTTGATCTTGCTCCGAACGGGGTTTGCCATGCGGCGGTCATTGCTTTCCGCCCGGTGGTCTCTTACACCACCTTTTCACCCTTACCTCAACAGGCCTTTCGGCTTCATTGGGGCGGTATCGTCTCTGTGGCACTTTCCGTGACTTCCCTTTAAGGAGAAGCCCCCGGGCTTTTTAGGCACCGGCATTCCGCCCTGTGGAGTCCGGACTTTCCTCTCCGATCCGCTTGCGCTTGAACCGGAGCGACCAATCGCCCCCTGCCTTTCACTATCAACACCTAGTACAACATCCGCCCGCAATAACCACAGGCGACCACTTCAGTCTGCTTCCTCGCGCCGTGGCAGATGTATGGTGGTAACTTCATGTGGCACCCGCCGCATGTTCCGTTATCCTCAACGGCCACGAGAACCTTGTCCTTCTTATTACTGAACATCCGGTCATATTGGCGTATCCGCACGGGATCCAGCTCACTCGCCAGTGCGGCCCGGCACTTTTTAACATCATCCAGTTCGGTCGTGATATCCGCGGCGCGTACATCAATCGCAACAATCTCGTGCTTGACGCTGCCTTCCTCGGCTTTAAGGGCTTCCTCGCGCGATTTGACATCAGACTGCGCACTTTCCACGGTCTCCATGATTTCCAGGATCCGGTCCTCCATTTGACGAATCGATTTCGTCACGCCCTCGATTTCCTTTTCCATGGCGCGGAATTCCTGATTATTCTTAAGCTGCATTTGCTGGTCCCGGTATTTCCGGATTTTCTCCCGGAATGACTCGATTTCCAGCTCCGCCTTTTTGATTTCCGCCTGGCGTCCCTTAAGGATTTCCTTGGCCTTCACGACCGCCTGACGGTGATCGTCCAGCATGGAGTCAATGGCTGCCTTTCGCAACGGGATGTCAGCCAGTTCTTTTTCAAATTTCAAAATCCTCAGGTCACGATCCTGAAGAATTAACAGTCTCTCGATCAACGGTGTCATGTAGGCCTCCCGAAGCCGGTCATTGAAAAAAATCGCTAGTCACTATCGCACACCCAAACAGGCAAGTCAACGTCCCGCTCGATTCCGGCAGGATCTCAAATCCGGTCAGGTGTCTCAATCCCCATAAGATTCAACCCTTGCCGAAGAATTCGGGCTACCACCGCGCAGAGATTAACGCGGCTTTCGCGGACTCCTTCGGGCGCCTTCAGAAACGGCACATTCTGGTAGAACGTGCTATAGGCGGATGACAGGCCGTAAAGATAATCAGCCAGAACGCTGGGTTTGTAACTTTCAGCGGCACGAACCACCAATTCGGGGAACTGGAGGATCATCACAGCCAGGGTTCTTTCAATGGGTTCGCCAAGATGAATGGGGAATTTCGCAAGGTCGACTCCCGGGAATTGCTCCCTGAACTTATCCTGTACACTGGCGATGCGGGCATAGGCATACTGAAGATACGGCGCTGAATTTCCATCCAAAGCCAGCGCCTTTTCCCAGCTGAAGGTCACCAGGCTCTGGGGGTTCTGACTTAAGTCTGCGTATTTTACCCCGCCGATTCCGGCGGCCCGGGCCACGTCCTTCTGACGGGCTTCGGGCATATCGGGACTGGTTTCCTTCACAATGAGCAGGGCCCGGGCCTCGGCCTCATCCAGATATTTCTCAAGCTTGATCACATTACCCTGTCGGGTTGAGAAGGTTCCTTCCGGGAGGCGCATCAGGCCGAACCAGACATGCTCCAACCGGGTGACACAGCCCCGTTTCCGGGCCAGGGCAAAAACCTGCTTGAAATGAAGTTGCTGGCGCTCGTCCGTCACATACACGATTTTGTCGGGATGGAACTCTTCCTCCCGGCTCTCAATGGTTGCCAGATCGGTGGTGGCGTAGTTGAATCCCCCATCGCTTTTCTTCACGATGCAGGGAGGCAGTTTCTCTTCGTCCAGAAACGCCACAAACGCGCCATCGCTTTCGCGGGCCAACCCCTTTTCGATCAAATCCTGAACCACTCCGGCAAGCCGGTCATGATAAAAACTCTCACCCCGAACCAGGTCGAATTTCACATCAAGCCGCTTATAGATATGATCGAATTCACTCAGGCTCAATTCAATGAAACGCTGCCACAGCTGGCGATTTTCGGGATCGCCCGCCTGAAGTTTGACCAGTTCCTGACGGGCTTGATTCAGCCAGGTCTCGTCCTGCTTGGACTGCTCATAGCTCTTGACGTACACACGCTCGAGTTCCTCAACCGGTTCCGCAGCCAGGGCTGCTTGATCCGTGAAGTGGCGGTATCCCATAATCATGATTCCGAACTGCGTTCCCCAATCGCCCAGATGATTGTCGGCCACCACGCGATATCCGAGAAACCGGTGCATCCGGTCAAGTGCATTGCCAATCACGGTGGATCGGATATGGCCGATATGCATGGGTTTGGCGACATTCGGACTGGAGTAGTCCAGAATGACCGTTTTTCCACTCCCGACTTGCGGGACTCCGCACCGGTCATCACCTCCGGCCGCAAGCACCCTGCGGGTCAGCCAGTCTGTGTTCAATGTGATATTGATGAATCCGGGCCCGGCAAGGGTCACCGCGTCGACGGCCTCGTGCTTCGGCAGCATGCTTAAGACGATCTCGGCAATCTGACGCGGTGGTTTCTTCAAGGCCTTTGCCAGGCCCATGGCGTAATTACACTGGTAGTCCCCGAATTCCGCGTTGGAGGTGGCCACAGCGGATACAGCGGACCAGTCGGAGTCGATATCCGGAAACGCCTTTTGAAAGGCTTCCCGCATCAAAGTCGAAAGTAAATCTTCCATCGTTGTCATGAATCCCTCTCCCCTACCCCACTGTGTACGACCCCGTTCAAGGGGATCAGGTTCCGCGAATCAGCTCGAGCAGTTCATCACGGCGCGTTTCCATGACAGCCTTGGTTTTCGCCTCCAGATTCAGACGCACCAGAGGTTCCGTGTTGGAGCAGCGAACATTGAACCACCAGTCGGCGTATTCAACCGTAATGCCATCCAATTCAAGAAGCGTGCCGTCATTGTATTTCTTGCGAATGGCATCCAGTACGGCGGCGGAACTATGAACCTCGGAATTGATTTCCCCGCTGGCAAAATATCGCTGGATGGGCTTGATTAATTCAGACAGCGTTTTGCCGGTCTTGGTGATGACGTTGGCGATATAGAGGACGGCCATCGCGGAACTCTCGGTGGTGTAGTTGTCCCGGAAGTAATAGTGGCCCGACAGTTCGCCTGCAAAAATCGCCTTATTATCACGCATCTGCTGCTTGATGAAGGCATGCCCCACCCGGCTCATCATGGGAGTTCCTCCGGAGGCTTCGATCACTTCCTTCACCGACCAGCTACTTCGCAGGTCATAGAAGATCACGCCCCTTTCCTGTTCCAGGATACTGGTGGCGATCAGGGCTGTGATCATATCCATGGGGACGATCGTTCCCTTTTCATCCACAAAACCAGCCCGGTCGGCATCGCCATCAAAGGCCACTCCGAAATCATACGTTCCTTCCCGCACCGTTTTTTCGAGTACCTCGAGGGTTTCAGTGTTCAGGGGATTGGCTTCATGGTTCGGGAATGTGCCATCCAGCGTGTCATAAAGGCGGGTCATGTCGATCAGACCTTCCAGGCACTGGGCCTCAAGAATCCCCATAGAGTTGGCAAAATCAACGGCAATCCGAACCGGGCGCGTAAGTTTTGCCGCCTTTTTCACATGGGCCACATAGGCTGGGACAATGTCGTATGATGATACCGTGCCAACTGTCGAGGCGGGTGCGGCAAAGGATTTTTCCAGGACAATCGCCTCAATTTCCTTAATTCCCGTTGCCCCGCTGACGGGAATTCCCTGCTCGCGACAGAGCTTGAAACCGTTCCATTCACCCGGATTGTGGGATGCGGTAATCATGATGCTGGCGTCCGCGCCCAGAGATCCGTTGGCATAGTAGGACATGGGAGTTGAGCACAGGCCGATATTAATGACATCCGCCCCCTGCCGGGTGATTCCCTTGCACAGGGACTCAAAGAGGGGTTTGGAATGGGGCCTCATGTCATAACCGATGACCACCTTCTTGCATTTCAGGAAAGTCACAAAAGCCCGTCCAATATCGTGAGCGAGCCCCTCGTTCAGGCTGGTGCCGTAAATTCCTCGAATATCATACGCCTTAAAAATTCCCGACATGGTGATTTCCCTCTTTAAAATGGCTGACGACCAAAACGAAAACGGGACGCCCGTAAGCGTCCCGCAGAAAACTGTATTCCGGAAACCTTACGAATGGGTCTTTTTCACGACCTTCTTCGAGGAGGAGTGCGTGGTGCTTTTCTTGACCGGAACAACCTTGCCCTTGACTGCGGGAGCAGGTTTCTTGACCGCCGCTTCTTTTAATTTCGCCTGCTTGGCCGCTTCCTCGGACTTTTTGCGCATCTCTTCCTGAACCTGAAGCTGGTGCTGCCGGGTCCATTCCAGCGCGGTGAGGCGAAGCTTCTCGGCTTGATCAGCCTTGATCTGGCTTTCCTGTCTGATCTGGTCGGCTTCCAGGCGAATGGCTTCCTTCTCGGCCGTCAGGCGCTCACAATCCTTACGACGGTTTGAAGCCATGACCGAGGCAACGATGCCCCAGATGACCACCACTACCACCAGTAAGGCAAGGAACATAACGGTTGTATTTTTCGGCTCGCGCAGGGATTCATTCTCCATCATCGTATCTCCTTAGATCGTTGCTATTAAGATTCAGTCCGTTAAAAACAGGGGCCAGTATGCAAAATCAGAACCGGGAACACAAGGAGAATTAAGAGGGAATTACTCTGCTTCGCGGATCGCATGGGCGCCCGGTTGCGCTCGGTTATTTAATTATTGCATTACTAATACTAATCATTATATATATAAAGAAATGCGGAACTTGCCCGTGCGGGTGAGCTGCGATTGAAACACGAGAAAAGGGAGACAGCGATACATGAAGAAGTCAGGCTTGGCGGTAATGGCGGTAATGGTGATGACGACAACAGGAGTCTGGGCTGGCGATGCTCCTGATAAGACGGCGAAAAAGGGAAACAAAGCCGAAAAGGAACTGGCCGTTCAGGAAATGACGATCACCGGGACTGTCACCAAGATGGAGACGAAGAAAAAGGATGGAACCCCCATGATGACCTGGTTCCGGCTTGTGGATGAGGCCGGGAGCGAAGTGCGGGTGCCGAAAGGAAAAATCGAGGAGTTTGTCGGATGCAAGGTGAAGGTCACTGGTGAGGGTTACACTCTCGAGAAAAAGACCAAGTCGATGCGTGCCTTCAAAACCATCACCGCGATTGAGAAATTGCAGGACGCGGTGGTTCCCGCTGTTCCCGCGCAGTAAAAAGACTCTCATCATCAGGGTCCGGCACTGAGGATTTCAGAAGTTGGGTATAGGGATGCCTCGGATTTCTAAAGACCTCCCGTGTCGGACCCTCCTCCACAACCTTACCTTTATTCATGATGAGCACCCGGTCACAGACGTAATTGACCACGGCCAGATCATGTGCCACGAGAATAACGGCCATGTGCCGCGTTTCACTCAAATCACGGATCAAATTCAGGATCTGGGCCTGAACGGAAACATCGAGGGCGGATACCGGTTCATCGGCAACGAGTAGTGCCGGATTCAAGGCCAATGCCCGGGCAATTCCAATGCGCTGACGCTGGCCACCGCTGAATTCGTGCGGATATCGTTTTTGATAGCCCGCATCCAAACCGACCTGTTCCAGAAGCGCTGCAACCCGTTCCGGCCTTTCGGCTTTTGACGCCAACCGGTGAACGGCAAGAACCTCGGAAAGAGCTTCGCCAACCGTCATTCTTGGATTCAATGACCCCAGGGGATCCTGAAAAATCATCTGCGCTCCCCGTCGGAACGTGCCCAATTCACTCCCCGTCATACCCCGCACATCCTGCCCCCGGAATATCACCTGCCCCCCGGAGAGAGGCTCGATTCCAAGCAAGGCCTTGCCCAGTGTTGTCTTGCCGGAACCGCTTTCCCCGACAATGCCCACCCGTTCGCCCGCTTCAACACACAGGGAGACGCCATCCACCGCCGCCCAAAGGCAGGAACGGCCACGGTCATCACGTCCTTGAAACCGGACAATTACTGAACTGGCTTCCAATAGTGGCATCGCACTTCGTGTCCTTCCTGAATGCTTTCCAGTTCCGGTTCAACCGTCCGGCACAACTCCCCCACCCTCGAACACCGCGGATGAAACCGGCATCCCGGAGGAAGATGCGCCGGATGCGGCACCGTTCCCTCGATTCCCACCATCCGGTCTACCGGCTTATTCAGGCGTGGCACCGCGGCCAGAAGGCCCCGGGTATAGGGATGTACCGCACTTTTCAACACGTCCGATACCGGACCGGCCTCCATCACCCGTCCGGCGTACATCACATAGACCCGGGAGGCGTTTCGCGCCACAAGCCCGAGATTGTGAGTGATCAGCAAGACCGACATTTTTAATTCGCACCGGAGGTCATTCAGAAGATTGAAAATCTGAGCTTGAATGGTGACATCCAGGGCGGTGGTCGCTCATCGGCGACCAACAACCGGGGCTGACACGCCAGGGCCATGGCAATCATGACGCGCTGTTGCATACCCCCGCTGAATTGATGGGGATAGGAATTCCGCCGTGTCGCGGGATCCGGCAACCCCACGAGGGTCATAAGCCGGATAACTTCATCCTTCACAGGGGCACCCTTCCGGTGAAGCCGGATGACTTCAGCGATTTGATTCCCCACGGTTTTAACTGGATTCAGGGCGGCTGTTGGATCTTGAAAAATATACGACAAGGTGGCACCGCGCAATTTCCTGAGATCAGAATCTGATACCTTCTGGATATCCGATCCGGCGACACACAGTCGCCCCGAGATCGTCAAGCCCGGTCCTGACACGAGCCTCGCCAACGCCAGTGCGGTCAGACTTTTTCCACAACCGCTTTCCCCGACCAAGGCCACCGTTTCATTTTCGTTCACCACCAGATCAATTCCATCAACAGCTCGAACACGGCC
>CAJBSZ010000276.1 GCA_903958395.1 uncultured bacterium | reverse complement strand
CTAAGAGGCCGACGACAGTACGTTTTCACCGGAATAGCCGGTATTAACGCGGCTCAGCCGGAGGCTTCGCCCTACCTGGAAATCTATACAGATCATCGATGTCTTCGGGTAGGGCGAGGCGTCCCTGCCGAGCCGTCGTGACAAGGGTGTTCTTGGATTACGCCTGGAGATCGGTTCCTTAGGCGAGGATTTGGGTTTATGATGCTGCCTTGACAGCAGCATGTCATGCTGTCATGATGTTTTATTATGAGAACGACCTTGACTCTCGATCCAGATGTGGCGGAACTCCTTCGGGAGTCGGCGCACCGCCTGCGACACAGCTTCAAGGAGGAGCTTAACAGCGCCGTGCGGCGAGGACTGAATACGGGGCCCAAGACACGCCGCGCCGTGTTCAAGGTTCATCCCGCAGCCATGGGGGTTCGCGCCGGCGTTGACCCGGCCCACCTTGCCGATGTCGGCGATGACGCCGAGGTCGATGCCTTTCTCGATTTGACACGACAACTCATGGCCTCAAAACAGGCACGCCCATGATCGTGCCAGACGCCAACCTACTACTGTACGCCTACGACACGACAAGTCCTTTTCACGCAAAGGCCAAGCCATGGTGGGAGCAATGTCTTTCGGGAGTGGAGCCTGTCGGGCTTACTCATCCTGTGGTTTTCGCGTTCCTGCGCATCGCCACCCATACACGGGCCTTCGTGTCGCCCCTGCCCCTCTCCAGAGCCGACGCCATCGTCCGGGAGTGGCTCGAGGCGCCCCCGGTGCAGGTTCTATTACCGGGCCCCGACCATCTGCAGCGCACGCTTCATCTCCTGGAGCAGGCCGCCTCGGCTGGCGGCAATCTGGTTACAGACGCGCAGATCGCGGCGTTGGCGGATGCCTGTCGAGCCACTGTTCACACGGCTGACGGCGATTTCCGGCGCTTCAAGACCGTGAAGACGTGCTACCCGCTCGACGCCTGATTCTCCGGTCAAGCGGTCGGTTTCATCCACATCCACAAGCGCTGACTTATCGATCTGAAACGTTTCAGATGACGAAATCGACGATTTGGGACTCCAGAAAATCCCATCCATAATGACTGTCCCTATCGGCCCTGCGCCCCCTTGAACGATGTACCGGGGCCGGCCGGCTCCAGGGCCTCGTGGGGCCGGCGGTCTCCGCCGGTATCCTGGCTCTACCGGCCGGGGACGGCCGGCTCCAAAACCTTTCGCGACAGGGGATAGCGGGCTATCGCAGCCAACGCCGCCACACAGACCAGCGGGCCGACAATGAACGTGGCGGCCCCTAACCGCCAGATGGCTTCTGGCGTTTGCGTGGCGTGCGCCGCGTCAGTGACGAACCCGATCCCACTCAACGTCCACCCCGCCGCCATCAGACTGAAGGAGATCGCCAGCCGCATCGCGAGACTGAAGACCGCCGAGTAGGCCCCATCCTTGTTCACCCCTGTGCGACTCCTGTGCAATTCCGCCACATCGGCCATCATCGCCGTCGCCAACGGAAGCATGATCCCGTTGCCCAGCCAATAGGTCGCATGAAACAGCACAAACAGCGCCAGGGCCGACGTCGTGCCAATGGGGATGAAGCCGGTCAGGAATAACGCCGCCAGCATCCCGTTGCAGATGACACTCACGGCGCCACCCAGCAGGACGGCACCCTTCTTGTCCAATCGCGCCGCCAGCCAGGCCGAAATCGCAGCCCCCAACGCCATCCCGATCATTGTCGAGCCATGCGCAATAGACTTTTCATACGGCTCAAACTTCATGAAATAGACATACACGTACATCTGGAGCGAACTGACCATGACCATGCCGACACAGACCAGGAAGATGTACACGAAAACCCAGCGCGGGTTCGGATCGAGCACGATCTGCTTCATGTCCACCCAGAAGTTTTCCGTCCGGACGGCCTCCGGACTCCCCTTCGCTACACGCGTATCCTCAATCCACCGGCGGGTCAGCCAAATCACGATCACGACAAAAACGGCCGTGGCAATTGAAAAAGCGGCCCCCATGTTGATAAAATTCTGCGGTACGGTCGTCGCGATGATCTTCACCCCGTCCGCCCCCACGGTGTCGCGGTAGAAAATACTCCACGCCAGCGCCGGCCCTGCAAAATTAGCCGCCATATTCAGCACCTGCCGCACGGCCTGGATTTTTGAACGACTCTCGTAATCCCCGGCCATCTCGAACCCCAACGCCACATAGGGAATGAAAAACATCGTTAACCCCGTGCGCAGAATCAGGTTCATTACCACCAGGTACCAGAACAAGGACATCGAATGACCGCGCAAGCCTTCCGGCACGGCCCAGATGAAATAGAAGCAAACCGCCATCAACAGCCCACCGGCCAGCATCCATGAATGCCGGCGCCCGAACCGACTGCGGGTATGGTCGCTGAGATGACCCATCACAGGATCGGTGATCGCCTCCCAGAAGACCGAGACCGACATGGCGATGCCGGCGAGGGCTGGGCTCAGTTTGAGCGCCTCCGTGTAATAGAGCATCGCAAACCCGAAAAACCCGTTCATCACGAGCGAATTCGCACACTCCCCCAGCCCATACCCGACCATATTGAAAAACGACGCCGACCGTGACTTGCGTTCATCATTCATAGGATTGCCTTTATGTCTTTATAACCGCTGAATTCAAGAAAAGATTCACCACCCGCTTCGCTGGAGAAAACGGAGAGTTGAGAGAGAGGAAGAAAATGTTGCGGCCTTTTTGTTCGGGAGTACCCGAACCAAAAAGGCCGCAACACCCTCCACGAGGAAGAGCAGACGAGGAGGTTTAAATAGTGCGAAGCACCATCGGCAGCCAGGCAATTGCTCTCATATTTCTCCACAAGGGTGTTTTGTGATTTTTCAAAATGGGGTAATCGCCATTTTGAAAAATCACAAAACATTTTCTTGCCATCCCCCCTCTCTCCCTGGACCTCCGTGTCTCCGTGGTAAATCTTCATCTTTTCTTTCGAAGGTAGTCATGTGCAAAGCCTTTTGAAAGCAACTTTACCGGACCGATAAGGCCGGAGCGGGTCTGGGAGGGAAACGCATAGGGTGTCGGGATGCCGACACTATAGTGGTTCGCCAGCGTATTGGCGACACGGATTGCCAGCGTGTTGGCGCCCCGGTGGACCTGCTTCGTGATGTCAACGCACCAGGGTGGCGCCACAAGAGTGGCAACCGGCTGGCCGTTGACGCTCACTTCGACGGTGGCGGCCACATCTCCTAACTCGAGCACCAAGTTCCCGCCAGATTCACCCGCTCCGACCTGAAACTCTGTTCTGTATTCACCCTGTCCAGAGTAGGTTCCCAGCCCATGCTCGCACCAATCACCCAGTGGCATTTCGCCCTCGCCACAGACCAGACCAACCGGTTCAGGCAGAGCATCGCCCGCGCGGAACTCTGAAGGCGCCTCAACCCGCATCGCCACGTTCACCGGGCACGGATTGACGTTATCCACCGTTGCATGACATCGCAAAGACCCATCTGACTCCTGAAGCGCCTCCGCGAGCGCACACTCCCGGCCATCCACCCAAACCCTAGTCACGCCACGCGCAAGAAAGTTAAGCTCCTGTAAGCCGGGTGGCGCAAGGAAACGGAACCAGATTGCCCGCCGTTCCAGGCCCGCAGGACAGGCTGGGCGCGGCACGTTTGGATCCCGGAACCAGCGCAACCCCAGATCGTGCGATTCACCCGGCCTCGCGAACGCCACAAACGCGCGGGTACGTTGCCCCATCGGCTGAACAAGCTTCAACAGTAGATGATTGGCGCCAGAATGTAGCTTCACATTGACGGTCCGGGACTCGCACTCATAATGAGGGATGCCCCAAGGCTCATAGCATCCCGGCACAAGCGCGTCAGATTGCCCCAAAACCGGCTGTCCATTCAGCCATGCGGAGTAGGCGCACCGTCCACCCATAATCAAGGGCACAGTGGTTTCTGTTGGAGAAAAGACCTCGGCCCGGAGATACCAAACGCTCCCCGGCGTCTCGCACTGGAAATCAAGAAACTCATCCGGCACATTGCCTTTCAGACCATGCGGCCCGCTCAACCAGTCGGTCAGAAATGGATCCTTCTCAATCCCCCAGCGCAGGGAGAAGGCATAGGGCGCCCAGGGACCCTCCACCGGTTTGCCCGCCAGCAGCCGCGTTTCAAAGGCATCAGCATCGTCCGATAGCAGAGGCCCGAGAACCTGAAAACGGGGTCCGAACGAATAGGTCGTTTCCGGCCAGGCGGAATCATCTAAATCCGCCGGGTGCCAATCCACCTTGGCTTCCGTCTCCTCCTGATACCGGAACCGGCGGGCTTCGGGACCCAACATGCCGACGGAGGAAGGAAGCCGGAAATCACCATAGCGGTTATCAAGCGTGGGATGGAGGGTGAAGGACCAGGGTCCGGGTAGCGTTTCTGTTGTAGGACGGGCTTCCCCGGCTACAGCCGGGGAGCCTGTGTCTGCGTTGTCGCTTAAGTCCATCCCGCAAGCTCCCCGACCTCTTCGAGTCGGGGAAGCTCGCCCTACAAAACTCGCAGATGCACCGTGAGTCAACACCACCACCTTCGACTCCCTGGCCACCAGGTTCACTCGCACTGTGCTGATCCCATCCGCCACCGAAATGTCGGTCACTGGCGTGGAACTTCCCGTCCAGGCATCCCACATTTCCGCCGTTCCCGTCGCCCTAACCCGCAATAGCGTCTCCACTGGACTATTGGCTGGATTGAAGACATAGAACAGATCGCCTCCTTCAAGCTGGCGGTGCAGCACGTGAAGGGGCTCGACATTGGCCACCACATCCCGAACCAGGCGGGCGCTGATCTCTTTCAGAACCGTTTCGTACCCACGCCGGATGAACATGCCGCACCCGCCTGAAGAGTGGGGCTTAACATGAAAAATCACCTTATCGCCGCCCAAAATACCGAATACATCCTGAAGCAGGGACGCAACTTGCGGATCGTCCCGCCCCTCGCGGTCGCTGACCGACGGAAGGCAGCCATAGGCAATTACCAATCCGCCCGCCGCCACAAAGGAACGCGCCTTTTCAAGGGTCTCGAAGCGGACCGCCTTCATCGCCGGAAGGATGAGCACCCGGTAAGCCTCCCCGCTCACACGCACTTCGCCGTCCACGACTTCGGAGCCGACAACGGACTCGTCATCGATGAAATCGAAGTCGCAGGCGCGGTCAAACAGATACTTGCCAAGTCCGAAGGCGCTTTCCTCAGGTTGCGGGATATCAGTCTCGACGTCATGCAACGCCCCATTACCGGTATGCGCCACCTGGCGGCGGATCTCCGGCGATTCCGACATGATATCCAGCGAGGCGATTGGATACACGATGGCCACGTCGCACCGATGCGTCCCCTGGGACAAAAGCCACGTCAAGCGGGTACAGTACGTATTGAGCGTCTGGCTATGCTCCCAGTAAGGCTGGCGGAAATGAAAATCCGGCGGCGCCCATTCCCACCACCCGCCGCGGGTACTGTAATAGAGCCCATGCAGGTTAACCACCGTCGCCCCATACGCGAAATCCTCGTTCAGGGCCGCCACGACCTCGCCGGGTGTCGTCCCCCACCCGCTGGAGTGGAAGGCCTCGTTCCACACCCGGGGCCGACGATAGAGATGCGCGATGGAACTGTTGACCTTAAGCCCCTTGAAAGCGCGGGGTCCCTGAAGCTTGGGGTCATCGGAACCGGGGGCCGAATACCAGCGCATGGCGCGGAAGTAATCGCCATAAAATTGCCGCCCCTCGGCGATCTTTCCCCTCCCGCTGTTGTCATGACCAAACAGCGTTCCGCGCGCCTCATGCCAACGATAAACAGGCTCGAAATAACACGCCTCGATTCGGCGGACAACTACGTCTGAGAAATCGAGCCGCACTTTTTCGGTGAATGGGCCCAGATCATGCCAGAGCGCAGGGAGGAACGGCCTCAGGTCGTAGCCCTTGTCTGCCTTAAAGGCTTCAAACAGCCGGTTCGACCAGAAGGGCATACGCGACCCGAAATCCAGTTCGTCCTGGAAGAAGAGATTGAGTGTACGGCCCACCTCGCCTGGGCATTCCCGCTCAAAAGGCTCATAAAGCCGCCCGATGGCGAGCTTTCCAGAGTCTGGATGCAAGGGATCAAAAGGAGAAAGCCGGGCAAAAACAAGCACCACAAGCCATTCTCCATCCGGCGCCGTCCAGTCAAGAACCCCATCCTGGATAGATCCCGAGAGATCCACGCAGAAATCAGGATTTGAACAGAAGCTCGCTAAGCCCGCGAAGGGAGAATTGGTTTTCCGCCGGAGGCGGGGAAGAACACTATTCTTTGCGCTCTTTGCGTCCTTCTGTTCAAACTCTTCTTCTTGGTTTTTGGACTGGGGATAGGCCCAGGCGCCAATGACACGGGTTCCTGGCTCGGCCGTCAAATTCGCCGTTGCCGAGCCAGACACGGTGTCTGCCACGCAGCTCAGTTGGCCTCCCTCCATATCTGGCGTATCACGGCCAATCTCCGTCAGAATCGGCTGGCAAAGGGTATAGTCCTGAAACCCGGCGGTCATGCCCCGGGCCCGGCACTGGCTCAAAAACCAGCGCAGAAAATCCCACCACGGCGCTGAAAATACGGGCGGCTCGCCGACATCAGTCATCCCGTCGGCCTGATGAGGATAACTGATGATGGTCTGGCGAACGCCCTTCGCACATAGCTGATCCAGTTGCCAAGCCATGCGCTCCCGGTCAAGCGGTTCCCCCGCCCACCAATAGAAAGGAACCGGCCCCCACCCGCTGGGCGGTTCACGAAACACGGCTCGAAGTAATGAGGCGGTATCCTGCATGGCTTAAAACTACCATTTATCGCCTTATGCTTAACATGGACAAACCGTCATATGTCATGTACTTTTTGTAGATCCCTATGAAACAGGTCGACACAACCGATGCACGGGCGCATTCCCGATCCCAGGCATTATTGAGCGAAACAGGCGCCAGCCGGGCGCTTGAAATCGCCACCGGCTTCCGCATTCATCTGATCGGCATGTACTATTGCGATTTCGGACCGGAATGGAGTTCGGGCGGCAAACGGCAGTGCGATTATCTGCATCATATTGAAATCCCATTTGCAGGGCAGCGCCAGGTCCTCCATGGCGACCGTTGCCTTGACCTCAAGCCGGGCAATGCCTATTTCCTGCCGGGAAACACACCGGTCGAGCGTCGCTGCCAGGAGCGGGGCCGGGTGCTGTACCTGACATTTCGCTGCGAGTGGCTACCCGGTGTGGACCCGCTTCTGGATTGGCCAGAGCGCACACCGACGGCTATCGGACGGTGCTCGACAAAGGAGTGGGAATCCTGGCGCAAGCCCGGCTGGCGCACCGACGCAAGCCGCCTGCTGCGACTTCATGCCCAGTTGGAGAACTGGCTGGCCACCGTGCTGCCATCCCTGAATACCCTGATCGACCGGCACCTGACAACCCACGCCCGGTTCGAACCGGTCTTCAAACTGGTTGAGGAGAAGCTGGGCGCGGATTTGAGGATCACGGAACTGGCCAAGGCTCATGGCACAACGCTGCACGCCTTTTCAATGGCCTTTTCATCCAACACGAACACCACGCCAAAAGAATACCTGAACCGGCGCCTCAATCAGGAAGCGATTCAACTGGTCATCGGCACAGATCTTAAAATCAAGGAAATTGCGGAACGATTGCGCTTTACCGACGAGTTCTATTTCAGCCGGTTCTTCCTGAAGCTCAACGGCACCTCGCCCTCACGCTACCGCGCCCGCTTCCGCTCCGGCAGGGAGTAGTCGTGCGCTGAATAAAGTTTTTGCAAGTTGCTCTTTAGCGCCTCCCAAGCATATTTTGACTGCGGAGGCCCTGACGGTTAATATTCCCGCCGTGAAGTCATCACTCCAGGCGCTCTTCTTTGTGCTCCTTCTCGGGTTGCCCGGTTTTCTATCCGCACAAACTCCCCCCCTCCCGCATCGCTGGATCTATCTGCAAACCGGCCTGCTCCCGGACGAGCACCGGGCAAAAACCATGGCGCTTCTCGAGCGGGTCGCCGCCGAGGGGTATAACGGCGTGGTGTTCGCCGATTTCAAGTTCATGCGCTGGGACACACTTCCCTCCGGATATACAAACCACTGGCGGGAATTGCGTGACACCTGTCGCCGGCTGAAACTGGATCTCATTGCCGCCGTCATGCCCATGGGCTATTCCAACAGCCTGCTCAGCCGGGACCCGAATCTGGCCGAGGGCCTTCCCGTCCGTGACGCACCCTTCGTCATCCACAAGGGCACCCTGGTCCCGAATGAATCGGTACCGCTCCTCAACGGCGGGTTTGAAGCCTTCAACAACAACACTCCAACCGGGTGGGATTTTGTTGATTCCCCGGGAGAGATTGCCTTCCAGGATACCGCCGTCAAAAGCGAAGGAACCGCCTCCCTGCGCATGCAGGATGTGGCCCGCTATGAGCCCCGGCATCGCCATGCCCGCGTCTGCCAAAAACTCCACCTGGCCCCCTTCCGGACTTATCATGTATCCGTTTCCGTGAAGACTCAGGATTGGAACGCTGAGGATACCCGGATCATGGCCCTGGGTGCAGATGGGCGAACCCTCAATTATCAAACCCTGCCCATCCTGCGCACCATGGACTGGACCCGGCTTGATATCACGTTCAACACGCTCGACTCCACCGAGGTCTCCCTTTATCTCGGCACCTGGGCCGGGATCTCGGGAACCCTCTGGTGGGACGATGTCCGGGTGGAACCCGCCGGCTTCGTCAACGTGCTTCGCCGCGCGGGGACGCCACTCCGAATCACCAGTAACAGCGGAGCCATCGTGTATGAGGAAGGCCGTGATTTCGAAACCGTTCTCGACCCGTTGATGGGCATGGATCCCTGCGCCGGGGATTCCACCGCGTGGCACACTCCCCCGGTCGTTCGTATCCTCCCCGGCGGCAGACTCCAGGAGGGACAACGTGTCCGGGCAAATTACTACCACGCAGCCATCATCTACGAGGGATCCGTGGCCTGCTGCATGAGCGACCCGAAGGTCTACGACATCCTGGCCGAACAGGCTAAACAGGTGCGCAACCACCTCCAGCCGGACGGCTACCTGATGAGTCATGATGAAATCCGCGTGCAGGGATGGGACGAGTCCTGCGCCCGGCGCGGTCTGACCGCCTCAGAAATCCTCGCGGACAATGTAGGCCGTTGCGTGGATATCCTGAAAAAAACCGATCCCGGAAAGCCGCTCTTTATCTGGTCGGATATGTTTGATCCCAACCATAATGCCCGTTCAAAAGGGTTCTATTACCTCGTCAAGGGGAAGGGCCCCTGGAACAATGCCTGGAAAGGGCTTCCTCGCGATGTGACGGTTATCAACTGGCAGATGAATCCCGGCACACGGCGGGACACCCTGAGCCATTTTTCACGTCTGGGAAATCGCCAGATTCTGGCCGGCTATTATGATGGCGATCCCCGGATGATCACGTCATGGCTGAATGATGCCAGGGGGCTCCCCGGCGTGGAAGGCGTGATGTACACCACCTGGTGCAGGAATTTCAGCCGAACCCGCGAATTCCTGGAGGCGGCAAAGCAGCCTGCTAATTCTTCGGAATAAACAGCTTCTGGCCGATGCGAAGTGTACTTGATTTCAAGTTGTTCGCCTTCTTGATCGACGTCATGCTGACCTTGTAGGCTGCGGCAATCGCCGACAGCGACTGGCCCGGCTCCACCACATGCTCATACCCGGTCTGAGAACTCCCCGCGCTGGAGTGACTCGAGGAGGAATGGCCGGCCGAGGAGCCGCCGCCCGAGGAGGAGCCCACGAGGCTCGCCACCTTGTTCACAATCTCCTTGCGATCCGATTCCCGTCCGGCGGCCAGCGACTGAACCTGCCGCTCAAGGGTATCCAAACGGTTCCGGATCACCATATCCTCCTTGGAGGAACCGCGGGCGGCACCGATATCCCGCGTCAGGTTCTGCTGCTCAAGTTCGATTCCATTCAGTTTTTCATGGAGCCGCTGCACATCCTCGCGCATCCGTTCCATGTCCGCTTGTTGCTGGGCCATGGTGTTCTGATCCACCATCGTCACACACCCGCCCGCCAACAGCAACCCAACCCCCATCATGCCTATTATTAAAGTTTTCATTGCCATGTTACTTACCTTTGCGTTCTTCGCGAACTTCTGTTCAAAATCTTCATCCCACCTTGATCACCATCGCGTCATGAGAAGCTACAATCGTCTGTCCCGGCTCGACAATCAAAAAACGATCCGAATCCCACTCCCCCCCCACAAACGCCTGGATCATGCGGGAATCCCCTTGGAGCTCATCGGTCTTCCATCCCAGCCATTGGGCGCATTCCCGTGTATACTCCTTGAAACGCACCGTATCGCTGAACCCCAGGTCAATGTAGGCGGCATTGCTGTATTCCTTCATCCAGCCCTGCTCCATCTCCATCAGGTAATCCGCATTATCCTCGCCGTACTTCTCCACATAATCCCGCCTCAGGAAGTTATACCGTTCCAGCCCGGGCTGCAGGGAACATTCGATCCAGCCCGGGGTGTACCAGTAGGTTCCGGGATGCGCATCAAAATACTCCCGGTATCGCTCCTTGGAGCCCAGAAAAAAGGTGATGCAATCATGGGCACGGGGAATCACCAGCGGCTTGCTGCGGGCGACCACTCCCGCCGCGCCGTTGCTACACAACCCATAACCAAGCAGAACGGCATCACACTCCTCCGGCGCCTCGTCCACCGCCGTCTGAAGCTGCACCTTCAGCAGCTCCGGGGTATTGTGAAGACCCTGCTTCACAAAGTTAAACGTAAAGACATGGGGCGAGAGCGAGGCGAAATGACACAATTCCCTCCACAACACATGACAGGCAATGACGTGATAACGGGCCATGATGATTCCTTGCGCGCTACTTATCACCGGAAAAAGGAATAGCCCGCGCAGGAGTGTTGCCCCGCCCCACCTTCGTACCCCGACTCGTCGAAGGACGAGTCTTGAGCCGGGCAATGATCAGGGCGGTTCGCAGGGTATTCTCGAAATCGGGATCAGGCGCCATTCCCAACTCCAGGGCGCGCCGATAATGCTGCTGCGCATCCATGACCTCGGGTGGGGAGAGGGAAATCAGGATCTGGGCCATGTTGTAATTCACCTCGGGAGAATCGGGATTGATCTTCAACGCCTTCTCCGTCGCCACCAGCGCCTCACCAATCCGGCCCAGCCCCATGTAAGCGGTACCCAGCGTCAAAAGGGCGTCGGCATGGGTGGGGTGCTTGACATCGAACGGAACCAGCACCGCCACGGCTGACGTAAATTCCGCGGCGCGGCAATACGCCACCGACAACTGGATGAGCAGCTCGGGTTCGGTGGGAATCAGATCCGCCGCCTCGCGCAGAAGCGCGATGGCCTCCGGATTTTTGTTGTCCTGCATCAGGCGACGGGCCTCCGATTTGACAGCGGCGACAACCGCCCTGGCGATCATGTTGGTGCCCTCCATAGCTCCGGCACGGTTCAATCGCGCCTCCAGCCGGGCCACCTTACGAAGCAGGATCTGATTAGCCTTCACCGTATCGTCCAGCTCATCCTTCAAGCGATCTGTCTCCGCCTCCAGCTGTTTGCGCACGCCCTGGGAGGCCTTTTCCCGATCCGACATCATCACCCCTTGTGCGTCCCGGAGTTCCTGAAGCAACCCCTGCAGGCGTGTCACATCATTAGCTCCCGGACTCGCCGCCAAAACTGAATTAGTCCCTGACTCTTCGACCAAGGGCGACTCCAAGGCGCCCAATTCATTCTGGCACTCGGCTACGCGGTAATTCACCATCGCCGCCTGCCAGCCCGGATATTCCGCCTGCAGTCGGCCATACAGGCTCAACGCGCGCCGATAGGCAGCCGTCGCATCAACATCCCGTTTTTCAGAACGGGCCATTTCCGCATCCACCACCGCCAGATAGGCATTCCGCAACAATTCACCCGCCTGCGACCCCTCGGCCGCTTTCTTGTCAGCCCCCGAAGCCGAGAGATTCAATCCAGCCATGACAACCACCAGACCCAACCCGATAAATTTATGCCTCATCAAAAGCCTCCTTATTCATTCCCATTCCAATCAGAACGGCATTGTCGCAAATCCCCCCTCTTCTGCAAGTTTTCCGTTCCCGCAGACAACGATTCACTCCAAAGAAAAGATTTACCACGGAGAAATGGAGGGCTGAGTGAGAGATAAAGACAATGTTTCGCGAATTTTCCAGCTGGCGAGTACCCCATCCGGAAAATTCGCGAAACCCCGTTCCCTGAGGCCAATCCGAAACAGGATCCCCCACTCCCTCTTCCTTCAGGATGGTGTTGCGGCATTTTCGTGCGGGGTACTCGCCGCATGAAAATGCCGCAACATTTTCTTTTCTTCCTCTCTCTCAATCCTCCGCCCCCTCC
The DNA here is from genome assembly GCA_903958395.1 of uncultured bacterium. GTDB lineage: Bacteria > Verrucomicrobiota > Kiritimatiellia > CAIKKV01 > CAITUY01 > JAABPW01. Next base: position 3,759 of record CAJBSZ010000276.1, on the reverse strand, counting down.
GTGGTTAGTGTTTGTCGTTAATAACAGCGGCCATCGCTGCAGGCGCCATCCAGGATAGCCTCCGTGGAACCCGTGCCAAGCCGGGTGCAGCCCTGACGGAGATAGCCGACAGCGGCGTCCCAGTCGCGAATTCCGCCCGACGCCTTGACCTGCATGGTTTTACCGACCGTACGGATCATGATCGCAACCGCCTCGGGGGTGGCCGCCCCTTCGCCGAAACCGGTTGAGGTTTTCACAAAGTCGGCCCCGGCCGATTCCGCGAGCCGGCAGGCCCGGGCAATCTGCTCAGGGTCAAGATAGCCGGTCTCGAGGATCACCTTGACCAGCACCTTCGCCGGTTTGGCTTCAGCCACAACCCCCTCGATGTCCTTCCGGACGGCATCATCGTGTCCCGCCAGGAACTGGCCGATATTCATGACCATGTCAATTTCCCGGGCGCCGTCCCGGATGGCCTGCCTGGCCTCAAAGGCTTTGGTCTCCGCCCGGTTGCTTCCATGAGGGAAGCCGACGACGACAGACACATCCACCGTGGATCTCGCGAGGAGTTTGGCGGCAAGCCCCACATCACAGGGCCGCACGCAAAGGCTTCTGACGCCGCGCCTCATGCACATCTGCGCATTGCTGATCACATCCCGCTCCGTCTGGTTCGGCTTCAACACCGCATGATCAATGGTGGCGGCAACTTCGCTGATGGTGAAACTTTTCATAAAATCCTTGTCCTGCCCTGAAGTAGATCACAGTGGCTCAATCCGGACAATCCCCGATCGCTCCGGCCAGGCGACGGTTGGCACGGGGCATGGGATAATTGGGGAGGTCGGCGGGCGGAATCCATTTGAGTTCCACCGAAGCCTTGGGAAGAGCCCTGCCGGAGAGCCAGTCGCACCGGAACGCGGTTATGGTGATCTTGAAATGGGAATAGGCGTGCTTCACGGTGGCATAGGGCGGCCCCACTTTGACCTTGAGTCCCGTCTCCTCCTCAATCTCCCGCATCACCGTCTGTTCCAGCGCTTCAGCCTTCCCCTGTTTCCCGCCGGGGAATTCCCACAAGCCGCCCAGCATCTGTTTCTCGGCCCGTCGCGCAATCAGGATCCGTCCCTTCTTCCAGATCACTCCAACGGCAATCCGGTAATGCGGAACTTTTTCCGCCTTCTCCACCACCGGCAATTCCCCTGTACGGCTGGTCTTAAAAGCCACGCAATACCGCGACAAAAGGCACTGGTCGCAGTGCGGGTTCCGGGGCTTGCAGATCAACGCCCCGGTTTCCATCATCGCCTGATTGAAATGCGACGGATTCACCGTGCGAATCAGCGGAGTCAACCGCGCCCTCACATCGTCGGCCAGCGCCTTGTCGCGCAGGGGCGTCTCAATCCCCCATAACCGGCTGCATACCCGCAGGACATTCCCATCCACTGAGGGGACGGGCTCCCCAAAGGCAATGCTGGCAATCGCGGCGGCGGTATAGGCGCCAATTCCAGGGAACTCACGCAAGTCCGTGGCGGTCCGCGGTGGTTTCCCGTCGTATTTTTCATCAAGCGCCCGGGCCGCCTGATGGAGATTCCTGGCCCGCGAATAATAGCCCAGCCCCTCCCACAGCTTCAGCACTTCCTGAAGGTCGGCTGCGGCCAGGGCCTTAAACGACGGGAACCGGGAAACGAACCGGTCGAAATACGGAATCACCGTCACCACCTGCGTTTGCTGCAACATGATCTCGCTGACCCAGACTTTATACGGTGACGGATCGCTCCGCCAGGGCATGGGCCGGTGTTCCCGCTCGAACCAACTGACCAGTTCCCGGGGCCAGGTTGCCGACAAAATCTTCTCGCGCTTGGACATGCCGGACAGTATGGCATACTCCGGCTCAAAGGAGAAGGATCACAGGGACGTGATTGGGGGTCGCGTCAGAACAGAATTACGCGCCAGGTTCCTCTATCTCGGAATCCGAAGCGTAAAGGTGCTTCCCTGCCCCGGGGTGCTGGCGACCGTCACACTCCCACGATGCGCCAGAGCGATATGTTTGACGATTGCCAGACCGAGACCGGTGCCCCCCTGGGCCCGGCTCCGCGCGGGATCCACACGGTAGAATCGCTCGAAAATGCGGTCGAGGTGCTTCTTCTCCATGCCCAGTCCCTGATCGGCGACAGCGATCGCCACTGCATCACCCTGCATTCCGGCGCTGACAGTAATGGCCGTCTCTTCGGCACTGTACTTGATGGCGTTATCCACGAGATTTCCCATCGCCTGCTCGAGCAATGCCGCATTGATCGGTGCCGTGATGGAATCAGGACAATCCAAAATCAAATGAATCCCCTTCTTCGCCGCACGGTCGAAAAAGGACTGCACGACGCGTGAGAGGACATCGTTCACCGACCCGGGCACCAACTCAACGCCGCCCCGATCTGATTCATGCTCCAATCGCGACAACACCAGCAAGTCATCCACCATCGCCTCCAGCCGTCCCACCTGCCGATCCATCATCCCCAGAAACCGCCCCGCCGCGTCAGGATTAGCCACAGCGCCATCCGACAGCGTTTCCACACAGCCCTTCAAGGTCGTCAGGGGCGTCTTCAATTCATGCGACACATTCGCCACAAAATCCCGTCGAAGGGATTCCAGGCGTTTCAAACGGGTAATGTCATTCATCACCACAAGGCCACCGATGATGGCGCCCGTCTCGTCCCTCAAAGCCGCCCCATGCAACTGGATGAACCGGTCTTCATCCTCACGAAACACAACATCCCGTTCCACCGGCCCGTCTGAATTCAAGGTGATCCCGATAAACTCCTGCAGCGCAATATGCCGGATGACTTCCAGGATATGCCGTCCGCGTCCCTCGTCGGGCTTCAATCCAAAGAGCCGGCAGGCCGCCGGGTTGATATGCAGGATGTGCTGCCCCATATCCACCGCCAACACGCCCTCGGTCATATTGGCGAGAACCGCCTTCTGTTCGTTATGCTGAAGTCCCAAACTGCGGATCCGCTCGCTGAGTTGCAGCGCCATCTGGTTCATCGTCCGGGCCAGCATGCCTAACTCCTCCGTATCCGGAACGGGGATGCGGGCATTCAGGTCGCCCCGCGCAAACTGTTCAGCCGCCTGCCGCATATAGTCCAGCGGCCTGGTGATCCGTCGCGACAAAAAGTACGCCAGCAGGGCAAACAGCGCCGTCACGGCCAGGCCGCCCAACGCCACATGCCGGTAAAAGGTCGCCAGGGCTCCATCCACAACCGCCAGCGGTAATGAGGCGCGCACCACCCCTGCCACGGTTCCGTCGTTCCCCCGGATGGGAACCGCAAGATACATCAGGTGACGGCGTAGTGTGTCGCTGTACCGGATGGACTGCCCGGTTCCGCCAGTCAGTGCGGCGACCATTTCCGGTCGGTTCCGATGGTTTTCCATCACCGCCGGATTTTCGTTGGAATCCCCTATAACTCGACCATCAGGCAAAATCACGGTGATCCGGGTCAGAGTCATCCGGCCCACATCCTTGCACAACCGATCCACGGCGCCCGGCTCCTGGGCGGGAAGAATCGGTATTTCACCGGCGATAATCCGGGCACGGGCCACAAGATCAGAGGTTACCTGATCCTGATGGAACTGCCGGAGCGATTTGGACGCATACCAGGCCGTGGCAGCCAGCGCCCCGACAGTCACCAGCAAAAAATAGAGATAGAGTCTCCAGAACAAGCTTCTGCGCCGCATGATGAATCACTCCTTGAAGCGGTAGCCCACACCCCGCACCGTCTCGATATAATCGCCGCGTTT
>CAJBSZ010000275.1 GCA_903958395.1 uncultured bacterium | reverse complement strand
TCACGGCCAGCCGGCAAGCGGCGGCCCTACGGTGCTTCGCGCTTCCCTTTCTTCGTAGGGCGTCCGCTTGCGGATCGCCGGTGCATGAGGGGATGCAGATCCTGTGCCTATCCCGACTTACGACTCTGCCAGGCTCCCGCTTGCATCCTCCTCATGCTCACGGCCAGCCGGCAAGCGGCGGCCCTACGGTGCTTCGCGCTTCCTCTTCGCCGTCCTCACGGCCAGCCGGCAAGCGGCGGCCCTACGGTGCTTCGCACTATCTTGTTGACCCTGCGCATTTTCTAGGCCGATTTGCGCATTATTTGGGTGGTATCAATTTGCTCGGCGAATCTATACTTCAACCAAATGACACAAGGACGACAGGTCGGGCTCGGCGAGAAACTCGCCTATTCCATGGGCGGGGTGGCCAATTTCTATATGGCCAACCTCCTTCCCCTCCTTGCCTTGCCTATCTTTAGCGTCGGGCTGGGCATCGATGCCTGGAAGGTCGGCCTGGCCATGGGCCTCCCCCGGCTCTGGGATGCTCTCATCGACCCCTATATCGGACACCTGAGTGATTCCCTCAAAAGCCGCTGGGGCCGGCGACGCCCATTCCTGCTGGCGGGCGCGCTCATCGCCCTTGTCACTTACAGCCTGTTGTGGCTTCCCACACCGGCCTGGGGTAAAGACGCCACCTTCTGGTGGTTCCTCGTATGGAGCTTCCTCTACTACACCGCCTTCTCGATTTACTCGATACCCTTCATCGCCATCGGTTACGAGATCGCCACCGATAGCAAGGAACTGGCAAAACTCATGACCATCCGGTCGTTCGTCAGCAGTATTTTCAGCCTTCTCATGCCATGGGTCTACGCCATGTGCTTCTGGAACTGGACGGCTCTTCAAGAGAGCGGCAGCCTGTCGGGGCGTCTAGCCGCCCTGATCGTTTCGCCAGACGGCAAAGCCCTGCATCCACCGGGATATCAGATCGTGGGAATCCTGCTCGCCGTTTTCATGGCGGTAGCAGGTTGCCTGGCCTTGTTCTGCCGCGAGAAACCCAGGGTCGCCGCGCCAAATAAACACGACTTCAGGAAGTCCATGGGTGTTGCCTTCCGTAATCGTCCCTTTATCATCCTTAGCGGCTCACTGGTTTTTGCCATGGTGGGCATATTCCTTATCATGCCCCTGTCCACCTATGTGAACATCTACCACATTTATGCCGGCGACCAGGCCAAGGCTGCCGCCATGCTTGCCAAAGTCGGCAGCATCCAGGCCATAGTCGGCATCGCTTTCGTCCCGGTAGCCGGCTATATCATCTCGCGTTTCGGGGCCGCTAGGATGATGAAGCTGTTTCTCCTGTGCACGGCGGTGAGTTTTGCATCAAAATACTGGACCTACACCCCAGCCAATCCCTGGTTGCAACTGGCTCCCCTGACCCTGTGGTCGATCGGCTGGGCCGGGACCATGCTGACGTTTAACGTCATGTTGGGCGACGTGTGCGATTACGATGAGTACACCTCCGGAGTCCGGCGAGAGGGCATGTATGGGGCCATCAACCAGTTTCTGACCAAAATGGGGATTTTCATCTCCACGTCCCTCAGCGGATTTGTCCTGAGCCTTTCCGGCATTGTCGCCGGCGCCGCCGAACAGACCCCCCGGGCCGTCTGGCTCATGCGAGTGGAGTTTTCCATCGTGCCATTCCTGATCGCCCTGGCGGCGAGTTGCGCTTTTTTCTTTTATCCCCTGACTGATAAACGGGCCAACGAAATACGGGATGCCATCAAGGCGCGTAAAACATGAAAACGACGTTTGACACCAGAACGATAAACGCGACGCTCACCCTCTGCGTTCCGGAACACGACGCGGTTGCCACGTTTCACTCCCCTTATCTCGCCATCCGTCCTTCTTTGAACCGTCCGGGATTCGATTCCCTGGCAATAGACTCGCTGGGCAAGGGCAAGACCGGCCTCAACCTCCTCTGCCCTCCCGCTCCCGGCGGGTGCTGGCGCGCAAGCGGCGATGCCAATATCATCGAGTATCGTCACGCCGAGGTGCTCGATGGTTCACCTGCCGCCTGGCAATTTGTCTTCGAGTCCACACGCCTGACCCTTCGCTCCCGCTACTCGCCGGAGTTCCCCCCCGAGCCGCTCGTGGTGGCATTCGACCGCCCAAAATCATCGGCCACGTTTCTAGGGAAACCCTCCCCGGCCACCCTCGCCACACTTCCCCAGCACGCCTCGGTGTTGAATGACGGACTGCCCAGAGCCGGCGCCGAGATGCTTCTGCCCGGCCTGCTGCACCTGCCCGACCGCGGCTCCTTCCGCATCCGCGCGTCGACCTCTATAACCGTCGGCTATTTTGCCGACCGCAAGCGGGATGGCACAGGCTATACACGCCTGATCTTCCCTGCCGCATCAGCAATTCACCCCGTCGTGGAATATACCTGGGACATCGTGGCCCCTCATCCTGCAGTCAGCCTGCCGGAAGACCCGATCTACAACGGGTTCCGTCGCAATTTCCTCAACGGCCTGCAACTGAATCCCTCCATCTGTGCCCTGGCCAATAGTTCCGCCGGCGGTCCCGGTCCCTTCGCCCTGTACTTCTACTCCTCCGTGGCGTCAAAGGGCGTCGAACTGTTCGAAGGCTTCACCACCCTCGACCTGTTGCGCCAGACCTTGGAACGTTTTCTCGGAGGTCTTCGCACCTACGGAATGGCCGGTTACTCACCCACCATTCCCCACGATTTCCTCGATTCCTATCCCTCGCTGCTGATCGCTGTTGCTGACTACGTCCTGCCCAGCCGCGATATCGCGTGGCTCAATCAGCACTACACCACCATTCACAGTTGGGCGGAGCGAATGCTCTCGCATGACCTGGATGATGACGGACTGCTCGAATATCCCCTGAGCGGCAACTCGGGAAGCTGGCCCCGCGATGTGAAATGCCGCCCTTCGAACTGGTGGGACACGATCGGTTTCGCCCACAAGGACGCCTACGGCAACGCTTTGGCCTACCGTGCGCTGACCCTGATGGCGGAGATGGCAGGGCTGGCGGGCCAACACAAGGACGCAACTCGCTATACGGCCAAGGCTGTACAACTGAAAAGGCTTTTCGTGCCCTCTTTCCTCAACCCCGCCACCGGGATTCTGGCAGGCTGGAAAAGTGCGGACGGCCAGTTGCACGATTACTGGTTCCTGTTTCTTAACAGCCTGGCGATCGTCTTCGGACTCGTTGACCCCCCGTTGGCCAACACGATCATGGACCGACTGCTCGCCAAGATGGAGGCAGTCGGTTATAACCGGTTCGATCTAGGCCTGCCCGGCAACCTTGTGCCGGTGGCCAGGTGCGATTATGCCCATCACGAGTTGCGCTGGGGCGGCGGCGAGCGGGAAGACAATGCCGACGGTTTCCAGAAATACGAGAACGGCGGCGCCACGGCGTGCTTCGCGGGTTTCACCGTCGAAGCGCTCTATCAACTCGGTCGCTGGGCCGACGGCGACCGGATTTTCAAACCCATGCTAACCTCCTTCGAGGCAGGAGGTTTCCAGGGCCAGGGCGATAATGCCATGACCAAGGACTGGCGAACCTGGGACGGGACCTGCTACGGCTACGAAGGCCTGCTGGCCGATGGCTACATGTCCCTGCTGCCAGTCCTGACGAGAATCAAGTATCAAGTGCCCATGGGAACGCCCCCGCGCGAAGCACTGTAGGGCCGCCGCTTGCGGCTGGCCGCTGCGACAAAAGGCGGCGATCCGCAAGCGGACGCCCTACAAGAAGATGAGTGATGATATGGAAACACAACTGACAAATTGGCTTTACACGAGCACGCAGCCCGCCACCTATGCCGCCTTCGCCGAGGAACGGCGTGCCGTGCCTGCCAACCTCACGCACACGCCGGTCCCCCTGCCCCATGTCTTCCTGCAGTCGGACAAACCCAACAACTCCACTGGCTGGTACCGCACGACGCTCACGCCGGAACTCGTGGCCGGCAAAGCCGTCTTCTATCTCCGCCTCGACGGAGCCGGATCCGTGGCCGATGCCTTCGTGAACGGCCGCCACTGCGGCCAGCATCGGGGCGCCTATACCGCCGGCTTGTTCGATCTCACCCCCGGCATCCAGCCAGGCCAAGGCAACACGCTGGACGTTCGCGTGACCAACGTCGAACTCGAAACCGCAGGCTGCCTGTCACAGGCAAACCTCTACACCGTTTACGGCGGCCTTTACCGGCCGGCCTGGTTGCTGGCGAAATCGGCGTTACATATTTATCCCGACGCTGGCTCCTGTGGCGTTTTCATCACAACCACGCGGGTTTCATTGGAATCCGCCACACTCGCCGTGCGCGTCGCCCTGCGTAACGTCTCCGCCAAGCCACGCGACGCCACGGTGCGGGTGAGGTGTACGGATCCAGCCGGCGAAACCGTTGCCACCTGGCAACAAACCATGACGATACCATCCGGTGACATCCGATCCGTCACGCTGACGGACAACATCCGCCAGCCGAGACTTTGGGGCATCCGCGCGCCAAATCTATACCTCGTCACCGTGGATCTCATCGAGGATGGCCGGGTGGTCGATACGGCAACCGAGCACGCGGGCCTCCGGTCGTTCGAGCACCGGGCCGGCCGGTTTTTCCTGAACGGCAAGGAAGTCCTCCTGCGCGGCGTCAACAAGCACCAGGAAACCGAGTACAACTGGGGTGCCATTACGGAGCAGGAACTCCGGGAAGAATGGCGGCTCATGTCGGAACTCGGCATCAATACCGTCCGGCTCGCCCACTACCCGCACGGCCGTTTCGAATACCGCCTCGCCGACGAACTGGGCCTGCTCGTGTGGGCGGAAAATGGCAACGCCTGCCAGCACATCGATCCTTGGACCCCGGACGGCGACGGGGTGACGCGCGAAATGGTGCGCCAACTCTGCAACCATCCCAGTATCGTGTGCTGGAGCGCAGGAAACGAGAATGTGGATTGCTCCGCCGCGGCCCGTTATGCCGAAGCCATCCGCGAGGAGGACAGCAGCCGCCCGGCAACCTTCGCCTCACAGGGTTGGGCTCCGGCAAACTGCGATTTCATTGCCGAGAATGTCTACAGCGGCTGGTATGAACACGGGCGAAACACGCTGGATTACACGAATTTCCACGACCCGATCATCGCTGAAAACGGAGCCGGCGCGTGGATCGCCCACCAGCGCGACTATGGCGCTCTCAGCACATCCTGGGCCGTCAACCGGTTCGAGCCCGAGGATCACATGCTGATGTTCCTCGAACACCGGCTCCAGACCATTTATCGCAACCATCCCGATGCCCATCCCATGTATCTCTGGTGGGTGTTCAGGGAATTCAAGAACGATAAACTCAAGGGGCGTAACAGCAAAGGCCTGATCACCTATGCAGGCCTGCCGAAGGACGCCTTTTATCTGTGGCAGTGTTTCGCCCGCCCTGAGATTCCCGTTCTTCGCATCCTGGGGCGGAGCTGGTTCCTGCGGCAGGGTAACCGTGACAACGGCATCAAGATCTATTCGACCTCCCGTGAGATCCGTATGGTTATCAACGGCACGGAACGCGCCGTCGTGCGCGATGGTCAATACCGCCATCCCAACGGATTCGCGGTGAGCCATGTGTTCCACGCCTCGATCCCTCTCGACATCGGACGCAACGAGGTCCAGGTCTTTGATGAACACGGCCATACTGATGCGGCCATCCTTTACTACTATCCGCCCAACCATCCCTCCACAGCGACAGGAGGAATCATTGACCTGCAGTCCTCCAACCCGGATCATCCCGTATATTTCATCGACCGCCCTATCGCCGAGCAGGAACCGTTCTATTACGACTTTGATTCCACCGGCGACAATACATGGGATCAAATTCCGGCCGAACTGAAGGGCGCCCGCTGGATCGCCACGCGCCGTACCGGTAAACCCGAGTCCCGCACCGGGATCACCTTCAGGGCGGATCCGGCAGGATCGGGCATCACCGTCTCGATCATCTATACCGTAACCGGAACCCGTACCGGTCCACATACGGCTATCGCCATGCTTTTTGAAAGAACCCTTTCCGCCTTTGGCTTCGAACCTACGCCGATCTCCGGGCTCTGGCGGGACAACGCCCTCCAACTTGTCAAATTTGCCGTGGTTCGAAAGCGGATCGCCCCCGGTGAAACCGTGTCTGTGCCGGGCGAAGTGCTCGACTATGTCATCCTGATTTCCTAAACTGGCACTATGAAACGCAAACAAATATTGCTGGCACTCGGCAAGTGTGAACACGAGCACACCCGCGAGTGCCTCGCGGGAATAAGTGACTACGCATTGCGTTACGCCAGCGATTGGGAATTCCTTACAGACCCCTTTGACGTGTTTCTCTCGCTGGAACCAGGCCGGATTTCCCCGGAAAAAGCTGACGCGGCCTTTATCTGGGCCTTTAACAACACCCAGCTGACACGCCTGCTGCGCCAGCGGGGTATCCCAGCCATCAACCTGACGTTGCCAGACGTCGCCCTGCCGTTTCCCTCCGTAACCCTGGACTGCGAGGAGTTCGGCCGTGCGGCCGCCCGACATCTAGACCAGCCCCCTATCACGCGCCACCTGTATGTGGGACCAGACTTCGGTCGTTCGCGTTTGCAGCTTAAGGGATTCCGGGCGGGTTTGCTGGAAGCCGGGCGCCCTGAACCCGAAACCTTGCTCGAGCCAATGGATATCGGTGAAAACAGCGCACTCAAGAGGTTCAAACATCTGCGCGACGCCTTGCGTGATTTGATTCAGGCAACCGGGGGACGCATTGGGGTTTATGCCTTCAGCGACTCCTTCGGGCAAGCGGTCATCAAGGTGGCTTTGGACTTGGGGCAGGCCATTCCCAACAGAATTGCCGTCCTCGGCACGGGAAACGAGTCTTTGGTCTGCAATCTCAGCCGGGTTCCCCTAAGCAGTCTTCCCATCAGCAGCCGCAAGATCGGCTTCGAGGCTGCCCGGATGCTCCACGCCATGATGCGTGGTGAAAAAGTGGCCCCCTCACTCTTAGTCGGACCCGAACCCGTGGTTGAGAGGCTGTCGAGCAGTCATCTGGCCGTCGAGGATCCCCTGGTATCAAAAGCCCTGGCCATCATCCAGGATCAGGCCACACGCGGGCTCAGGGTAAAGGAGATCCTCCAGTTTCTTCCCATTCGGCGAAGGGCTTTCGAATTGCGCTTCCGGGCCGCCATCGGGCGAAGCCCCCACGAGGAAATCGATCGCATCCGGATGGAAAAAGCAATCCTCATGCTGAGACACGACAAGGAAACCAACGCCCGGATCGCCATTGCCTGCGGTTTCAGCTCACCGGAAAACCTCGAACAGGCTATCCGCGAAAAAACCGGGCACACTCCAAAGTATTATCGTAAACGGCAGACGTCATAAGCGTCGCCACGCCATGCCTATCGACTAATCTTTTCGCGCCGAATCCTTCATGCCGTAGTGTTCCACAAATTGGCCGACCATCACGCCGCTCTTCGGTAGTAGTGCTTTAGCATTCCAGCCAGGATCAGAACAACAAACCGATCCTCAATCTCATCGCACATGATCTTGTGCGCTGGATGGCGCCCTTAACTTTCCAGTCGCCCGTAAATTCGATTTCCATAGGCAGATTTATTGGCCGTCCCTCAACTGAAGTAACGAGATCCCCTTCATCGTCAGGCGGTATTTCTGTAGGCGGCTGTTCGGCTTGCCAGGAAGGGTGTATTCAATCAGATTTTCACTCAGCAGCCGCTTCATCAGATCACTCAAATAACGTGTTCGTCCGGTCTTGCCCAATAACTTGGCAATGCTCGCCTTCCCGGCGGCATCCTGTCGCAATGCTTGAAGCACGGCTATTGCCATCTGTGACTGTACCCCCGACTGTACCCCTGACTGTACCCCTGACTCGCCTTTCCCGGCACCTTGTTTAACTACATGCCCGGGTAGGCTCTCCGGCATCTTTGCTTGAGGATGCACCAGCAGACGACAAATATGTTCATGTTCGTCAACCTCCCTTCCTCGCTTACCTCAGTTTGAAAAGATAAAGGAAGGCGGCCCACCCGCTGGGAAGCAACTGCGGCGGGCATTCAAGTTCTTTGCCATATTTTACCGCCATCTCCAGAAAATAC
>CAJBSZ010000274.1 GCA_903958395.1 uncultured bacterium | reverse complement strand
GTTTGAACGCGGCCTTGATCCGGCCAAGCGTTCCCAACTCGGGGCGCACTTCACCAGCCGGGCAGACATCGAACTCGTGGTGGACGCCGTTGTCATGTCGGTTCTTCTGCGCGAATGGAACGAATCCCGTGAAATTATCAACGCCCTGCTTACCACAGGACGAAAAACGGTCCCTGTTGCCACCTCCCCAGCCAAACCCTTGAACGCCGCCGCTATGAAAAAGGCGAAAGGCGAAGCTGGAACCATACTGCTCCGCTTCCTGGATCGTCTCCAACATGTGCGGGTTCTCGATCCGGCGTGCGGTTCGGGTAACTTTCTCTATGTCGCCTTGCTCCGTCTAAAAGACCTGGAGAAAGAGGCAATCCTGTTCGGCAATGACAACGGCCTTGGCTCATTCCTGCCAATGGTCGGGCCGTCGCAACTTTACGGCATCGAAATCAACTCCTACGCCCATGACCTGGCGCAAATGACCGTCTGGATCGGCTGGCTCCAATGGATTCGCGTCAATGGTTTCGGTTTCCCGGCTGACCCAATCCTGCGGCCTCTCTCCGAAAACATCCGCCTTATGGACGCCATAATCGCAGAGAACGGAGAACCCGCAGGCAGTGAGCCTGTCGAACCTGACTGGCCCACCGTGGACTTCATTGTCGGAAACCCGCCTTTTCTTGGCGACAAAATCATGCGCCGCGAACTGGGAGACGCCTACGTTGACCGGTTGCGTGCTCTCTATGATGGCCGTATCCCCGGCCAGTCCGATCTTTGCTGCTACTGGTTTGAAAAGGCCCGCGCCCATATCGCCGCCGGTAAGTGCAAGCGTGCCGGACTACTTGCCACGCAGGGAATACGCGGCGGCGCGAATCGTGAAGTTCTTAAACGGATCCAGGACGGTGGCGGAATCTTCTGGGCGGTATCGGACCGCGAGTGGGTCCTCGACGGTGCCAATGTCCATGTCAGCATTGTGGCGTTTGACGGCGGGGAAGATGCTACGCGCATATTGGACGGTAAAGCGGTAAGTACAATAAACGCCAATCTATCAACCTCTGCCGATCTACCAACGGCAGAACCTCTGGCTAACAATCACAATCTTTGTTTCTTGGGCATCATGAAAGCTGGTGCCTTCGACATTAACGAAACCATTGCGACGGACTGGATTAGAGCACCAAATCCCAATGGCAAACCAAGTAGTGACGTATTGAGACCCCGTGTAAACGCAATGGACATCCTTCGGCGCACTGGCGGGGGCTGGATTATTGACTTTGGGTGCGACTCGCTTGCCTCCGAAATGGCGTATTACGAACGGCCTTATGGTCACGTTCTGGAAAAGGTGAAGCCGGTTAGAGATGAAAACAGAAGAAACAGTCTCAAGGTCTATTGGTGGCTTCATGGCGAACCGCGGCCGGGATTGCGGCGAGCGATAAGTGGACTGCCTAGAATAATTGTCACACCTGAAGTCTCAAAACACAGAGTATTCGTCTGGCTCGATTCGGTCTATCTTCCAGACCACCAGACGCGTGCCTTCGCTCGGTCAGACGATCTTTTCTTTGGCATCCTTCATTCCCGGTTTCATGAAGTGTGGGCATTGGCACAAGGCACGCAGTTAAGGGAAAAGGAAAGCGGGTTCCGCTATACCCCATCCACCTGCTTCGAGACGTTTCCGTTTCCTCTCGGCGTTTTCGATAACAGTCAGGCCACACCCGCCCACACCGCGATTTCAGCCGCCGCCAAGGAACTGAATGAAATACGAGAAAACTGGCTGAATCCGCCAGAGTGGACGCAAATGGAGACGATGGATTTTCCCGGCACCGTAGGCGGCCCGTGGGATCGTTACATTGACCCGGCCACCGTGACGGATCGAGGCGCGTTCAAGGTTGGCACTGTTCGCTATCCGCGCCTTGTGCCGCGCGACGCCGAATGTGCCGCCCGCCTCAAAGCACGCACCTTGACCAAGCTCTACAACGAACGTCCCGCCTGGCTTACCGCCTGCCACGCGAAACTTGACGCCGCCGTCGCCGCCGCCTATGGCTGGCCCAGTGATCTCACTGATGAAGCCATTCTTGAACGTCTCCTGGCATTGAACCAATCGGCCGCCGGGTCGCCGGTGCCATAACCCACCGGAAGACTTTTCTATTGCCCCCCGCCCCCTGCCGTCAGTATTCTCCTCCTCCATGGACGACATCTTGAAACAATCGCTGATCATTATCCCGGCCTTCAATGAGGAAGCTGCCCTGCCCGGACTCCTGGCGGAAATCCGTGCGGTGGCTCCGGACTCGGATGTCGCCGTCCTGAACGATTGCTCGCTCGACCATACGGCGGCTGTCGCCCGGAAACACGGCGCGCTCGTCCTGGATCTTCCCTGCAACCTCGGGGTTGGCGGCGCGGTTCAGGCCGGCTTCCAGTACGCCTTTCAACGCGGCTACCGCTATGTCATCCGCTGCGATGGCGACGGCCAGCACCCTCCCTCCGAAATCCCGAAGCTGATTGACGCCATGCGCGCCGGCGATGTTGACCTGGTGGTGGGCTCCCGGTTTCTCGAGAATGACAAGGACTCATACAAAAGCACCGCCCTTCGCAGCATTGGAATCCGGGGCCTCGCTTGGCTGCTCACCCTCACCTGCAGGGCCCGTGTGACGGATCCGACATCCGGCTTTCAAATGTTGAACCGACCGCTGCTCACCTACTTTGCGCACTCCTACCCGCTGGATTATCCGGAGCCGGAATCGCTCGCCCTGCTTCGGCGGCAGGGATACCGCTTCCGCGAAGTGGGAACCCGGTTCCGGGCACGCACCACGGGAATCTCCTCCATCAAATCCTGGGGCGCGCTGTATTACATGCTCAAGGTCGGCCTGGCATTGGTGGTCGATCGCGCCCGGACGGTCAACCCCCGCTATGCCCGCCACAATCTTGTCAGTGAGGAATTATGACCCTTCGCACCCTGCTTCTTTGTTTCGGCAGTCTGGCCATGTTGATTATGGGAATCCGCATGGCGGCCCAAAAGCAAAAGCGCTTTTTTCTAGGATGGGCCTGGATCGCCGTCGGAATCGCCCTGGCGGTCGCCGTGTTCAAGCCAGAGCTGTTTCAGGGTGAGACTCCCGCTTCCCTCACCTTTCGCATGCGTATGGCGCTTGGATTTCTGAGCTTTCTCGTCCTCATGATCACGCTTGAGGCCGTACGACGGTTCGCCATGGAGGAACGGTATGCCCTGTTGTGGGTATCAACGGGCATCATCCTGGTTGTTTTCGCGGTTTATCCGGATGCGGTCGGCTGGCTCGCCAAGTTGACCGGAATGCAGTATGTGAGCGCCATCACCATGGTGGTGTTCGCGTTCCTCCTGCTGGTGGCCTTCCACTTCTCCCTCGCACTCTCGGAGTTGCGCGCCGACCAGAAACGGGTTTGCCAGTTTGCCGCCAGCCTCGAATTGCGGGTCACGGAATTGGAGAAGAACCCGAAAGGTTAACCTCGCCGCCGTCTCTCCATCATCCTGTAAATGGTGACGATCCCCAGGCGGACACCGCGATGCAGAAGAACTTGGGGAGAATATCGTCCGGCATCGGCCATGGCGGCGTCCAGTTCCTCCTGAAATTGTCTGACATAGCCCTGCCCGCTGATCGAGCCGGGATGCCAGCGGAATTCCGCCAGCGGCCCGCCCGGAACATGCACAGCGCCCCCCTGCTTCCAGAGACGAAGGATATAGTCGTAATCCCAGGCCGCCCGCCAATCTTCCCGCAGAAATCCAGCCTTCTCCATTGCCGACCGGCGAAAGAACATAGCGGGCTGGGAAACATAATTGATGCTCTGGATCATAAACCGGCATGAAAATGGAAAAATCAGCTCCTTGAACCGCGTAATGCCCTGCCGGATTTCTGCCCCCTGCTCATCGATGATCGGGCAATGACCAAAACATAGCGCCTTGTCGGGATGTCGCTGCATCACCTCGGCGACCCGCTCCAGCGCGCCTGGGCGATAGCGGTCGTCGGCATTCAACCAGCCGACAATCTCTCCGGTCGCCAGTCGCAATCCCTTGTTGATTGCCGAGGCGGCCCCCTTGTCCGGCTCCGACACCAGATGTGAGAGACCCGGCCGATGGCGTTCAAGAATCTCCATTGAGGCATCGGTGCTACCCCCGTCGATCACACACTGCTCGATCTCCAACCCCGGACGGACTTGAGACCGAACACTTTGAATCGCCTCCTCCAGGAAACGGGCACTATTATAATTGGGTGTAATAATTGAAATTTTCATGGTTATTCCGAACTCCGTCTGATTGGAGCAAAAAAACGGCAAACATGAAACTGCGAAAAGGATATTTCTGGTTTTATCCTTGCCTAACCCCTTCTCTTTGTGTCAAATGCGCCCGATTCATTTGCAACGAAGGAAGTTGTTTTTATGCGTTTGACACAGACTTTGATCCCCACCCTGCGCGAAGCTCCGCAGGATGCCGAAATCCCCAGCCACAAACTCATGATGCGGGCCGGCCTGATTATGAAACTCGGGGGCGGCCTCTATACCTTTCTCCCTGCAGGCCTGAAAGCCCTTCGCAAGGTCGAGCGGATCGTACGGGAGGAAATGGACCGGGCCGGCGCGCTGGAAGTCCTTATGCCTGCCCTGCAACCCCGCGAAATCTGGGAAAAATCAGGTCGTTACGGCGTTCTTAAGGAATCCATGTTCAAGGTCAAGGATCGCCAGCAGCGCGACATGGTGCTGGGCCCGACCCATGAGGAAGTCATCACGGATCTGGTGTCACGCCTGATCAGTTCCTACCGCCAGTTGCCTAAAACCTTCTACCAGATCCAGACCAAGTTCCGGGACGAGATCCGACCCCGCTTCGGGCTGATGCGCGCCAAGGAATTCAGCATGAAGGACGCCTATAGCTTTGATGTGAGCTGGGAGGCTGCCGACGTCAGCTACCAGGCCATGTATGACGCCTATGTCAGGATCTTTAAGCGGTGCAGTCTGCGCACCAAGGTCGTCGAAGCCGATACCGGCGCCATGGGAGGCAATTTCTCGCACGAGTTCATGGTCCTCGCGGATTCCGGAGAGGATGGCATCGTGGAGTGCGAAGCCTGCTCCTACGCCGCCAACCTGGAACGGGCGGAGCGCAAAGCCCCCGTCCCCAAGGCCTCCAATACCGACCAGCCCCCGACCGTGGTGGCTACCCCCGGTCAGCGCTCAATCGAGGAGGTCTCCTCCTTCCTCAAGCTCAAACCCTGGGATTTGATCAAGACCCTGATCTATATCGCCGACGGCAAACCGATTGCCGTCCTGGTGGCCGGCCACCGCGATCTGAACGAACACAAGCTCGCCCGCATCCTCGGCAGCGTCTCCCTCGAGATGGCCGACGATCAGACCATCGCCAAGGTCACGGGCGCTCCAGTCGGCTTTTCCGGTCCCGTGGGACTCAAGATCCCCATCTATGCCGATGTGGAACTGCAGACGCCCCGTATCACGGCTACCGGCGCCAATATCGCTGACAGCCACCTGATCAATGTTATGATCGAGCGGGACTTCCAGGTCACCTCCTTCCATGATCTCGTCATCGCCAAGGAGGGTGACAAGTGCCCCCGCTGCGGCACCCGCATGCGAGAAAAGCGTGGCATCGAGGTCGGGCATGTCTTCAAGCTCGGCACCAAATACAGCCAGGCGTTTGATGCCGGCTTCCTTGATGACAAGGGAACCCGTCAGATCAGCGTCATGGGATGCTACGGCATCGGGGTCACGCGCACCCTGCAGGCTATTATTGAACAGAGTTTCGATGAGGATGGCATCATCTGGCCCATGGCCATTGCCCCCTATCAAGTCTGCGTGGTGGTTCCCAACACGGGGCACGCGGAAAGCGTCCGGGTCGCCGAGGAACTCATCCGGGATCTGGAAGCCAAGGGCATCGAGGTGCTGTTCGACGATCGCGACGAGCGACCGGGCGTCAAATTCAAGGATGCCGATCTGATGGGGCTGCCCATCCGGGCCGTGATCAGTGAACGATCCCTTGCCGAAGGCAAGGTTGAAGTCAAGCGGCGCACGGAAAAAGACAAACAGATGATTTCCGTGACCGATACCGTTTCAGTTATTCAAAGTATGATTCAGGGAGAACTCGCATGACCAAACGTGAACTTGTCGTCCGCATCGCCGAAGAAACGAACTTGTCTCAACTGGATGTTTTTTCAGTGGTCCAAAAAACGCTGGATTACATCACCGAAAGCCTTGAAAAAGGTGAGAATATTGAATTCCGGGACTTTGGCGTCTTTGAAATCAAGATCCGCAAGCCACGCATCGGACGCAATCCGAATAAGCCTGAAAACACGGTGATCATTCCCGAGCGCCGGGTTGTCAAATTCAAGCCGGGCAAGGAAATGAAAGCCCGGGTATTGAAGAGCTAATCAAAAGGATTCAGGGTTCGGGGTTCAGGAATCTGAACACTGAATACCGGACACTACTCCTAAGGACAACATGAGTGAACCGATTAGTTATTCCGCACCCCGTGGTATGCGGGATTTTTACCCGGACGATATGGCCGTCCGGAACACGATCTTTGACGCCTGGGCCGTGGCGGCACGTCGTTTCGGCTTCGAGCAATACGATGCCTGCGTCGTCGAAAGTCTGGAACTGCTCAAGCGCAAGGGCGGCGAGGAAATACAGGATCAGATCTACTGGTTTAAGGACAAAAGCGACCGGGAGCTGGCCCTTCGGGCCGAGATGACCCCTACCCTAGCCCGGATGATTGTCGCCAAACAGAACGAACTAACCTTCCCTATCAAATGGTTCACCATTGCCCAATGCTTCCGCTACGAGCGGATGACCCGCGGCCGCAAACGTGAACATTACCAGTGGAACCTGGATATCGTCGGAGAGCCATCCGCCCTCGCGGAAGCCGAAGTGGTGATGGCCGCCGTCGACGCCCTGACACAACTCGGCCTGGGAAGCAGCGATGTCCGCGTCCATGTCAACAGCCGGGCCGTCCTGTCGGATCTCCTCGCCAAACTGGGCATTCCCCGTGATCACCACGCCGCCACCTTTCTCGCGCTGGACAAACGCGGAAAAATCCCAGACGAGGAAATCACCAAACTGCTGACCGGGGAAGGGCTCCCCCAGGCAAGCATTGACGCCACCTTCAAGATTCTCGGTCTCACCACGCTGGAAAGTCTGATAGAGGCGCTCGACGAACGAACTCCGGCACTGGAGCATTTTCTGTCCTTCTTTGACCTCATGAAGCTCTACGGGGCCGGGGACAGTGTGAAATTCGATATCTCCGTCATCCGCGGCCTCGGGTATTATACCGGCATCGTTTTCGAAGGGTTCGATACCGGCAGAAGCCTGCGGGCCATCTTCGGCGGAGGCCGTTACGACAATCTGCTCGGCGACCTCGGGGGGAAGCCCATGACCGCCGTCGGCCTCGGCTTCGGGGATGTCGTCATCGCCGAACTACTGGAGGAAAAGGCTAAACTCCCCCACCCGTCCGCCCGGAAAGATCTCGCCATCTCCTATATGGAAGAGGCCCAGCGCGACACGGCCATCCGGGTGGCCAAGGCGATGCGCGACGAAGGTTCCAACGTCGATATCGCCCTCCATCCCGAAAAACCGAAACATTTCTTCGCCCGAACAGGGAAGGCCGGCTTCCGGAGGGGAATTTATATCGGACCAGACGATATGGCGAAGGGTACCATCCGGCTCAAAAATCTCGAGGATCGCACGGAGCAGGAAATCATTCTGTCGAGTCTGGGCGTATAAAGTCATGCACGTTATTCCCATCGTCGTTGGCGCCTTTCAAGTCAACTGTTACCTTGTCACATCAGACAGCGGACAGGCGCTCGTGATTGATCCAGGCGAGGATGCCGGACAGATCGCCGTCGCCCTGCGTGAAAGAAAGCTGACGGTGGCCGCCTACCTGATCACCCACGGGCATATGGATCATGTTGGAGGACTGGAAGAACTGACCCGTCTTTTCCCCGCCCCGGTATCCATGCACCCTGCGGATGAGGCATGGGCCTTCAGTGCCGACAATATGATGCCCCCTTACTACGACGCTCCCGAGCGCCCGGCGCAAAAAATCCGTACCTTGGCCGACGGACAGCCGGGTGACGACGGTGGCCTTCATTACGAGGTCATCACAACCCCGGGGCATTCCCCGGGTTGTGTTTGCTATTATTTCCCGGCCGAAAAAACCTTGTTTACCGGCGACACCCTGTTCAGCGGCTCCATCGGGCGGACAGACTTCGAGGGAAGTGACGAAACCCTGATGGAAAAATCCCTGCGCCGGTTGGCCCAATTGCCTGATGAAACCCTGGTTTATCCCGGCCACGGCCCCCGCACCACGATCGGGCGGGAAAAGAAGAGCAATCCGTTCCTACGGGGAATGTAGAAATCGTCTTCACGGCCTCCAAACAATATCCCCTTTGCGGGTGCCTTTGTTGAAAGGTTGTCCGCCATCATCCTTCAAATCCGGGCCCACGCTATAGACCATGGGCCCCCGCTCATCCAGCCGGTAGACGAACGGTTTTCCAGTGTACGGATCAAGGAGCGTCCCACACCCGGCGGCATCAAGGTCTTTCGGCCAGCCGCCCGTCTTCTGCTTGTAGGCCGACACCGCCAGTGTCGCACGTGTAAGCCGAATTTCAGCAGCACCCATCCCCTGCTTTTTTATGACTCCAGGAATGACTGGAAACAACATTCTGGCAACCAGATAAGGGGGCGGGACCCGATTCTCAAACTCATGTTCGTCCATACTCGCGGTATCCCGAACAGAACGCTCCGCCAGCCGATGCAATTCCAAGCATCCCCGCAGGTAAGCAGCATGATCTAACTGGAACAAGGGACGTATTCGAGGATAAATATCCAAAATTCCTAACCCCTTCTCGGCTTCCCCGATGCTCAACAGCTTAGACAAACTAACACGCCCCGATGCCGTTTCATCGTATATCCACGCAACACCCAAAATGCGCTCACCAAACAAGGCACACCTTAATGATTCATTGTTGTCCATGCTTGACAGTGTCCAGTCGAGGGCGTTCCGATCCGGCTCACCAACAGGAATATGGACGCACATATCACGAATGGCCTCGCACGAAATCCCGATCTGAGCCAACCGAACCAAATAACCGATCAATAACGTGTCCTTCTTTAAGGCATCCGCCACAGCAAGTGCTGTCTTGGCGCTACGCCAAGCGGCTACCGCGTCACCGCGTCCCGCCTCAAGGCGCATTCTGGCACAGACAATACGCGATAATCCCCGAATATCAGAAATATGAGGCGTTTCCATGTACATCCCTCGGGTGTAATCCATGTTAAAACGACAGGCGGGCTTGACTGATCCGAGTTCAACGAAATGCAGGGCTTCAGTAACGGCAGGATTACCCAGAAATTGCACCAGCTCATTGCTGCCGGCCTGTGAGGCTTGATTATCAGGTGATGCCGCAAGGGTATTGAGCCGCACAAACAGGTTTGTGCCCCCAACGGCTTCTGACTTCAATCGCTGCACCGCTGCCTGATACAATAGAGCGGCATTGTCCTCATCTTTCACAGGGGGCGGAATAACCTGTTCCACTTTCGTGGGATACCCGGCCGCGACAAGTTCAGCCTGGGCATTTCGGAGCTTGACCCCGGATATGACCAACGCCACGACATACAGTGCCGCCAAAACCACAACAACCCATCCCGTTCGTTTCGCTATCTTAATGATATTCATGTTAGGCAAGTCCTTTCAAAAGACATGACGATCCATTCAGGCTGTTTTGTCTATCCGTCCCATCAACGGCCTCTGTCGCTTCATCACGCAATAGATTATCGAGCAGACCCTGCCGGGCCTTTAAGGTCTCGACCGAAATCGAACCAGCGTATCCTACTCCACCACGAAAATGGACCCGCCCAGAAATATCCAAGTCCTCAATTGCACCCTGTACGGATCCGCCCCGCCCCGCAAGATCACCAGGGGATGAGTCTGAGGAAATAAGGAATCCGTTGATCTGGCTTCCCACTAACAATATGATCCCTGCGGCGGCTAGTTCAAGGATCGGATACCACCACCTCGCTACACCTTGACGAGGGGCAGGCGTCGCACGCCAAGCCTCGTGGGCGGCCTTCATGGCTCGCGCCTTAAGTTCCGGGGATGGTGCCGACAGACGGAAGGCCTTGCGCAAAACCACCTCGTCTGGCCCTTGTGATGAATTGGTGTTGAATGTGTTCATAACGCCTCCTTTTTCAGCAATCCCCTCAACTTCTCCATGGCATAACGGTATCGGCTGGCCGCCGTGTTCAACGAAATCCCCAACGAATCCGAGATCGCCAGGAAGGTCATGTCCTGATAGATCTTCAGCACCAGCACCGTCCGCTGTTCTTCGGGAAGGATCTCCAGGGTTTTACGCACTTCCTGGGCCGAGTCATTCGAGAGCGGGCTCTCCGCAACCGGCACGAGCCAAAGATCGTCAGGATGTATTGGTTGATGCCGCCGCTCGCGACGCTTGATCAAGGTCAAGGCCTCATTCCGGGCCATGGAATAGAAGTAGGCCTGAAGGTTCTCCACCTCCAGTAAACGGGTCCGTTGGGAGGCAATCTTGATGAGCACGTCCTGCAGGACATCCTCGGCATCATGGGAAGATCGTAGCAACGCAACAAGGAAGCCGTGCAAGCGCCCCCCGTACTGGTCCCATATCAAATCCAACGCCGCAGGATCATCTGCGGCAACTCGTTTCCGGATCTCGGTTTCTATGGCATTGTCGGGCATAGGCATGGCTTAACACTCGTTGTCTCCACCCTATATGACATCCCCCACTCAGGTATTTGTCTAAATTTACCGTTATTTTCAGACTCGAGACATCGTCAGGATCGCTGGCGGCGGACTTCGTAGAAGAAAATTCCAGCCGCCACGGCGGCGTTCAGGGATCCAATATGCCCCACTTGTGGGATCTTGACCACCGAGTCGCACTGGGAAAGAAGCCCGGACCGGGGGCCAACCCCTTCATTGCCGATCACAATGGCTGAGCCTGCGCTGAAATCATTATCCATGAGTTTCGCCGTTGCCTTTTCGCTGGCCGCGACAATCCGGAGGCTTCGGGCCTTTAATTCCCCGGCCCACACCTCCAAATCCGGAACGCGGGCAATCGGGATACGGTTCACCGCACCGGCGGAGCTACGCACCACCATGCTGGTCACCCCAACCTGACCGGTCTCACCAATAAAAATCGCATGGGCGCCAAATACTTCCGCCGACCGGATGATCGCGCCAAAGTTGAAGGGATCTTGAATGCCGTCCAGGATCACGCAAAACGGATCGCCGGGAAGGGATGTTAAAACTTGCGTAGCGTCTGCATACGGAAAATCGGTCATCCGGGCCAGATAGCCCTGATGCTCCGTGGTGTGGCACAACTGAGCCAGAACTTCCGGATCCTCAATGACGGGAACAAGCCCCGCACGGGCACAGAGGGCACCAATCTGATCCAGACACTCCTGAGGGAGCAGCCGGGACACATAGAGGTCCACAATCGGCCACCGCCCCGCCTGCAGGGTTTCCATCACGGCGTTCCGGCCCCAGATCCAGCATTTCTGATGACTGCCGAGCAGCTTTTTTTTTCCTTTTCCCCGGCTGTGCCGCTCCATAGCTAGCGGCCTCGAGGTGCCGCGCCACCCAGTGCCAAATCAATCAAGGGCATATCCTTGGCGAAAAATTCCTTTGCCGAAGTCACGACATCCTCCGTCAGGTCAGACTTGTTCCGGACATACAGGATATTCGGTCCGGCATAGACCACAACATCCAGTCCCCGCTTCTGGGCCACCTTGTTGATGAAAGGCTGCAGGCGTTTCCGGAAGGTCGCCACAGCGCCCGCCTCAAACTGCTGCATTTGTCCCTGGATAGGCTGAATACCCTGCTGGAACATTTCATTGGAGGCCTTGATCTGGGCGGTAAGTTTATCCTTTTCCGCCGGAGTCTTGGCGGCATCCATTTTCTCCTTCAGGGACTTGATCCGTGTGTTGTAGGCCTGCAGCATGGCCGTTCCCTTGTTATAAAACTCAGTCTTCTGGCGCTCCTTTTCGATCTTCTGGAGCATCCCCACATCCTTGAAAACGCGATCCATGTCCACCACGGC
>CAJBSZ010000273.1 GCA_903958395.1 uncultured bacterium | reverse complement strand
TGTATTTTCTTTTTTTTCTCTTCCTGCATCTCTCTCTGTGTCTCCGTGTCTCCGTGGTAAAGTTTTCTCTTTTCCTCCCGTCCTATGGGGTATTCTTATCTGCCTCTCCGCCGTTCCCGCCCAGGCAATCGTATTCCGGGGGTTGGGGTTGAACGAGGTGATGGCCTCTTACGGGTTCGGCGCCCCCTCGGAATATGGGAAAAGCGCGGTGTACAGAAGCCGCTCCGCCACCGTGATTTTTGAGGCAGACAGTCGGCGTATTGTGGTCAATGGTCTTTCGGTTTATCTCAACCGGAGCGTCCTGAAGGGGGCGGGGAACTGGGTGATCAGTCCGGTGGATGCGGTGGACACCATTGGTGCCATGCTGTTGCCCTCCCGCGCCCTTCGCAAGGAATCCTATGCCCTTGTCGTCCTGGATCCCGGCCACGGCGGGGCCGATCCCGGGGCAAACGGCGGGGTGTCGCGCGAGGAAAAACAGTATACCCTCGACATCGCCAAGCGGGTGAGGGCGCGGCTTCGGGACAATGGCATCCGGGTGATGATGACAAGGGATCGGGATCAGACCATGTCGCTGAATGAACGCTGCTGGCGCAGCGGCAAATATGGAGCCGACGTTTTCCTGAGCATCCACTTGAACGCCTCGCGGGATCGTGCGATTTCCGGGGTTGAAACCTACATCGTTCCGGCGCCCGGCTTTCCGACAACGGCGGAGGCGGAGCGACATGTGGTGGCCTCCCGTGCCCGCGATTGCCCTGGAAACAGGCATGACGGCGCCAACTCCGTTTTGGCACACTTCGTTCAGAAGGGGCTTTTGAGTCACACCGGCTCACTCGACCGGGGCATTCGCCGAGCCCGGTTCTATGTGATCCGCAATGCCACATGCCCTGCCGCGCTTGTGGAATGCGGATTTCTCTCCAACAGCCGGGAGATGACAAAGATTGCGGACTCCGCCTACCGGGATCGTATCGCCGAGGGGATTGCCCGGGGCCTGCTCACCTACCTGAGTCGCGTCCGTGCCCAGCACCTTCCGCCCGTGAAGAGCCTGTAGAGGAGAAGAAGGGGTCAGGGTTCAGGAAGGGGTTTAGGGTTCAGGAATAGAGGAGGGTTAGTAGTGAAAAGGTTTTTTTGAGGGGACTTTTTTCCGGATCCCTTTTCCTGAACCCTGACCCCTGACCCCTGAATTTCCTCCCTGAACCCCGACCCCTGACCCCTTTTCTGACCCCTTTATTCCGGCGGCGGAACGCAGTTCCTTGATCTGGTCGCGCAACAGGGCGGCGCGTTCGAACTCCAGAGACTCCGCCGCCTCCAGCATTTCCGCCTCCATCTCGCGCAGGGTGGTATGGATGTCCACATCCACGCCGCTTTCCTTTGCCACAAGGGCTTCAATCTCATGCGCCTGGTATTCGATCACCATGCTTTCCTGAATGCTCTTCTGAATGCTCTGGGGCGTGATGTGATTGATCCGGTTGTACTCCAGCTGTTTTGCCCGCCGCGCTTCCGTCACCTCAATCATGCGGCGCATCGAATTCGTGAGGGTGTCGGCGTAGAGTATGACCTTTCCGTCCACATGTCGGGCGGCCCGGCCTGCCGTTTGAATCAGGGAGGTTTCGGAACGTAGGAATCCCTCCTTGTCGGCATCCAGAACGGCCACTAGCGACACCTCGGGAAGGTCGAGTCCCTCGCGCAGAAGGTTGATGCCGATGAGGCAGTCGAATTCGGCCTTGCGGAGGCTGCGCAGGATCTCCACACGTTCCAGGGTGGCGATGTCGGAGTGCAGGTAACGGACCCTGAGCCCGACAGACTTCAGGTATTCCGACAAATCCTCCGCCGTGCGCTTGGTCAGCGTGGTGACCAGCACCCGCTCGCCCTTCCCGGCATGGGCGCGGATTTCTTCCATTACATCGTCGATCTGGTTGGACAGCGGGCGAACCATGACAGGGGGATCCACCAGTCCCGTGGGGCGGATCAACTGGGGGATGATCCGGGGTGAAAGCTGGCGCTCCAGCGGGCCTGGGGTAGCGGAGGTGAAGATCACCCGGCCAACGGATCCCATGAACTCCTCGAAATTCATCGGGCGGTTGTCCTTGGCGGAGGGCAGTCGGAAGCCATGTTCAATGAGGACGCCCTTGCGGGCTTGATCGCCGTTGAACATGCCCCGGATCTGGGGGAGGGAGACATGGGATTCGTCGATGATGGTCAGGAATTCACCCTGAAAATAATCCAGAAGGGTGGCTGGTTTTTCGCCGGGTTTCCGGCCGCTCAGGTGGCGTGAATAATTTTCAATTCCGGAACAGACTCCGATTTCCTTGAGCATCTCCATGTCGTACATCGTCCGCATCTTGATCCGCTGTGCCTCCAACAGTTTTCCATTCGCCTCGAACCAGCGGACGCGCTCCTTCATTTCCTCAAGGATGGCCCCGATGGAGCCTTCAATCCTGTCGTAGGGCATCACGAAATGGGTGGCTGGTGAGATGACCACATGCTCCAGTGCGCCTTCGTTGTGGCCACTGACAACATCAAAGGACTGGGCGCGTTCCAGCAGATCGCCGAAGAAATCCAGGCGGACTCCCTTGGTGGAGTAGGAGGGAAAGACATCCACCGTGTCGCCCCGCACCCGGAAGGTTCCCGGCTCCGGAGCGTAGTCGTTCCGGGTATACTGGATGTCGACCAGTTTTTTCAGGATCTCGTCGCGATCCACGGTCTCGCCGACGCGCGCCTCGACGATCATCCGGCGGTAATCGTCCGGGGACCCCAGGCCGTAGATGCAGGAGACAGAGGCCACGATAATAACGTCTTCGCGGCAGAGCAGGGAGTTGGTGGCGGAAAGCCTGAGCCGCTCGATCTCCTTGTTGATGGAAGCGTCCTTTTCGATAAACGTGTCAGTCTGCGGAATATAGGCCTCGGGTTGATAGTAATCGTAATAACTCACAAAATACTCCACCGCATTATCGGGGAAGTATCCTTTGAGTTCGGCATAGAGCTGGGCCGCCAGGGTCTTGTTGTGTGAAACCACCAGCGTCGGCCGTCCGTGCCGGGCGATCACATTCGCCATCGTGAAGGTCTTTCCGGACCCCGTTACGCCCTCGAGGATCTGGAACCGTTCCCGGCCGGGCGCCAGTCCCCGGCATAGGGCCTCAATCGCCTCTGGCTGATCACCAGTAGGCTGGTACGCGGACTGCAACTTGAAACCAGACATGCTCATAATCGGGGAAAATTCTTACCACGGAGATACGGAGGGGGATGGGGGAGAGGAAGAAAATGTTGCGGGAATTTCGCATTCGGAGTACCGAATCCGAAATTCCCGCAACCCGTTCCTGGAGGAAGAGCAGACGAGACGGTTTTGATGGAGAGAAGCACAACCGGAGTGGCCTGCCTGCCCTGAGCCACGCCGAGGGGCTTCTCTCCTCCTCCCGAAAAGGTGTTTCGCGATCTTTCAAAATGGCG
>CAJBSZ010000272.1 GCA_903958395.1 uncultured bacterium | reverse complement strand
GGTTCCCTTCACGCTTCGGGGTCTTTCGCAAGTCGTGCTCGATGACTCCGCATTTCAACGATTTCCAGTCGTCACTCTCGCCGTCCACTGTGATTTTTCCATAAGCGGCATGAATGACCCTGGCCACGGATTGCGTGCTGACGGGGGGCACTTGAAGTTTCTTGATCTCCGTCGGGCCAGCCTGCCTGGCCGCGAGCATCATTTCCTCCAGGGTGACGAACTTGAACTTTCCCGGAGGTAGCCGTTTGGCGATGGCGTCGAAATAGGAGGGGTTGCCGCCATAGACCGGGATGAAGAAGGGGGGCTTGTGATCCCGGGTCACTTGCTCGATGGTGTCAACGGCCATCATGATTTCGGCCTCTTCGGTTTTGTTCGTTTTGACACGGGAAAAGGGATAGAAGAGGTTCCAGGTGGTGCTGATGACAGGGCGATGCTCAGGGGTGAAGTCCAGATAGGCATGCTTGCCGTCCTCCATGATGGTGCCCAGCTGCTTACGCTGGTCGAACCAGGCATACCGGGCGGCCTTGGTCATCGCCGGGGCGCCCCAGCTGGCGCCGACACGAAGATCGGTGAAAGGGGTCGACTTGATCTCGCGTCGGGCAAATTCGCCGAGGTTCGGGGTTAGATTGGGGGAAAAGTATCCGTATCCGGTCGTGGCGGCGAAGAAGGAATCGCCCGGGGCCATCGTGTCATAATAATATTCCATCAGGGCGGGGAAGTTCTCGGTGATCCAGGGGCACGTGCCCCAGTTGATGGGAACCTGTCCCCGCTGGGGTTCCAGCCACATCCCAAAGGACATCAGTGTCGCCATGGCTTTTAGGGTGTCGCCTTCGTTGACCATGAACGCCACATAGTATGTGTTGGTGTCCAGTTTCACGCGGGTGGGGGCGGGGTAGCGGCGGTGGAGGGGGCCGGATTTGAGCGGCTTGACCTGGGCGTGGAAGGAGATATTGGGAACTTCGCAGCACATCACGAAATGGCCATTTTCAGAGACGCGGTCACGTAGGACGCCTTCGTTCGGGAGTCCCCAGCCGAAGACCGGGCTACAGGGCTCCAAGTGCGAAAGCAATTCATCAATCATGGCGGCCTCTTCGGGCGCCTTGGATTTAAGGCTATTCAGATGATAGACGAACATGTGGCGGGCCACAGCGATATCCATCGAGATGCGTTCGTGCTTGCCAGCCACGGAATAGATGGCGTTGGTGCTACAGAGCGGGCCGACCTTCTGATAGGCCCATCGCTGGCCTTCCAGAACGGTTTTGAAACGACCGGAAACATTTTCCTTAACAGGCAGGGAGGAGAGGGTCGGGTGGGCCTTGCGCATCGCCTCGGTCACGGGGATGAGGTCAAGAGGTCCAGCGAGCGCTGCCGCGATGATCCATTCGAAGGGATGTTTTTCGTCATAAAGGACGACGCCTTTGATCAACGGGGCTACTTGCGTCGCCAGGTCGTCCAAGTTGGTAAGTGTATGGAAGGTGAAATTGTGCGTCTTGGTATAATAGTCAAGATAGGCATCATCGGCATTGCGGTACTTGGCGAGGGTTTCGGCCGAATGGTGGATGCGGTTGCGTTTGAAGGTGGCCACCCAGTTGCGGTCGCCGGTGAACAGGAAAACCTTCGGGGCCGACCGGTTGGCGAGCCCCTGCATCACGGTCGCCGCCAGCAATTCGTCCTCGGACCCCTTGCTGATGTCCAGCAACCAGGCCTGCTTCAGGGCAGGGGGCGTGGATGCGGCCATTGTGTTCTTGGCCGAGGTGCAGCCTTGGACAATTCCCAGCACAATGCTGGTTACAACCATAAAACGAAACGGGATGGAAACACTATTCATGACAGTTGAATAGACGAAGACTCCAATGAATACCAATCAATTCATTGATTTTGCACGCTGCGGCATATGAAATGCACGCAGATGCACTCAATCACTATATACTTCATCGTGTGTAACCGGAGCCGTGAGGTATGGGAGGCAGCATCGCTCTGTCAAGACTATTGCCGGCGTATCCACCGCCCCAAATCCTCGCCTAAGAGGCCGACGACAGTGCATTTTCACCGGAATACCCGGTATTGACGCGGCTCAGCCGGGCCTACTCCGCCGGAGGGGCTACGAAGGCTGGAAGGCTTCGCCCTACCTGGAAATCTATACAAATCATCGATGTCTTCGGGTAGGGTGAGGCGTCCCTGCCGAGCCGCGTGAATATTTGGTTTGTCTCATGCAGATAGACTGCCGTCTGCTCCTTAGGCGAGGATTAGGGACCGCGTATCCACCTTGACAAATCAAGCCAGGGGAGGTCATCATCATGACGTGAGATTGAACACGAAAGAGCGCAAGACGATATTGGAAGCCATTCGCAGGCGGGATCCTGAGGCGGATGTCTTCTTGTTTGGATCCCGCGTTCGGGATGAAGCCCGGGGCGGGGACATCGATTTGATCGCGCTTTCGCGGTTGCCCCTGGAACGGGATCGACACCGGATCCTTGATGAGCTTTGCGATGAACTTGGCGAGCAGAAAATGGATCTCTTGATCGCTTCGTCGGCGATGGAAAACAGTTTTGTGCGGATGCTGATTGAGACGAGGAGGGCTGTCCCTCTATGACTGATTCCGAAGCCGCGTTTGCCAGGGATGTGCTGGAGCAATTGCATAAAGCGGAAATTACCTTACGCTACACCTATGATCGCTGTCTTGCCATCGGAGAAAAGGACGATTACTCCGCTGATGAAGAGGAACGGTTTGAGGCATTAACGTCGAAATTCGCCCGGTTGAGCGACATGCTCATCAAGCAGGCGGTCAAGGCCATCTGTTTGCTGGATCTGGAAGAAGCGCCAGAAACGATTCGCGACACGGTGAACCGGGCCGAGAAAAAGGGATTGATTGCGTCGGCGGAAAGATTTGTTGAAATCCGCCATCTGCGTAATGACATTGCGCATGAGTATGCCGGAGTGCGCATCCTGGGGGTCTATCGCGGCACATTGAAATATACTCCTGATTTGTTGGATTCCGTATCACGGGTCAAGTCATACATGGAACGGCTCCTGGCTTCATGAGGTCGCGGATGGCCTTGAAGACGGCGCGGAAACTGGCATCGTATTTGTTTTCAAGGGCTGCAACCTTACGAGCGAGGCCCTCGACTGAGAGGGCAAGGCGGCGCAGTTTTACGAACGCGGTGACGAGGGTGATACTCATCTGGATGGTGCGTGGGCTGTTCAGAACAGTTGCGGCCATGATGGCACCATGTTCAGTAAAGGCGTAAGGCGTGTAGCGGCGACCACCTCTGGTCTTTGAGGTCGCATTTTGCGACCTCATGCAGGGCAGTCTTGATATATGCAGCCAGGGCAGGCACATTTCAATTACCCCAAAATCAAGAGTTTTGACAGAATTTACAGAATGTTCAGAATGGTAAGATGGCGTTGCGGCATTGCCCGCACAAGCGGAATCGCCCGTTTCCCTGGCGGAAAGGTGGCGGTTTGCCTGGGACCGGATGGGGGTGGGGCTGGACCAGCGATGGTTTGCCAAGGATCTGTCCGATTCCATCACATTACCCGGAACCCTGGAACCCTGGAATCCAACTATACAAAATTCGATCACAGCTAAGCCGTTGCAAGCTGGTATGAGAATTCGTTTACATCGGTTTGTTCTTTGGCATGCTCGACGGTCATGCTGACGACATGGCCATCTTTATCCACCTCGACGAGAATGTCATCGGTCAAGTCGTAAGTATCGGCGATGACATGTTTGCTGAAGGTAAGCAAGAGTGTATCTGTGTCTGAAAAGTATTTTGCCTGCATGATATCTACTCCATAAATCGTCTGTCAAAAAAAGCGTTATGAACAGTCACTCCGTCTTCAAGCAGGACAACCCTTAAGTATTTGTTGTCGGCCTCTTTAATTCGTTTCCATTTCCGCCGGTAGCGATCATCCGGGCCCTTGCCGAGGCGAAAGTCCGACTGGCTGCCAGTGTACAGTGCGGCTGGTGGTTCGATCATGAATAGATCAGCGGAAACGATTCCGGGCTCTGAAGAGAGTCCAGGGAAAGATCGACATCCAGATCAGGCCAGGAGAGATGATCCTCATGGAGGAGTTGAACATTTAAGATCTGGTCAACTGTGGCCCCCCGAAACCATGGAAAATCTCCATAAGGGAGGAAGTACTCCTTGTTTTCAACAAGCAGCCAGAACCCGAAATGATCGATATTCGTCACTTCAGCCAGCGAAGTGGGTACGCCAAGCGTTGAGCAATTCATTTCGTTTTTCCTCCACGATCGACTTTAACTCGTTTACCTGAACGGGAGACAGGCCGTGATTACGGGCTAGGTCCACAGTTGGCTCCAACCAATATTTCGCCTCCCCGTCCGAACAGTACACATGAACATGGGGCCGGGGTTCCTCCCGCGAGAAAAAGAAAAAACGGTAACCACGCCATTTGAACACTGTTGGACTCATGCGGGCATGTTATGTGGTTCTGTTTTCTATATCAATTATTCAATTTGTTTAACAAGGCGGGCCTGCCTGCGTCTGCCCTGCCTGCGGCTCCGTTTATGACCCAGCCTTCTCGTCCATAAGGGCGAGGAGTTCAGCTGGGGTAATGACGGGGATCGGGGAGTGCTTGAAGTCGCCAGTGTTGCGGGAGACAATGTATTGGCAGTGTCCTGATTCAGCCAGACTCGCGACGACGGCTTCCTTGAAACCGCTTGCGCCCAGCAGGATGATGGGACGCGGATCCCTACTGTTGGAACCCGATGCGTTTCCGAGGGTGATACTCATCTGGATGGCGCGTGGGCTGTTCAGAACAGTTGCGGCCATGATGGCGCCATGCTCAGTAAAGGCGTAAGGCGTGTAGCGGCGACCACCTCTGGTCTTTGAGTAGGGGCGCAAAATTGGCGGTCGAGGAGGTTCTTCAGAAACAACATGTTGTTATTGACATATTATGCATAATTCTTCATGTTGTTTATATTCTGAAAGACTATGCGGAATAGAAACGAGGAATTATGAAACGATCTGCGGCAACTTTTCTCGATAAGTGGATCACAGATTCTAGTCGAAAACCGCTTGTCCTGCGTGGTGCCAGGCAGGTGGGTAAGACATGGCTGATTCGTGACCTTGCTCAGAGACATGGGCGGACACTCGTTGAACTGAATATGGAACGCCGTCCGGAACTGGCGGATCACTTCCGGTCAAACGACGCTCGCCGTGCGGTTTCCGACCTCTCTGCCGATCTGGGTATTCCCATCTCTCCCGAATCCTGCTTGTTGTTCATCGATGAAGTACAGGCCACACCTCATCTATTGGCCTTCCTGCGGTGGTTCCACGAAGACATGCCGGAGATGCCCGTTGTGGCAGCCGGCTCGCTGCTGGATTTCGCGCTTCGCGAGCATGAGTTCAGTATGCCGGTCGGGCGCATCTCCTACTGCTACCTGGAACCGGTTTCGTTTTACGAGTTCCTGGATGCGTCCAGCAACGCGCCGATGAAATCGGCGCTCATCGCCGCCGGGGAAACCCTGGAACTTAACCCCCGGCTTCACCAGCGGGCTCTTGAATTATTCTCCGAATACTGTCTTGTCGGAGGCTTGCCGGAAGTCGTCTCGGACTGGATCGCGAAGCGGGACGATACGCGACGGTTACAACTCCAGCGCGACTTGATCGCGACCTACCGGGACGACTTCAACAAGTACAGGGGGCGGATCCCGGCCGACCTGCTTCGCGGGGTGATGGATGCCATTCCGCGACAATTGGGAGGCCGGTTTGTGTATAGTCATGTCGATAGGGAGGCCCAACATCGCGATATCAAGCAAGCCTTGGAACTGCTGCGGTTGGCCCGTGTCTGTCATCGCGTTGACCATACCGCCGCCAACGGCTTGCCTCTGGGTGCCGAGACGAATCCAGGGACATTCAAGGTAATTCTGGTGGACGTTGGCCTGGCCGCGGTCCAGTTAGGGCTCTCGCAGTTAGATCTGCGGGATCTGAACGCCGTGGTCTGGGCCAACAAGGGTGGCGTTGCGGAACAGTTCGTGGGCCAACATCTTCGCTGCCTGTCCCAGGCATACGAGGATCCACGGCTTTATTACTGGCAGCGTACCGAAGGACGCCAAGGGGAAATTGATTACATCATTCAGCACGGAAGCCATGTCATCCCCGTCGAGGTTAAGGCCGGCAAGGCCGGGGCAATGAAGTCCCTTCACGCTTTCATGCATGTCAAACAACTCGGTTGTGCCTTGCGATTGGATGCCAATCCCCCTTCATTCCAGGAGGTTGATGTCCAAACCACCACCGGCGATCCCGTCAAGTATCGCCTCCTCTCCCTCCCCTTATACATGGTAGAAAGCATCCCCGCTGTCATCCAATCACACCTTCCCTCCCGCTGCATTACAGGGTAAGCGAAATCCATGCCGAGGAATCACCAATTAGTCTGGGTGTCCCCAACTGCCCTTTACATTAATTCGCAAGCTACAGTTCTGACAGCGAAATACAGGATGCCGTGATTCGCGCTGTATACGACATCGATCGGCTTCCCGCTATTGTCAATCAGTTATATTAGATGAACATATAAACAATTGACGTATATGGGGCGGTGTGGGAAATTGAAGTCATTACGGAGGCTTTCAATACGACATGGCTGCGGCGAGTCTAAATCATTGATTGTACATCAAAATTGATGTTGACTGATCATGGAATTCACCATAGAGTTTTACGAAAGTGAGAGTGGGCGGTCGCCTGTTAAGGAGTTTTTTGATGAACTCAAGCAAAGCGACCCTGCCGACCACGCGGCGGTGCTGCGCGGTCTGGCGAAACTGAAAAATCGCCAGTATCACCGGGAGCCCCTGTCCAAGGCGCTGGGACACGGCCTTTATGAGTTGCGCCACGTTGGCAAGTTGAATACGCGTGTGTTGTGGTTCTTTATGAAGGGGAGGCGCATCGTTGCCGTCCATGGGGTCCGAAACAAGGGGCAGGCAATTCCGGTGCGTGACCTTGAGACCGCGCAGGAACGAATGAGTGACTGGTTGGAAAGATCAGGAACATGAAAAAGACAAACTTTGACCTTTATCTGGAAGAACAACTGAAAGATCCGGGCTTTGCTGAACGGTTTGAGAGTGCGGGTGAAGCATGGGATGTGGCGTTGCAGATTGCGGCACTCCGCGAGAAGGCCGGACTCTCGCAGAAGGGGCTTGCGCGCAAGCTCAAGACGACCCAGCAGCAGATCAGTCGCCTTGAGTCGCCAGCTTACGAAGGCCATTCGTTGAGCATGTTGCGCCGGGTTGCCAAGGTGCTCCATGCACATGTACGTGTTGTGTTCGAGGCGGAGGACTCCGGGACAGGGTTGCGTGTGGCTGAAGCGGGATGCGCCTACGGAATCCCTCTCAAGCATCGAAAAATTTCCTAAATTAGTGGTGGCGCCGTAATAATGCCATGGCGGCTGCGGTAGTGCGACAGGGTTGTGCCCAGCCGTTTCCGGGCGCAGGCCCGGGGTTTTGCCCTGGGATCAGGCAACTCGATTCCCGATTACGTTCCGGTGGACGGCTATCTCGCCATGATCCGCGCCGGCCAGGCGCTGCGCACTGAGGAATCGACGTTTGTATCGCCGTTAAGTTGAGTATTCCCGTTGCACTGAATGACCGCTGAAATGCACACTTTTCAATGGGTGATGTCGCAAGGGCGGTTGGGGTGCATTGCTCCACCGTGTCGAGGGTGCTCGGCGGGAAGGGTGTCAACTGGCCGAAAGTTTTGGGCGGGCCATCGAATGGCTGTGGCATGACCACTTGTTACTCGCTCGGCAGCCCAGCTCAGCGAAAGATCTTCGATATCTTTCGCATCCAAAGGGCGATCC
>CAJBSZ010000271.1 GCA_903958395.1 uncultured bacterium | reverse complement strand
TGCTCAACACAAACACAATGATAAACACCAACACCACCACGGTGAACACCGTGGCTGCGCCGAGGATGGTCACCGCCAGCGCCTGGGAATATTTGGGAGGAATTCTCATTTCCGGCGCACCCTCCCCTTGATCGTCGAGAGCGCAATGCCATTCAGGATCATGATCACCACGAACAGCACCACCCCCGTGGCGAACAGCGCTTCACGGGCCATCCCGGTCGCGTTCGCCATCTCCAGCGCGATATTCGCCGTCAGGGTCCGGACAGGATCCGTCACCGAATGGGGAATCTTCACCGTATTGCACGCCACCATGATCACGGCCATCGTCTCGCCCAGGGCGCGCCCCATCGCCAGGATGATACTGGCGATGATTCCCGACCGCGCGGCCTTGATCGTCACCATGTACACACTCTGCCAGCGGGTCGCGCCCAGCGCCAGGGCGCCTTCACGGTAGGAATTAGGGACCGCCCCGATCGCATCGGTCGAGATGCTGATAACGGTGGGGAGCACCATGATTCCGAGAATCACTGAGGCGGCCAGCACGGAGAGACCCGGCCCACCCATGGTGGCGCGGATCCACGGCGCCAGAACCATGACGCCCAGAAACCCGAACACCACGGAGGGAATTCCAGCCAGCAATTCAATGGTCGGCTTGACGACCCGCATCACCGGCTTCGGCACGAATTCATTCAGGAAAATGGCGCCCGCCACGCCGAGCGGCGCCCCGATCAGCATGGCGCCCAGAGTGACCCACAGGGAGGCGACAATCATGGGATAGATCCCGTATTTCCCCGCCATGGGATCCCAGTCGGAGGCAAACAGGAAATCCCGCAGCCCCACCTTGAACATGAAGGGCAGGCCTTCCTTGAAAATGAACACAGCGATGAGCAGCAGGCTGGCAACGGCCGAGAAGGCCACCGTCATCAGCAGGTATTTGGCTATCTTTTCGCCGTTGAGGTTCATCCTCTATTTTGCCTTAATCAATCCATTCTCGTGAATCAACTTCTGGCCGGCTTCGGACAGGATATAGTCCAGAAATGCCTGGCAGGCGGGACTGACAGTGGCCTGAGTCATCAGGAACACCGGACGAACCAACTTATAGCTGCCTGCCATGATATCCGTTTCCGTGCAGGAGAACCCATCCACGGTCACCGACTTGATCTTGTTGTTGATCAGGCCATGGGACAGATAGCCGACTGCGTTGGCGTCGTTTGCCACGGTCTCCCGGATGGTTCCGTTGGAATCCTGAATCAGGGCGTCTCCGCTCAGTTTCATATTCCCGACAATCTGTTCAAACGAGGAGCGGGTTCCCGAACCGGCTTCGCGGGAGATGACGGCAATGGCATGGTCGGAGCCACCCACTTCCTTCCAATTCTTAATGGCGCCAGTGAAAATTCCACGAACCTGATCCAGTGTCAACGCCTGAACAGTATTCGCCGGATTCAACACCACGGCAATGCCATCGCGAGCCGCAATATAACCCTTGAGAGACGCCGCCTCAGGCGGCAGCTTCACCAGATCGGCCATACCGATCTGCGCATTACCCAACAGGGTGGATTGAACGCCCATCGAGGAGCCGCCTCCCTGAACGGTGATATTCACCGCCGGATTCGCGGCCATATAGTCCTCAGCCAATTTCTCGGCAAAGGGCTGAAACGCCGTCGAACCGGCCATCGTCACAGTCTCCCGCGACTTACCGCAGCCCGTCAACCCGATCACTCCCGCCACCAGTACCAATCCCGTGCTTTTCAAAACAGTCTTCATTATTTTCCCTCCTCATGACTTTGCTGAACAGGGAACAGGGTAGAAACATCAACCGGAAAACGCCATACGTTTTGTGTTAGAATTCAGTTAGGAGGGATTCATTCCGTTGTAGGGCGAGCTTCCCTCCGCCAGGAGGGAGCTTGCGGAAGGGCTCCAGGTAACCGGAGAAGACACAGGCTCCCCGGCAGGTGCCGGGGAAGCCCGTCCTACACCAATAGCCGTAAAAAATTCCACACACAAACCCGGGAGTGCCTCACAAAATCAAAGCGCCCTGCTTCTCAAGTGCCTTGATCCGCTCCTCGGAAAGGGCGTCCGGTGCGTCAGGATTCTCCCGGGCGTGCTTTCGCAGGCTTTCCATGGTTGCATGAACGGCCTCGTAATGCATCATCGTACGCTCTGCAGGCGGAGCGGGGGTCTCCGGCAGTTGTTCCGGAGGGGACGCGGGAATAGCCTCGGCTGAGCTGGGTTTGCCGCTGGAAACCGGGGGCTTGTTG
>CAJBSZ010000270.1 GCA_903958395.1 uncultured bacterium | reverse complement strand
CAGCCTTCACCGGCTTCCGGATTTCAACCGGATGGACGGGGTAATAGGCGGGATAATCCATGGCAGATTTGACATACGCCAGCTTGTGTCCATCCACGTCAATAAACTCAACCTTACGATCACCCGTAGCCAGGATGGAGCGCACCCCGCCCTCTCCCGTTCTAAAGGCTCCGCTACTGCACTGTTGCAATGAAATCATTCCGCTCATCATCTCTCCATCTCTGGCATTCTCTATTATATTTCAAAAACCACTTCTGGTTGTTTATTGTCAAAAAAAATTACGCTTCCGTCTTTTTATCCGTCGCCTTGGCCATTCCCGCCACGCTGTCCGCAGCCGGCAGATTACGCCACCAGAACCACCAGACCCCGATCGCCGCGACCCCGTAAATTGAGGCGGTCACCGCCAAGGCCTGCCAGGCATGGATGATCAGTTGCATGCTCATCATGAAGATACAGACCTGGGAGATCAGGAGAAAGGGCACCGACATCAAATCGTTCCGGTGTTCACGCTGCCAGCCCGCCAGCTCAGCGGGTTCAATCTCCTTGCGCAGAGGCCCCCACCAGCCGAATGGCCGGGTCGTCCGGTAAAAATGCCGCAAGGTATCCATCGCCACCGGCTGGGTCGTGAAGGTTCCCAGAAGTGTACCGCCGATCGAAAGCCCGCCCATCACAAGGAATTGCTGCCACTCCGGCAACTGGGGAAACATGACTCTTTGAACAATCGCCCCGATCCCTCCGACCAGTGTACCGCCGACCACACCCCAGGCATTCAAGCGCCACCAGTAAAGGCGCAACACCATCGGGGCCATCGTCCCGACCGTCAACCCCATGATGATCCAGCCCCAGAGGTCATTGATGTTCTTGGCTGTAACGCCCATCCACAACCCCATAATGACCACACCAGCGGTCGACAGATACGAGGCGGTAATCAGTTCCCGGTTACTTGCTTTCGGACGCATGAAGAGCTGGTAGATATCCTTTACAAACAGGGCTCCCGCGGCATTAACCTGGCCGGTCAGATTCGACATGGTTGCCGCCAACATCGCCACAAGAAGCAATCCCTTGAGGCCGGAGGGAATGGAGTTGGCGATTACGCCGGGAAGAATCCGCTCGGGATCCACGACCCCCTGATAGCCCACCAGAGGCAGGGATTTCATCCAATCCTGTCCCAGAGCTGACCGCAACCCGTCGATCAGCGCAGGCGGGAATTCCGCGGCGTGATTGATGATCCGATTGGTGAGCTCATGCCAGTTCGACTGTGTTACGGCAGGCATATACTGCTTGATCAGGCTTGTCGCATTCGCGACTCCGGAGGGATCGGGGAACAGACTTTGGACCAGGAGAATCCCCAGCACCGCAAACCCCATCATCATCGGCCAGCGGAAGGACACCGTCACCCCCTGAAGAAGCGACTGCAACCCGCAATCCCGATCATTCCGGGCGGCAAAATATCGGCTCTCCGCCCCTGTGCCGAACCCGAAAAGCACGTTCCTCAGGAGATAGAAGGCGGCGAACATGATCAGCGATTCGTACATCTCGTACCCCCGTGGCATTTCCGTGTGCCATGCGGGGAGCGAGCCAGCCCAACTCCCATTGCCGGTAACCTGCCGGGCCAACTCCGCAATATGCTCCTGGCTACCAACGAGATTAAACGCCATCAGCGATACAATCACACAAGC
Source organism: uncultured bacterium (assembly GCA_903958395.1). Classification (GTDB taxonomy): domain Bacteria; phylum Verrucomicrobiota; class Kiritimatiellia; order CAIKKV01; family CAITUY01; genus JAABPW01. Next base: position 1,895 of record CAJBSZ010000270.1, on the reverse strand, counting down.
ACACAGCACAATCATCCCCTGCACCAGATCCGTCAACACCACCCCGTAGAATCCCGCGCACATGGTGTATACGGCCGCAAAGGCAATGATGCCCACCGTGACCCAGACCGGCGACCAAGGCAGGAACATACCGACAAACAGGCTGGTGCCCCGCACCAGGTAGGCCAGCATACTGATGGTCGTGACAATACCGACCACGGCGGTCAAAAGTCGTACAAACAGGGCGGATTTCCCCCCACCGTAACGATAGGTGTTCCACTCGGCAGAGGTCATAACTCCGCTACGCCGGTGCCATTTTCCCGTGTACGCAATCAGGAAAGCCAGGATGAGAACCGCTCCGCCCCGGAACTCGATAAACAGACCACGGGGGCCAAGCATATAGAGGAAGGACGTAATGATCATGGTGCCGGTGAGGTCAAACCAGGCGGTCATGCCGGCAATGCCCAACAGATACCAGGGCAGATGACGCCCCCCCAGGAAATAGTCATCCAGACTCGCCGAGGCTCGTCGGGTCATCCATAAGCCCACGGCCATGGTAATGGCCATGTACCCAATCACTATGGCCATATCCAATGTACTGAGAGCCGATGTCATAACCACCCCATTCCTTTCAAAGCTATTTCGCCCCCTGCTCGACCGTCCGCACCGGGAACCCGTCAGTTAAGGGAATTTCACCCCTCAACAGACGTCCCGCCTGCCCCACCAGCCACAGGTAATGATCAGGCGGCAATCCCTCATAGGTTTTAAAGGTGATCGCGCCAACGGGCGGATTGTTGTCGATCTTGAAGATCTGGGTTCCCTCATCCATTTCATCGAACATGGCCTGATAGGCTGAATCCAAGCCCAGTTTCCGGAGTTCGGCATACTGCGCCCACAGGAACCGCCCCCCAAGACGCGGGATCTCGTGAGCGGTGGTCTTCTTCAGATTCTGCCAACTGAACCCCGGAAAGGTCACCGGCAGGTAATCCAACCCGTTTTGGCGGCACCACTCCAGATCTCCCTTCCATACCGTGGCAGCGAAATTCCGCCCCCCCTCGATACTATTGAATCGTCCGATAGACCAGGGTTGGATGATATCCGCCAGGCGCATCACTTGATGCAAACGGGGATCAGCGATGGAATCACGATCGAGTGTCCGCCAGTAACCCGGAACACCGATCAACACGGCACAGCCACCGTATTGGGGATCATTCTTGAAGAAGTTGATTAATTGAGCGCACTCATCCAGTCCGTAGTGACGGGCAACATTCATGGCGTCGTTCCTGAAGCCCACTCCCCACAGGCCGATAACAGGCCGCCCCTTATGACGGAGCCAGGCGGCATCCCCTCCCTTCACAAGAACCTTCCCTGAATCAACCAGATCCTTCCAGTCCTTCTTCAGGTATTCCACCCCGTTCTTGCGGGGCATTCCGGTCAGGTCATACATCACCGAATAAACGCGACCATTCTGAGCGGCCGCTTCACGGCACCAGTCCAGGATATTGTTATTGGAGACCCGGAGCGTTTTCCAAAGGGGATGCACCGGAGTGACATCGGTCATGAAGCGCTGGACGAACACTCCGTCAATCCCGTACTCACGCATCCATTTGAAATGACGGAGCACGGTTTTGCGATTGTGGGATGAATAGACCTGAGCTGGGTGGCCGTCGGCATGCTTGAATACCGTGGGGATCCTCTCATCGGGATCCAATTCGGTGACATCGGGCCAGTAATCAATGCCGCATGTGCCTGGCTCGAAGGCATGCCCCGTTGCCCGCACATAATGAACCCAATCACTGCCCGAGCCGCGCACCAATCTCTGCCTCGCGATCCGCGAGAAGCAAGGCGAGGGGTACCTGCCCGATGGCACTACACGCCTGTCGCTGGACGGAGAGCCGCTACGCCACTTCATGGGT
>CAJBSZ010000269.1 GCA_903958395.1 uncultured bacterium | reverse complement strand
CTACCTTTTGCATTCTCTTGTTGTTCGGTAGGGCGAAGCGTCCCGCTGAGCCGTCTTCCTATCCGCGGGCGATTAGAGGGAAACCATGCATCAGGAATCGGCTTGATCTCCTGCTTGATGGGGCCGGACGAAAGGCCGCGGGCAGCCAGCAGGACATCCCCAACTGTCTCCATCCCGGCACCATCGCTAACGGGGAAACCGAACTCGGCTTGCACCCAGAGACCCACATCAACCAAGGCCAGACTGTCGAGGTTCAAATCCCGGGCCAGTGAATCTTCATCCTTGATCAAGGATTTTCCCGTCAGCTCCCGCAAATGACGGATCACCAAGGCCCGGGTTGCTTCTGGGACTTCAGACAAATCCCCGGCATTTGTCCCGCGCGCCGGTTCGGGCATGTCATGGGTTCCGCACTTCTCCCACAGGGTATAAGGGACGTACCGGGCAGGCAGAGCCTCCTGGTTGTAGAACTCCTCCAAGTACCGGTTGAGCCGGGCGCGCCCCCCTTGCCGGGGCAGATCTGCCGGTTCGTGCAATTCAATGTCCACCTGACGCCGTGGCGAAAAGAAAATGCCGTTTGCCAGTACGGAAAGAATTCCTTTTTTAATCACCTTCCCCACCGGCGGGGCGCTCCCGGCCGCACGACTGAAGCCGCTTCCCCATACTCCGCGTGTTCTCACGAGAATCACACGGACCTCCGGGAGCCGCGCCAGAATGGTTTCCACCGCGCTGGATCCCGCCAGATCCTCCGTTCGCTGGCGCATAATATGACCGGACGGATAAAGCAGAATATTGCTGCCCGCCCTGAGTGCCCGAACACAGGCCTCAACCCCCTCCTCCACGACCTGTCGACTGGCTTCGCCATAGCGCGTGGGGTCGGGAATGGCAATCACCCCAAGCCGCGCCGCAAGCCATCGAATTCCCGGCCGATCCATCTGGTCCTGGTCTGCCAGCGGCCGCAACCGGAATCGGGGATAAAGCTGCGACATCAGAATGACGGGATCAATAAGGCCGGGATGGTTGGGAAGGAACAAGGTTCCTGAACAACTCTCCTTCCCGACCGCTTCCACCCCGCTTATCCGAACCCGATACCGGAGCCGGAGAATCGACCGGACAAAAGCACAGATCAAAAGGTTAAGCACCTGACCCTACCCCCCAATGACTTCATTCCGCCGCCGGAACAAAAGAAACAAGACCCCCGTCACGCCCAGTGAAAACGCACCCATAACTCCAAAAGCCTCGGTCGGCTTCCAGTGGGTGTTCAGGTAATTGGAAAACAAACCCGAGGACAATATTCCGATGAACACAATAAAATTGACCGCCGACAACACCGCCCCCTTGCGCACGACCGGCGGTCGGATTTGCAAAAAACTTTCCATCGGAATCAGGATGCCGCCACCGAAACAGCCCAGCAGAAAGGTCAACCCATACAGCGCCCCTTGGTGCAGGGCGGGGGGAAGATAGGGAACGAAGGGCATGACCAGCATGGTCAGGGACATCCCCAGGCAGAGCGGCCAGACTACCCGATACCAACGTGTAATCGGAATCAGGCGGCTGCTGATGACCCCGCCCACAGCGATGCCGACCAACTGGCTCACAATCAGGCAACTGGTCAGCGTCTTGCTCAGATGGAACTGCTGAATGCCAAGCGGATTGATGATCAGGATCCCCAGCGATCCAATCAACCAGACAAACACATTGGTGAAGATGGTGGTTGCCAGCAACGGATCCTTACGAATTGTCCAGAGTTCCTGAAGGGTATGCCAGGGCCCGCTCCAGGGAAACTTCGCCGCCGGATTGGCGGCAGGCCGCTTCGGCACTCCATAGCTCACCAGCAACCCGATCAGAGCCACCCCGACAACCGTCCCGGCCACCAGGACGCGTCCCGTCTCAATGCCCCAGAACCAGACTTCCTGATAATCCAGCATCATCCCGGCCACCGCCACACCGCCCAGGATGGCGAGCGTCACCAGCATCCGAAGAATCCCGTTAGCATGGGTTATAAAGCGTTCCGGATAGAGATCGGGAAGCGAACCGTTCATGGCGGGGCTGAACAAGGTGGCCTGAAAACCCATGATAAACAACATGGCAAAGATCAGCGGGGAATACCCGCTGCAAATTCCCACGGCCCCGCACAGCATGGCGATCAACTCCAGCCATTTGGCGGAAATCACCACATGGCTTTTCATAAACCGGTCGGCACACCAGCCAGCTGGCGCGGAAAACAGGATGAAGGGGGCGGTAAACACCGCCATGGCATAGCCCTGCATGTCATTCAAGCCTGCCGCGACAAACAGCACCAGCGCAGCCTGCTTGAAAAAATTATCATTGAACACCCCCAGCCCGTAGGAGGTGGCAATACAGGCAAATTTTCCCCGGGCTTGTCGGAGTATTTCGGCATCAGTGGCATTGTTTGTCATCATAAAGGTGTGTATTATTGAGTATTAAGTGTTCAGTATCCAGATAATTGATGACCCATGCACCTTTTTGACGCCCATTGTCATTTGCAGGACGCTCAACTGGCTTCGCATCTCGACGACGCCATGGAGCGCGCCGCCCAAGCCGGGGTGACCGGCCTGATGTGTTGCGGAACTAGCGAGACCGACTGGCCGCTCCTGCAGGGGATCGCCAGGCGATTTCCCGGAGTACACCTTTCCTTCGGCCTGCACCCCTGGTTTGTCGGCGACAGAAGCGAGAGGTGGCTGGATTCCCTGAAGACCTTCCTGGCGGGAACCCCTTCAGCGGTCGGGGAAATCGGATTGGATCACGCCCTGGATCAGGCGACCTTCGCCGATCAGGAAACGGTTTTACTCGCCCAGATTCATCTGGCCAACGAACTGCAGCGGCCCGTTACTCTTCACTGTCGCCGCGCCTGGGGGCGATTGCTGGAGTTACTGGATGAAAAAGGCTGGCCTGCCCACGGATTTGCGCTTCACTCCTATTCAGGCTCCGCAGAACTGGTTCAACCGCTCACCCGGAGGGGAGCGTACTTTTCCTTTTCCGGTTCCATTACGTTCGAACAGAACCGAAAGGGACGGGAAGCCGTGTGCGCCGCTCCTCTGGAACGTCTTCTTATTGAGACAGATGCCCCGAACTTACCGCCCGCCCACTTGGCCGAGGTTTTGAAAGCGGTGGCAAAAATCAGAGGAATTCAGGAACTGGAACTTGCGGAAACAACAACTAAGAATGCCCGCTTGCTTTGGGCTTAACGATTGGGCTTGTCGCGCACGGTGTAATGCGTCTCGCCCATCCGGGTGGTGAAAACATAGGACCGCATTTCGCGCATCTCGTCGGTCATGTGATCCATCCGTCTATCCAGAAGATCCATCCGCTTGTCGAGCTGGTCCATCCTCTTTTCAACCTGCTCAAACCTTTTATCGATCTGATCGAATCGCTGATCGATCAAGTCGAACCGCTGATCAATCAGGGCAAATCGCCGATCCACTTCATCAAACCGTGCATAAATGACCTTGAATTCAGCCTGGGTCTGAACACGAAAGGCATCCAAATCCTTGCGGATCTCACCGATCTCGGGAAGCAAACGCTGCTTGAGGAAATCGAGAACTTCGTTTTGGAGTGGCGCTTTCATGAAGGGAATTATTGCAAATCTAACACCCGAATCAAGCTAAATTAGAATTACCATTTTTTTCTAATAGGAATCCCGGCGGCAATAAGCTCCTGCTTGATTTGCGGAATGGTGTATTCGCCGGTATGGATCATGCCGGCGATGATCGCGGCATCGGCCTTGCCGGCGGTAAAGGCCTCGGCCAGGTGGGACGGCTTGCCCGCGCCGCCGGAGGCCACAACGGGAATCCGGACGGCCTCGGCAATCAGCCGGGTCAGCGCAATTTCATAGCCGGTCCTCATGCCGTCGGCATCCACCGAGTTCACCACAATCTCGCCCACGCCCAAATCCTCCGCTCGTCGCGCCCAGGCCAACGCATCCAGACCGGTACGTTCCCGGAAACCCCGGGTAGTGACCTCATAGCCGCTGGGGAACCGCGGATCGTTGTCGACGCGCACCGGATCCATGCCGAGCACAATGCACTGGGACCCGAACGCCTTCGCGCCATCGGCAATGATCTGCGGATTCACCACAGCCAGGGAATTCACCGAGATTTTCTCGGCGCCAGCGAGCAGCACGCGGGACATGTCGCCCAAGTTGGAAATCCCGCCGCCAACGGCAAAGGGAATATGGATGGCGCGGGCCACGGCCCGGACCATTTCGATGTCGATCGGGCGCCGTTCCGCAGAGGCGGTAATATCGTAGAACACCAACTCGTCGCAGCCTTCGTCATAATACTTGGACGCCAGTTCCACGGCATCGCCCAAAATCACGTTATTCTGGAATTTGACACCCTTGGTGACCTTCTTGTCGCGGACATCCAGGCAGGGAATAATTCGTTTTGTCAGCATTGTCCATCCCACCGGCTGAAGTTTTCAAATACTTTTAACCCGATCCGTCCGGACTTTTCGATATGGAACTGGGTGGCCACCAGGTTGCCGCGGCCGACGATCGAGGTGAAGTCAACCCCCGCATAACCCGTCAGCCCCACGCTGTCGCCTGGATTTATTGTGGTCGGGTAATAACTGTGCACGAAATAAAATTCCGTCTCGTTTTCAACCCCCGCGAAAACGGGGTGCGCCCGCTGAAACCGCACGGCATTCCACCCGATCTGGGGAACCTTGTCGGCCGGGGTCACAGGATGGAATAATCTGACCTCACCGGGAATAAAACCCAGCGTCGACGTGCCGCCATCCTCCTCAGATCGGTCGAAGAGGATCTGCATTCCGACGCAGATTCCAAGAAACGGGGTTCCCCGCGCCACCACGGTGCGTAACACATCAGTCAATTTCAAGTCCGACAGGTGGCGCATGGAGGCACCTGCCGCACCCACCCCGGGGAACACAACACGATCCGCCTTGAGAATATCCGCCGGGCAGTCGGTAATGACCGCCTCGACCCCAATCGCCTCAAACGCCAGTTTGACGCTGGTCAAGTTCCCGGCCTTATAGTCTACAATCGCTATCACAACTTACTCCCTGCCTTGCATTTCGCGGCCGCTAGTCTTATCTTACGGGCTTCGCTTGTCGAGAAAGAGTTTTATAAAAAGGAGTCGGAATGATGACCATAACACGAACCCTATCTCTGGCGGCTGTTGTTCTTCTGGCGGGACTGTCGGCTGGAAGTCTGGCGGCGCCGCTCCATGACGCCATCAAAAGCAATATCCTGTCGGATGTCCAGCGTCTCGTGAAGGGGGCGGGGCCCGACATCCTTAACGCGCGTGATCAGGATGGCTCCACCCCGTTGATTCTCTCCACCGTACGGGGCCAGCAGGAGATCACCGAAATCCTGGTCCAGGCCGGTGCTGATGTGAATCTTGCCACCGAAGGCGGCCTGACCCCGTTGCACTGCGCGGTGAACAAGAACTTCACGGACGTGGCCGAATACCTGGTATCCAAGGGTGCCAATGTCAATGCCGTAACCACCAAAGGCTCCACGTCGCTTCACTGGGCGGCGTATAATAAAAACCTGGCGCTCTGCAAGTTGCTGATCAAACACGGGGCCGTTGTCAACGCCAAGGCCGTCAACGGGTTTACGCCCCTCCATTGGGCCGCCTACACGGATACTGCGGATATCGTCACGCTGCTTTTAAAAAATGGCGCCGACACCTCCATGACCGACAACAACCGGCAAACCCCCGCCGCCGTGGCGGAGGAGCGCAACTCGATCACCGTCCTGGCCGCCTTGAAACCCAAGCCGCCCTCCCTCACAAAACGCCTCTTCAGTCGCACGACGTCCGAACCCTCCCCGAAATCCGCGCCGGCTCCATCCGCCGCACCGGTCAAGCCAGCCCCCCTGAAGGTCGCCGCGATAACCCCGCTGGTGGGAACAGACGGCAAACTCATCAAGCCCATTCACTATTTGAACGGAGCCCGCTATGAGGGCGTCCCCCCTGCCCCGGCGGAGCCTTATGAGGGACAGCTTTTGTTCGCAGACGGCTCACACTATTCCGGGCATTTCCTGAAAGGCCAACGCCAGGGGGCGGGCAAGTTGACGTTCCATAACGGCGGCACCTATGAGGGGAACTGGAAAGCCGACCGCCGCGACGGACAAGGCATCGAACTCTTCGCGAACGGCGACAGGTTTGAAGGGGACTGGAAGGCGGATCTCATGGAGGGAACGGGCACCTATACCTTTTCCAATGGCGGCCGGCTCACCGGCATCTGGGGGAATGGCCGACTGGTCTCAGGACAGGGCCTGTTCAAATTCGGCGAGGGCGACTCCTATGACGGAACCTGGCAGAACGACATGATGCACGGAAAGGGCACCTATACAACCTCAGACGGAACCCGCCTGACCGGCACCTGGGAAAAGAACGAGTTCGCCGGGTCGAAATAAGTCCCTCTTTTTTGTCCTTGCACGAAGAAACAGGGCCGCCATAATGGCGGTCTTTTTTTAGGAGAACAATCATGGATCAAATCAAGGTATTCCTGAGCGAAGATGAAATGCCCCGGCAGTGGTACAATATCGCGGCCGATTTTCCACACGCCATGCCGCCACCGGTCACGCCCGAAGGCAAGCCGGTGACGCCCGATATGCTGGCACCGGTTTTTCCGATGAACCTCATCGAACAGGAAGTCAGCACCCAGCGCTGGATCGATATCCCGGACGAAGTCCTGCAGATCCTCTGGCAGTGGCGCCCGAGCCCGCTGTGCCGCGCCACCCGGCTCGAAAAGGCACTCGGCACCCCGGCCAAGATTTTCTATAAGAACGAAGGCGTGTCCGCACCGGGCAGCCACAAGCCCAATACCGCCGTGCCGCAGGCGTATTACAACAAGCAATTCGGCATCAAACGATTGTCCACTGAGACCGGAGCCGGACAATGGGGAAGCTCCCTCGCCATGGCCTGCCAGATGTTCGGCCTGGAATGCAAGGTCTACATGGTCAAGATCAGTTTCGACCAGAAACCTTTCCGGAAAATCATGATGCAGACCTGGGGTGCCCAGTGCATCGCCAGCCCCAGCACGGAAACCAACGCCGGCCGTACGGTTCTCCAGAATGATCCGAACTGCCCCGGCAGTCTGGCTATTGCCATCAGCGAAGCGATTGAGGACTGCGTGACCCACAAGGACACCCGTTACGCTCTGGGCAGCGTGCTGAACCATGTGCTCCTGCACCAGTCCATCATCGGTTTGGAAACCAAAAAACAGTTCGCCAAGATCGGTCTTTATCCCGATATCATCATCGGCTGCGCCGGGGGCGGCTCGAACTTCGGGGGCATCAGCTTCCCGTTCATGGCCGACAAGATTGCCGGGACGAAAAACCCGCGCATCATCGCCGTCGAACCGGCCGCCTGCCCGAAGATGACCCGCGGCGTGTTTGCCTATGATTCCGGCGATGTGGCGATGATGACACCCTTGCTGCCCATGTACAGCCTCGGCCACACTTACGTTCCCGCCCCGATCCATGCCGGCGGCCTGCGCTACCACGGCATGGCCCCGCTCGTCAGCCACGCCATGCGCGAAGGCTTGATGGAGGCCGTGGCCATTCCTCAACTGGAATGCTACAAGGCCGCGATGCTGTTCTCACAGACCGAGGGATTCATCCCCGCCCCCGAAACCTCCCACGCCATCGCCATGGCAATCCGCGAGGCCAACCAGGCGAAGGAAGAAGGCAAGGAAAAGGTCATCGTCCTCAACTGGTCCGGCCACGGCATCATGGATCTCAGTGGCTATCAGGCCTACCTGGACGGGAAGCTGACCGACTACTATCTCCCCGACTCCGAAATCCTGAAGGCCGAGGAATGCCTGAAGGGCCTTCCCAAGCCCCCGCCGTTGGGGTAGCTCAGGTATCAGGGTTCAGGGTTCAGGGTTCAGGGTTCAGGATGTCAGGGTTCAGGGTTCAGGGTGTCCTTGATGTCCCTGTTGCCCTTTGCTACAGTGCGCGACTTATTGACACGGCGACAAAATGAACCATGAAGGCTGGATTCCTTGATAAACTGATTTCACGACTGGATCGACTGGATCCTGAAAGTGTTCAGACCCATTTTCTTCGGCTTGCCAAGGAAAAGGGGTTGCTGGAGACTATTTTCCAGTCGATTCAGGAGGGTGTGGTGGTTCTTGACGGAAAGGCCCACATTACCTACGCCAACCGGGCGGCCGGCGAACTGATCGGGTTCAATCACGAGGCGGTTGTGGGGAAACCCATGAACCGATTCCTCCGCGATATCGAATGGTCGCGCATTCTGGGATTGGATACCGGAGAGTGGAGTAAACTTAGCAGCCACCAGATTGAAGTACGTTATCCTGTCCCTCGGCTTCTGACCTTCTATGTCGTCCCCCTTTCCGCGGTTGAAAGCCATGAAAAGGGAGCGGTCATCATTCTCCGCGATGTCACCCGCGCCCGTGAACAGGAAGCCAGTCTCCTGGAATCGGAACGCCTTGACGCCGTACGGCTGCTGGCGGCCGGCGTTGCGCATGAAATCGGAAACCCGCTCAATGCCCTGAACATCCACCTCCAACTGCTCGATCGGGATCTCAAGAAAACCGACACGCAGAACCAGGCCACATTGCTTGAACTGGTGGACGTCGCCCGTACGGAAGTCACGCGGCTCGATCTGATCATTACCCAATTCCTCCGGGCCATCCGGCCAGCAAAACCGTCTCTGGCAAAAACACCGCTCTCTGCCGTGATCACAGATACCCTCGCGCTTCTAAAGCAGGAAATTGAAAATCATAACGCGCATGTTGAGCTCGAACTCCCCCGGGATCTTCCCCCGCTTCGCCTCGACAAGGATCAGATCAAGCAGGCGTTTTTCAACATTATCAAAAACTCTCTTCAAGCCATGCCCGAAGGCGGTCTGCTCCGGATTTCAGCCGCCGCCTCGGATCGTTTCATGGCCATCGCCTTCCGCGATAATGGATCGGGAATTTCACCGGAAGATATCGGACACATCTTTGAGCCCTATTACACCACGAAACCCGCAGGCTCGGGAATCGGCCTGATGATCGTCCAGCGCATCATCCAGGACCACGGCGGCCGCATGGATGTTCACAGCGAACCCGGCGTGGGCACCACCTTCACGGTCTTCCTTCCGCTCGATGAGCGTCGCGTCCGTCTCCTGAAACCCCATCCCCGCTCAAAGGCGGATCCGGAGGAAACTCCATGACACCCCAGCGAACGGTTTTGATTGTGGATGACGACCGGAATACACGGGAAGGCCTCAAGCGGGCACTCCAGGGAAACTTCATCGTCGTCATGGCCGACAGCGCCGAAAAGGCACTGCCGTTGCTCGACGAGCGCACCGTGGATATTGTGCTGACCGACATCCGGATGTCCGGCATGGATGGCATGACGCTCCTCCAGAAAATCATGGCGCGCAGTACTCCGCCGATTGTCGTCATGCTGACCGCCTACGGCAATGTGGAAACCGCCGTCGAGGCCATGAAACTCGGCGCTTATGATTTTCTCACCAAGCCCGTGAACCTCGATCACCTGGACATCCTCCTGAAGCGCGCCTTGCATTCATACGAAGTCGAGACCGAGAACCTCACCCTGCGGGCACAACTGGATAACCGGTTCGGCCTCGAAGCCATCATCGGCCAATCCGACCCGATGCGGGAAGTCTTTGAAACAATCCAGCAGGCAGCCCCCACCCAGGCCACGATCCTGATCCTGGGCGAAAGCGGAACCGGAAAGGAATTGGTGGCTCAGGCCATCCACCGGCTCAGCAGCCGCGCCAAGGGCCCTTTTATTCCCGTCCATTGCGCCGCCCTCACCCCCACCCTGCTGGAAAGCGAATTATTCGGCCATGAGAAGGGCGCCTTTACCGGCGCCGCTGACCGCCGCCGTGGCCGGTTCGAACTGGCTGACACCGGCACCTTGTTCCTGGATG
>CAJBSZ010000268.1 GCA_903958395.1 uncultured bacterium | reverse complement strand
AGGCGAAGATCACGCAATTGGAACGTAACAAGGAGTTACAGGAAGCGAACTACAAGTATTTCTCGCAGAGCCTGGAGCATGCCCGGATAGATGATGCCCTCAACTCCGGCAAGATCTCGAACATCAGTGTTGTCCAGCCGGCGACCCTGCCGACACAACCTTTCCGTCCCAATTTGCCGAAGCGAGTGGGATTGGCACTGTTTCTGGGCCTGGTGGTGGGTGTGGGGTTCGCGATGGCAAGGGAATATGTTTTCGATCATACGATCCGGAAGGCCTCGGAGTTGAGGGCCAAGTTGCGTTTTCCTGTCCTGGTCTCTGTCCCGCAAGTCGATGCCAGGCGATATTCACTGCGGGCGTCCCGTGAGGCGAAGCTTCTTGCTGCGCATGACGGTGACAAGGGCGGCGTGCAGGATGAATGGGGGCCGCAGCGGGATTTGCAGGCGTATTGCGAGACCTTGCGCGACAGGCTGGTGATGACGATCGGCATGGACTTCAAGGCGCCATACGTGTTGGGTATCACTAGTTGTATTCGGGGCTCCGGGGTCAGCACGCTGGCGACCGGACTGGCGCTGGAGTTGAGCCGGTCGGGGGATACACCGGTGCTGTTGATCAATGGAGGCGAGAATGCGTCCCTGCCCAAGGTGTTTGGTGTCAACCCGTTTGCCGGCGTTACAGATGTGGTTGCCCAACCCGACGGCAACACGGCGCTGGTTCAGCGGAACATGTATCTTGTTCCGGCGGGGGATGCCGGGAGGGATTGGACGGGTGCCACTCCTGCCCAGCGGCTGACGGAGCTGATCCAATTTGCGCGCAACAGCGCCAGCCGGTTTGTCATCGTGGATTTGCCACCGGTTGAGGAGACGAGCCTGGCGGTGCGGATGAGCGGACTTCTGGACGGTGTATTGCTGGTCATTGCGGCCGAGAAGGTTAACTGTCATGCGGCGGGCCATGCTGTGGAACTATTGGGACGATCAGGCGGCACGATAATCGGCACGGTTCTCAATCAGCGTCGCCAATACGTCCCCGCCTGGTTGTATCATAGGCGTTAACTGAGATTTGCGGATTGGCGCCAAAAGCTCGAAAACGCACACAGAAACCGGGATTCAGAACTGAGAATGTTTAAAATACCGATATTTTATGCCTTGAAATCACTTTTTTCGAGACCGATGCAGATCAGAATCCGGTCGGCCTATGCTCGCAGGAAGCGGTCTTCCGTCGGGGGTGTCTGGCCCATTCTCGAGTCTGCGGGAACGCCACCTCCGGGGTGGAAGGGCTGGCCTGACGGCAAGCAATTTGCGTTGGTTCTCACCCATGATGTTGAGACAGAGCGGGGCGTTGAGCGCTGTCGCATGATCATGGACATCGAGGAGCGGCTTGGTTTCCGGTCCGCATTTTATTTCGTGCCGGAACGGTACGAGGTGCCTGCCGATCTAAGGCTGGAGATGCTCCAGCGTGGGTTTGAGGTGGGTGTACATGGTCTGCGCCACGATTTAACTTTGTTCCGATCTGAGAAAGAGTTCATGCGTCAGGCACAAGACATCAACCGGTACATTAAGGAATGGGGTGCCGTGGGGTTTCGAAGTCCCTATATGATCCGGAATCTTAAGTGGATCCGTGACTACTTGAACATTGAATATGATACCTCTACATTTGATACAGACCCCTTCGAGCCGCAACCGGATGGTGTGGGGACGATATTTCCATTCATTGTGCAGAGGAAAGAAGGGGGGCGGACCGGTTACGTTGAACTTCCCTGCACCCTTCCCCAGGATCTTAATCTTTTCGTGTTGTTGGGTGAGTCCGGAATCGACGTATGGAAGCGTAAGCTGGAGTGGGTTGTTTCACGTGGTGGAATGGCTTTATTTGACACCCATCCCGACTACATGCAGGGACAAGCCGATATGGCTTCCGACGAGTATCCGGTGCAGCTCTACGAAGAGTTTCTTGAACATGTGCGTGCCAGTTATTCAAATCGATACTGGGCCGCGCTCCCCCGCGAAGTCGCCATGTTTTGGAGGCAGAGGGACAAAGAGCAGGCGCCTGAAAGTCGTGCCGGGGACACGGAGTGTTTGCCCCCCCCCCGCCGGCAAAACGGAATGGCCCCGGAAAAGCGTAAGGTTATTTGGGTCGACTTGGACAATACGCCTCATGTGCCCTTCTTTCGTCCGATTATAAAAGAGCTTCGCGGGCGGGGACATGAGGTAATGATTACGGCGCGCGATGCCTTTCAAGTTTGTGACCTTGCAGAGCGCATGGGCGTCGCCTGCAGGCAAGTCGGACGGCACTACGGCAAGAATAGGGTCATGAAAGTCGTGGGGTTGTTTTACAGGGCGCTCCAACTGGCGCCTTTGATCGTTAGAAAAAGACCCGATCTTGCCATCTCTCACGGGTCAAGATCACAAATCATTCTCTCAAACATCCTTCGGATTCCCTCGGTCCTGATAGAAGACTATGAGTTTGCCAAGTTCCCTCCGCTCATGAGGCCTTATTGGCGGATCGTGCCGGAGGTGATTCCTGATGCAGCGGTTGGGTGTAAGAATAATAATATTCTGAAATATCCCGGGATCAAGGAGGATGTGTATGTTCATGATTTCAGTCCCGATCCTGCGATCCTCGACGAACTCGGGTTGTCTGCTTCAGATATCATAGCGGTGGTTCGGCCCCCGGCCACCGAAGCTCACTATCACAATCCCCAAAGCGAAGAATTGCTTGCTGCTGTCTTGAAGAAACTCCGTGATGCGCCAGGTGTGCGCATTGTTCTTCTGCCGAGGAACCAACGACAGGCTGAAGAAATCAGGGCTCGATGGCCGCAGTTTTTTACGGACAATAAAATTGTGATTCCCAATTGTGCCATTGAAGGGCTCAATCTATTATGGCATGCGGATTTTGTAGTCAGTGGCGGGGGGACGATGAATCGCGAAGCCGCTGCCTTGGGAGTGCCGGTCTATAGCATTTTCAGGGGGAAAATTGGTGCGGTGGATCGTTATCTTTCCGAGAGCGGCAGACTTGTATTGATTGAGAATGCGGCGGAAGTGCAGGGTAAGATCCACATTGCCAGGCGCGTCCCTGACACCACGGTGTTGTCTCGTGACCGGCATGCCTTGCAGGTGCTGGTGAAGCAGATTGAGGACTGTGCCGTTGTGTCCAATTAAGCCAGGCGCACACATGGAACTCTCGATTATCATCGTCAATTGGAACTCAAAGGATTACCTCCTCAAGTGTTTGCAGTCGGTATATGCATCCCTGTCCGATCTCTCATTCGAGGTGATTGTCATTGATAATGCTTCGTTCGACGGCTGTGGGGAAATGTTGGCCCGCCAGTTCCCGGTAGTCCGTTATATTCAAAGTGAAGAAAATATTGGCTTCGCCAAGGCTAACAATCTGGCAGCATCACAAAGTTATGGCCGGAATTTGCTGTTTCTGAATCCCGATACGGAGATCGTCCGCACGGCCATATTACGTTTGATTCGTTCGATGGAGACATCGCCAGCGGCGGGGGTTGTCGGAGGGCGGATATTAAACACGGATGGGACGTTACAAACCAGTTGCGTGCAATCCTTGCCGACGGTCAGTAACCAGCTGCTGGGCTTAAACCTGCTTCAACGCTGGTTTCCGGCGTCTGGTCTTTGGGGTAAAGCAGCACTATATAAGGATGCACGGGATCCCGTTGAAGTGGAGGGTATTACCGGTGCCTGCCTCATGACTACCAGGGATATATTTGAAAAAGTAGGCCGTTTCAGTGAGGATTATTTCATGTATTTTGAGGATATGGACTATTGCCTAAAGGTGCGTCGGGGAGGGTGGAGGAATTATTATGTGCCGGATGCGATCATTGTTCATCACGGTGGGAAGAGTAGTGGAGGCCAGTATAGCCGGTTTTCCACCCTGCTCATGGCGGAATCCGGTTGGCTGTACTTTCGTAAGAATGATGGGTGGGGATCCGCGCTAAGGTATCGTTTCGGGTTAGGGCTAGCCATGCTTTTTCAGGCGCCATTGTTGGGGGCGCTTTTACTGCCGAACTTGTTCTGTCAATGCCGGAAGCATGTGAAGCCGGCATTGTTAAAGCGCTGGCACACGATACTGTGGAGCGTAGGCCTGATCAGTCCTTGCAAGGCAGTGCCGACACCGTCAGTTCAATAGGATGTTCGCGCCATACGTCATTATTACCCCTGCCCGGAATGAGGCCGCGACAATCGAGGCCACGATTCAAGCGGTGGTCCAGCAGACGACACTTCCTGCGGAATGGGTGATTGTGTGCAACGGGTGTAATGATGGGACCAGTGATATCGTGAGGAAGTGGGCCCGGCAACATCCGTTTATACGACTTTTACATTTGCCTGGCCCCCTTCAGAATAGTTTTGCGGATGTCGTACACGCCACGGAGTATGGTTACGTTAAGCTGCAGTGCACCCATTATCGCTTTATTGGTTTACTGGATGCGGATCTTCGGTTTGCCGGGGATTATTTTGAAAAATTGATCGGTCGACTCGAAGAAAATCCACGGCTGGGACTCGTGGGGGGGCTTGTCGTTGATGTTGTTGCCGGCAGGCGTCTGGCGCAACGTCAATATCTTAACGATATTGCGGGTGCGACGCAATTTTATCGGCGGGAGTGTTTTGAATCACTCGGTGGGTTGGTGGCGATTCCCGAGGGAGGGTGGGACTCCCTTACGTGTTTACAGGCGAGATCCCATGGTTATGAAACCAGGACGTTCCCTGACTTGATCGTGGTGCATCTTAAGCCCAGGAACGCAAGGGACGGCAATGTCCTGCGACGCAAATGGAAAATGGGGGTTCGTGAATATGCCGTTGGAAATCATCCCGTTTTTCAATTGCTGAAATGTGCTGTCCGGTGTTTTGAATATCCTTTTCTAATCGGTGCGCTAACACGGTGGCTGGCGTTCTGCTGGTGTTATGTGACCAGGCGACCCAGGGCCCTTTCTTTTGAGCTGGTTTCCCTGGTCCGTGGTGAGCAGATAAGACGGCTGACACGCGGATATTTTCGTTAATTTGGAGCCCCCCGGGAGATTCGGGTTTTCAAGATGCAACGTGTCAATGAACCAATTAAACGTGTCGGGGTGGGTGGCTTCGATCCGGGAAATGAACTCTGGAGTGCGCTGGCAGACCTGTTTCCTGTTGAGTTCGTCCCTTTTCAGGCAGGCATCTATTATGATGGCCTCATTTTACTGCCCGGCGCGTCAAATGCCTCCCGGGCTACCTTGCTGAAAATTTCAAAGCGGATTCTGCTTTACGAAGACCGGTTGTCCCCCGGCCAAATTCCCGGACTGAGGGAAGTGAATTTGTCTGATACGCCGCAACTCGAAGCCATTCTTCGTGGGAAGAAGTTGGTGGAAGATCGGGGGAGGGAAAGTGCTCCATTGAGTGTTGAGCCCGGAGATGAAATCCTCGGGGAGAGTGGCGGGGTACCATTTTGGAGCTGCTGCAGAGTCGAAGACGTACGGTTTGACATCTTGGCTGTCCCTCCCCCCGAGAAAAGCCACTCGGACTGTTTAGCGGATCATTTTTCGCGGGAACGATTTATTGGTTTGCTCCCGTTATTGCATTTTCTGCGCGACCTCACCCAGGAGCTGGCATGGGTACGCCCGCCACTTCGCGCATGCCTTATGTTTGATGATCCCAACCTGCACTGGGGTTCATATGGCTTTGTAAATTTTAAGGCCATTTCAGAACATGCCAGGCAGCATCATTACCACGTCGCGTTTGCCACCATCCCTTTTGATGCTTGGGGCTCCAGTCAGGCAGTCGTCTCCCTGTTCCTGGGACATCCGCGCGAGCTCTCCCTGCTCATTCATGGAAATAATCATACCCATTGCGAGTTTGGTGAAGGGACGAGTGAGGCGGAACAGAGGCAGTTGGTTGCCCAGGCGTTACGGCGAATGGACCGCTTTGAAAAGAAAGCCGGAGTGAGCATCTCGCGTGTAATGGCTGCCCCTCACGGGGCATGCTCAGAGCGGGCTGGTGAGGCCATGCGACGGCTCGGGTTTGAAGCCGCGTGTGTCTCCAGGGGGTCATTGCTGAAAAGCAATCCTCATACGACATGGGCTCCGAGTTTTGGCTTGAACATCGTCGAGAAGCTGGGAGGCGGACTCCCTGTGATTCCCCGATTTCGCCTATCCTGCGATTGTGCTTCCCAGGTGCTGTTTAGCGCGTATTTAGGGCAACCCATTATCCCGGTTGGGCATCATCAGGACCTTGCGGATGGCCTCGGCCTTTTGGAGGATGCCGCGCGCGCCATCAACCAGCTTGGTCCCGTGGTCTGGTCGGACATGAAGGGGATTGCACGGACAAATTATTCTACCCGTCGGATAGGGGGTGGCCTTCAGGTCAGGATGCACGCCAGGAGGATCCATGTTCCCGTGGATGAGGGGGTTACGGATATGAGTTTTGTTTCGAACTGTGGCGGGGCTGATGAAATTGAGGTTATGCCAAATACAGTTTGCCGGCCTGCCCGCGACTGGATCCGGTTGGATCCTGTCAACCCTGTTATTGACGTGTCCGGTATGACCGCCATCGACGTACGTTTAAAACCCGCAGACGCCATCTTGCCGGGGGAAGTTTCGGCGCCTCATTACCGTCTATGGCCTGTCGTGCGCCGGTTAATGAAAGAATCCTATGACCGGGTGCAGCCCTGTTGGCGTGGTGCCTCATGAACGTCATCGGGTTTCTATTTCTGCTGATCACCTCCGTAGCGATATTGCGGTTGCCGCGATCTTGGGCACCCCTGCCATTGCTGATGGCGGCCTGCTATATCACGTTTGCCCAGGTTCTCATGGTGGGGCCTTTTCATTTCACGATAGTTCGCGTGTTGGTGTTGTTGGGTGTTCTGAGAGCCTTGGCGCGGAGAGAACGGCTTCCGGGAGGTCTCAATAGGCTGGATTGGGTGATGATCATGTGGGGAACGTGGGAGGTGTTCGCCAGTGTATTCCACCGGCCTTTTGGCGATGCTCTCGTGCTGCGCCTGGGAATTGCTTACAACACCCTGGGTATCTATTTTTTGATGCGAATGTTTTGCCAGGGCACGAAAGATATTGTCCAGATCATCCAGATCATCGCATTCCTTTTAGTGCCGGTTGCAATGGAAATGGCCAACGAGAAAGGTACCGGTCGCAATTTATTCGCGATGTTGGGTGGTATTTCAGAGGTGGTGGAGGTGCGAGATGGGAAATTGCGCGCCGCAGGGCCTTTTGGTCACGCTATTCTCGCGGGAACCGTGGGGGCGATGTGCATTCCCCTCATGATTGGTGTCTGGCGGCAAAACCGGGTCACGGCGGTGATCGGACTCGTGGCGGCCTCGACGATGGTGATTTCCAGTACCTCCAGTGGTCCCTTGATGAGTGTCATGTTTGGTTTATTAGGACTTGGCATATGGCGGTGGCGTCATCTTACCGGTCGGATGCGGATTGCCGCTGTGATCGGGTACATTCTGCTCGATCTGGTTATGAAGGACCCTGCCTACTTCCTTTTCTCCCGGATCGATCTGACGGGGAGCAGTACCGGTTGGCATCGCGTGGAGCTCATCCGTTCAGCGTCCAGGCATCTCAATGAATGGTGGTTTGCCGGTACAGATTATACCCGGCATTGGATGATTAACGGACTTCCCTCCATGCCCAGTCATTGCGATATCACGAATCATTATTTGGCATACGGCGTGTCGGGGGGGCTACCCCTCATGATCCTCTTCATTTGTGCTTTGTGGGTCGCTTTTTCAAACGTTGGCCAGTACCTGGAGTTGCGTGCTGAAGCCCCGTTTCCGGAGCGATTCCTTGTCTGGTCAGTGGGTGCCAACTTGTTTGCCCACACCATCACGTGCTTCTCCGTATCCTACTTTGATCAGTCCATTGTCTTCCTTTGCGTCACCTTGGGAATTCTTGGGTCGTTGCCTGCGACGGCAGCAGCAGCGGCAGAAGAGGAGTCCGATTCTGAAGGTAGTCCTGATGCTTTCCAAGATGAAAGGGATGTGAAATCCAGTAAAGCGGTCTGATTGGTACAATATATGCTTGTTTAAAGACTCAAATATGAAGGCAATTGTTTGCATTACGGTGCTAGATGGGTGAAAATTTCAGATAGCCTTACCGAGGAGAAAATTATGAAAACGCAAAAATGCGGTATTTTCGTGCTAGTGCTGTTTTGGGGTACGGCCTCCCTGTTTGCGGCCAACCATTTTGTGAGGAGCGGGGCAGCGGGAAGCGCAACCGGTGCAGATTGGACGAACGCCAGCACAAATCTTCCGACGGCATTGACGCGTGGGGACACCTACTATGTCGCTGACGGTAATTATACGTCTCACACGTTTGCGGATGCGGAATCGGGGAATCTTGTGATTACCATCAAGAAAGCTACCAAAGCCGACCATGGAACGGATATTGGCTGGCAAGATTCGTACGGTTCCGGACAGGCCGTATTAGGTTCCCTTGTATCGATCACGAAGGGGTTCTACGTCATTGATGGCAACGGTACGAACATGATTCCCAATAACCATTCCGAAAATTTTGGCTTCAAGATCGCTTCCGCCTCCACGAATAATTGGGGGGGGATTATTGCTTTGGTGGCCAGCAATGTAACCCTTCGGTTTATGCACGTCTATAATGCGTCCAATGGGGATGTGAACAACGGGACGGTGGGATTGCGTTATACGGGTGATGCCAATTACATTAAAGTGCAGAACTGCCTGCTTGAGAATTGCGGTAAGGATGGAATCCAGATTTCCAAGGCAAAGTTTCTTCTGTTTGAAAACAATTACATCAAGCGCTATGGCATGTTGCGCGCCCTGTCGCCTGATTACCATGGGCAGACCGTCCAGATGTTCTACGGCGGCAGCGACATTATCTTCCGGAATAATGTCTGGGAATCGAATGAGGGGCAGGGCTTGGTTTCCTTCGGGGCCTCAAACACCACCAACTCGAATTTCCGATTTTACGGAAACGTGGTCTTTGTGCCGACCGGAACACGAACAGGATACGGGTTCAACGGAACCGGTGGTTTGATCGGCAACGGGTGGACTGGAGCCGTGATTTCAAACTTCTATGTTTATAACAATACTTTTGTAAACATTAACAAGGCCAGCTCCATGAGCAGTAATAATGCCGCCAGTTTTTTCATGCGTAGCACCAACACAACAAGCATGTTTACCTATAACAATCTCTATTATAACTGTGAAAACGTGGCTATAGGAACGGCGTGGACGGCGGGCTACATGGCGGCCGGAGGCTTGAGCGCGCCAGGACAACCAAATGAACAGACGGGACTGAGTTCTGGAATTTTTGCAGACTATGCTGGCAACAACTTTTCGTTGGCTTTAGGAACTTCCCCGGGCTTGATTCTTGCGGCGCAGGATTGGTGGGATTCTTCCGCCGACTCTTTTTTCGGACAGCGTGATAGTTCAATAGACATGAGCGGGAAAACCCGGGGTGCCGATGGCGTCTGGGATCGGGGCGCGTTTGAGTATCGCAAGAGCACGCTTCCCGCCGCTCCGAGCGGCTTGAGACGCGTTACTCCCTAATCGATCATGATCCTGCGACTTGCCTGATGTTACGCTGTATAATCTCTTTACCTCTTGGCGGTTAGCCTTATTAATCTCCGACATTCCATCTTGCGCGGAACCCTGGTGCTGAGTTTGGGTGAACTCTCGGTTCATGGCCTTTCATTCTTGCGAAATATGCTTTTGGCGAGGTTACTCGCCAGGGCGGATTTTGGTGTGGCGGCTACCTTTGGAATGGTTCTGACCATTCTGGAGTTCTCAAGTAAAATGGCCATAGGCCGGTTCCTGGTACAGGACAAGGAGGGGGACAGTCCCCGCTTCATGGCGACCGCGCATACTGTCCAGCTTGTTGGTGGACTTGCCGGTGCGATGCTGATTTTGTTGGCGGCCGCCCCGTTGGCAGCACTATTCGGATTAAAGGGGGATGCCCGGCCATTCCAGCTCTTGGCGCTGCTGCCCTTGTTGAAGGGGTTGGAGCATCTGGACGTGTGCCGCATGGAACGGGAATTCCGTTACTTTCCATCGACGATCAGCACGGCGGCTCCCCAACTCCTGATTACCCTGATGGCTTGGCCGATGGCCGTGTGGTTGCCGGATTACCGAGCCGTTTTGGCTCTTTTGGTCCTCAAGGCCATCTGCACCACCATCACCTCCCATCTCATGGCCGGCCGGTCATATGAGTTGGGATTGGATCGTGAGATTGCCTTCCGGGTGCTCCGGTTCGGTTGGCCCTTGGTGGCGAATGGATTCCTGATGTTCGGGGTGTTTCAGGGGGACCAGTTCATCGTGGCGTCGTATTATTCCATGACTGACCTGGCCGCTTTTGCGGCTGCCGGTGCTCTCGCTACGGTTCCCAGTTTTATTTTTGCCCGCATTTTCCCCTCGCTCATGTTACCGCTCATGGCAAAGATTCAGGATGATGCCCCTCAGTTCCGTGAGCGTTACCGAATGGTGGTGGAGGGGGTCTGCGGGTTTGCCGTGCTCTATGGGGTCACGTTAATTCTAGGCGCCGAGGCTTTTATGCGAATAGCCTTCGGGTCTCAATATTGCGGAACCGGCCACCTTCTTGCATGGCTTGCGGTTGCAAATGCGCTGCGGATCATCCGGTTCGCGCCATCCGTCGCTGCGCTGGCCAAGGCGGATTCACAGAATCAGATGTACTCAAACTTCTGGCGGGTGAGCGTGTTATTGCTGGCCCTGGTGTTGGCGCAGGCAAAGCAGCCAGTGTGGATGATTGCCGCCATGGGGGCCGCGGGAGAGGTGCTGGCATCAGCAGTGTCATTTATCCGGCTGAGCCGCAGGGACAGTGTGCCGTGGACTTGGAGCCTCTTTCCTGCCAGCTTGGGGATGCTTATGATTGGCTTTGCAGGACTTGCTGCATGGCTGGGATTCCATCGGCTAAATCCCGTGATTGTGTTGACCGTCGCCGTTTTGAGCGGGGTGCTCTGTAGCCTGCTCCACATCACGGCGATGCCGGAATCCCGCAGGCAGGCTTGGAAAGTTGTGGATGAGTTGCGCACAGGAAATTGGAGGTTATGGTTCCCATGAGCTATTCTGTAATTGCGGCAGTATATAAAGATCAGGCAGTGCTTCAGAGTACACTGCTTCGGTCGCCTGCACTTAAGTCCGCGCAACAAGTCATTGTGAAGGAAGGGTTTGCCACTGTGGCCCATGCTTACGAGGCGGCTGCACGTGAGTGTGAGGCGGAGATCATGGTGTTTGCGCACCCGGATGCCTATTTGCCTGAGGCATGGCGTTTGTCTTTTGAGCGTTCCCTCGCATGGCTGGATAAGCACGATCCCCACTGGGGTGTCATTGGCCTTTTTGGCGCGACACGCGAAGGCCAGGGGCGTGGTTTCATCTATTCCACGGGTTTGGAGCGCTTTGTCGGCACTCCCTTTGCGGTCCCGGCTGAAGTGCGCGTTCTGGATGAATTTGTCTTTGCCATGAGACGGAATTCCGGCTTGTCATTCGATACGGCCATCCCCAATGCGCAATTCCAGCTTGGCACCACGGATTTGTGTTTGCAGGCGGAACGGCAGGCCCGTCGCTGTTATGCCATTCCTTGTTTCGCGCTGCATAACAGCAATGCCTGGAAATACATGCCATTTTCGTTCTGGAAAACTTACCTCTACATTCGCAAAAAGTGGCGGACATCGTTGCCACTCAACACCACTTACACGACAGTCACTTCAAATTGTCTCCCCATGATAAAGGGGACAGTCCGTGGCTGGTTGAGCGGGCATCATCGCCACATCTCCCGGGTTCAGGATCCTGTTGTCCTTTATGAGGATTTGCGGGCCAATATGGTGGATGCTTTCTAATGAATTTTCGTATCGCCATCATGGGCACTCCGGTAAGTAGCGGCAATCGCGGCGTGCTGGCCTTGGGGACATCGCTCATCAACCTCTGCTCGAGCGCGTCGCAAGGAGGCAAGGTTGTGCTGTTGCTTGGCAATCGGGATAATCAGCCTGCGTCATTCCGCGTGGGAGGGGAATGGCAATTGATTCCGGTTGTGCCTTGCCGTTTGTCGCCATGTTCACGTCCGACTGATCATCTGATATGGATCCTTCTCATGTCAGTGTTGTACCGGTTGGTACCGCTTGCGGGCATCCGTTCCGCCATTGCCCGATCCACGCCGTGGATTAAGACGGTGGTAGAGTCAAATATTGTGGGCGATGTACGCGGAGGTGACAGTTTCAGTGATATCTATGGCATGAAGAATTTTATGGTGGGCTTTCTTATGGGGTGGAGTGTCTTGTTGGTGAAAGGCACGCTGGTGCAGTTCCCGCAGACCTATGGGCCTTATAACAGTGCTGTGGCGCGTTGGCTGGCGCGATTTCTTTTAAGGCGGTCGTTCGTCATCATTGCCCGTGATAAAGAAAGCCAGAGGGTGGCCCGGGAATTGGTGGGCGCTCATCAGGAGGTGCTGCTCAGTCCGGATGTGGCCTTTTCCCTGGAGCCGAGCTGTCCTGAACAAATCGAACTGGACCCGCCACTGTCCGGTCGTGTTCCTCCTGGAGTCATTGGCCTGAATGTCAACGGGCTCCTGTACAATGGCGGCTACACTCGCCGGAACATGTTTGGCCTCAATTTCGATTACGCTGCATTCTTACCAAAGCTGGTTGAAGAACTGCTGGCCGCCGGGCCGGGAGAATTGTGGCTAGTGCCGCATACTTATGCTCTGCGTGGTCAGGTTGAAAACGACAATGAAGCGGCCGAGAAACTCAGGGACAGTTTGCCGCCGGTTTTACGCAAACGCATTCGGATGATCACGGCCGAGTATGATCAGCATGAGCTGAAAGGGATCATTGGGCAGTGCGATTTCTTCATTGGTTCCCGCATGCATGCCTGTATCGCCGCGCTGTCGCAAGGCGTTCCTTGTGTGGGGGTGGCTTACAGTCGAAAATTCTTTGGCGTTTTTGAATCTGTGGAAATGGCTGATTGGGTTGTTGATGCCCGATCAGCCTCCCAGGATGAAGCCTTAGGTCGGATCGTTGCCTTGTATCAACAACGCAATCGCGTGCGGTTTGGCTTGATGCAGCGTGCCGATGAAGCACGCCAAAAACTTATCGATGTTTTTAGTGATATGGTAAAAGGAATTACTCCAAATGTGTGTGTCAGTAGTTCAAAACCGGTGCTGTCTGTGCGTGGTTAACCGATTTTAAAGATGCAGCGCATTCACAAACTTTCCGATGTAGTGGATTGGCGACTATGCTTGGGTTGCGGTGCCTGTGCCTATATTTGCCCAGAGCAAAAGGTGAAACTGGTGGATTTCTTGGATGAGGGTATCCGACCGGTGATTGAAACCGCAAGTTGCGGATCGTGCCGGGAATGCCTCGATGTCTGTCCCGCAGTGCAAAGTGATTTTCGAAGCAATGTCCTGCGACCCAACTCGGATTCCCGAGACTCTTTCACTAATGAGTGGGGACCGACGGTTGCGATCTGGGAAGGCCACGCTGTAGATCCGGAGATCCGTTTTAAAGGCTCATCAGGCGGCGTTCTGACGGCGATAGGGGCCTTTTGCATTGAAGTCTTGGGCATGCACGGCGTATTACACATCGCGCAAGATCCCGATGATCCGCTCCGCAATTGTACCCGCCTGAGTCGGATCAGGCCCGAATTGCTGGCCGCGACCGGTTCCCGTTATTCGCCGGCTTCGGTGTGTTATGGCCTTGGCTTAGTCGAAAGCGCTCCGGATCCCTGTGTGGTGGTCGGTCAGCCCTCCGAGATTGCGGCTCTACGTAATGCGAGCAAACTACGACCTGCGCTCGACCAGAAGGTGGGGGTGACACTGTCTTTCTTCTGTGCCGGCAGCCCTTCAACGCGAGGAACAGTGGCGCTATTGGAGAAACTAGGCGTCGATCCATTAAGTGTAGGCAGCCTCCGGTACCGCGGTCTAGGTTGGCCGGGGTCCTTTGCGCCCGTACGGCGCGGTGAATCGGAGCCGTGCCAAAAGATGACCTATCACGAGAGTTGGGCTTTTCTTCAGGCGTATCGTCCCTGGTCGGTCCAGTTGTGGCCCGATGGTACCGGTGAATTGGCTGACATTAGTTGCGGTGATCCGTGGTATGACGAACCAGATGGCAAGAATGCTGGTTATTCACTGGTGCTGGCCCGTACCGAGAGAGGTCGAGAAATCGTTGAAGGTGCAATGGCGGCAGGTTATCTGGTGCTAATGCCTGCGGAGAACTGGAAGCTGGTAAAATCGCAGTCCGGCCTGCTGGCGAAGAAAGGGGCCGTCTGGGGGCGGCGCATGGTTTTACGAATGGCTGGCCTTCCGGTTACACGGTTTAGGGGGCTGTCACTGTGGCACAATTGGAAACTACTTTCTTTTGAGGACAGGCTTCGATCCCTGTTTGGCACAATTCGTCGTGTTCTGACCCGTAAACTTTACCGGGCGATGATACTCAACACCCTTAACCGTGTCCCTGTGAAATCGGCAATTGCATCATGAATGAACATTGGCTTTTAGGGTGATGCCGTTGAAGTTGGCATCATCGCGCATCCCGATGCATCTTACGACAAGGGGTGTTGGTGGAATACAAGCGAGGGATTTCGAACTGTAACGGAAGAGATACTTGCCTATTTCTGGGCAGTGGTAAGCGGTTCGAATCAGTAACAACGAAGAGGCCCTTGTGTGTGGCAATTTGCGCTCTGAAAAGGTGGCAGTCTAACTGCCACCTTTTTTTTGCCCTTTGACATGCGCGCGTTCTCATTTGTGATAATTGATTTCCAGATCGAGAGGGAGGTGGTGATCATGTCTCAATAATTCATATTATGTTTATAAGCAAATACTTATGATGCGATTTAGGGAATTATTATGGGCATGATTTGCTTGTAGTATGACCGCATGTGCCCCCTCGGCACGGAAGGCGCTATTGAAGTACTCGTCGCAATTCAACGGGAATTGCGAATGTGAGAAAGCGGTCTTTCGAGGTCAAGGGGGTTTAAGTGATAAGTTTCGTCAAGCGAGTCAAGAGAGAGGGCCTTGCGATTGGGCTGTTCTTGGTTTCTTTGGGGTTCAAAGCGCAGGCTGCAGATGTGCAGTTGGCTTGGGATCCGCCGACCAGTAACGCCGATGGAACCGTTTTGATGGACTTGACCGGCTTCAAGGTCTTCTGCGGCACGACCTCGCGGAACTATTCAACTGTCACGACGGTGGGGAATACCAACACCTGCGCGGTGACCGGTCTTCTTCAGGGTTCAACCTACTATTTCGCGGTCACGGCGGTTGATGGTAATGCGGTCGAGAGTGATTATTCCTCAGAGCTCGTTTGGACCGTTCCTGATACAACCGCGCCCTCGATATCCGTCACTGCCACGGCATCGCTGACTGCTGATGCGAGCGGACTGGCCTCCGTTCCCAATTTGACGCAGAATGCCACCGTCTCCGACAATTGTTCCCCGGTGTCTAGCATCAGTCTAACACAGTCTCCCGTCGCTGGTAGCCTGATCGGGGTCGGAACGACCTCCGTGCTGCTGACGGCTACCGATGCGGCCGGTAACAGCGCCCAGGCTACGGTGCTTGTTACGGTCTCAGCGCCACCGCCTGTCGTTGAGCCCTCGCCGCCTACGAATACGCAGGTCGTTGTGGTTGCTACCCTGCCTGCCCCTTGGAGTACCCAGGATATCGGTACCGGCATCGCGGCCGGTAATGTCTCGGTCTCCAATGATGTTTATACCGTCTCCGGCGCAGGCAATATTAGTGGCACGGCAGATAATTTCCGCTACGTGTACCAGACGCTGAGTGTCGATGGCGAAATCAAGGCGCGGGTCGCGGCCCTCCAGAACGCGGGTACAGGCGCCAAGGCGGGGATTATGATTCGTGAGTCGCTCACCGGCGGTTCCCGGCATGCCGCCCTCTCTTTGCTGGCTAATGGTCAGGTGGAGTTCCTTCGACGTAGCAGCACAGGAAGCTCATCCAAAACAACCTTGAGTACCGGTAATGTGGCGCCGAATAACTGGATTCGCCTGGTGCGTAATGGTTCGAAGATCATAGCGTATAAGTCTTCCAACGGGACCTCATGGACGAGCATCGGAAGCCAAACCATTACGATGGCCTCGACAATCTCGATTGGGCTTGTGACGGCGTCTGGTAATACGACCTCCCTCAGCACAGCCACGACCGCCAATGTCACGGTGACCCCATGAAATGGCTTTTGAGTGCGGCCATTGTTCTGGGGAGCATCCTGCTGACGGCGGGCTTCATGACGAGCCCCCAAGGTGCTAATACTCATGGTGTGGGCAAGTCACTGGCCGGGAGCGTGGCAACCCCCGACGGTCCATTCAATAAGGTGGGAGGCGCACTCCGTGCGGCGATTGTTCATCCTGAGCAGTCGGCCGAGCCTGTTTTGGCTGTTCCGAAAGACCCTCGGGAAATAGTCGTTTCCCCGGGAAGTATTGAAGAGCCACCCAATTCTGACGCCGAAGAACAGGAACCCCTCATCCGACGTTGGGCTGCGGAAGATCCCTCGGCTGCGGCCGTATGGGCGGAGAAACAAGCGAATCCCGCCATGCGACAGGAGGCCCTTAACCAGGTCGCCCTTGCATGGGCTGAACGCGACTTGGCGGTCGCGATCAAATGGGCCAACAGTCTCCCTGCTGACGGTGCCCAAGCTTTTGTCCTGATGAATCTGGGGTATGAAGCGGCCAGGACGCAGCCCCTCGAGGCACTGGCCCTGGCGTCGTCACTTCCACCCGGTCGGGATCGGGATGACCTGTTGGTCCATGCGGTGAGTCAGTGGGCTGGAAGCGATGCCCAAGCGTCGACGGAGTGGGCCTGCAAGATACCAGAGCTGGCCCTGCGTGAACGAGTGCTGGCGGCCATTGCGACAGCTATGGCTGACCAGAATCCTGAATCGGCAGTCATACTGGCCACCCAGGCGATGTGGCCTGGCCAGTCCCAGAATCAGGCCGCCATCGCCATTGTTCAGCGATGGACTCAACAGGATCCCCAAGCTGTTGCTGCCTGGGTTAAGCAGTTTCCTGCAGGCGAGATTAAGGACTCCGCGCTTCGCAAACTGGCGGCCCTGTAGTCAGGTGTCTTACAACTAAATCCCCGGTCGAGTTAACAACCGGGGATTCTGCAAAGCCTCGTCGTGCTTGTCGGCACGTATGTCAAATTCGCCGACGAAGGTATCCTAAGCTCAAGGTCGCAAGACCCAGCAACAGTGCCGTTGTGCCGCCGTCAGGAACTCTAGTGCCGACAGCACCAAAGAACTCAACATGTGACACGCTGTTTTTTGTGGGAAAGCAATCGAGTATTCGTATCGTTTCCATTCCATCCCAGGTACTTATATTCCATACGTATGAACCCAAATCCCCATCTTTCATCAAGAGGTAGGTGGCATTTGCAACAAAGGGCCCATTCCATACTATATCCGCCGTACCGCCTCCAGTAAGGGGATCGAAAATCGTGCTATAGGAACTCGCCAGCACATCAGATTCTGTTCCGCCAGGTGCGCACTTATAAATTTCAATCCCTATATCTGACGTCGTAACGCCAAGTGCTGCAGCTATCTCATCAATTGAGGGATTTTTGGCAGGCGGAACTAGCTTTACTGGCGTTGCCAATGGTGGGGTACTGTCAAGATCCAGAATAAGAATCGCATTAGCCTCCTGACACGTTGCTACACCTATCAAACATGCACCAATTAACAATAACTTTTTCATCACGCGCCACCTTTCTATTATCATCATTAATAACATCGCCTGTCTTTTATTAGCATTCCATGTGCCAAGAGCGAATTGTTTTTCGTAAACAATCGTAATGCGTTAATAATGAGTATGTTATGAGTGTTGCGATGTCATGGGTCGCTTTGATGTGGTTCTGAATCTGTAAATAATGCCGACGTTTCGCGCATCACTGACCGTTGTT
>CAJBSZ010000267.1 GCA_903958395.1 uncultured bacterium | reverse complement strand
GTCACCGCCTATCCGCGCGGCTCGATTTTCAAGATGCGATAGGGCGCAGGGCTCTTTCCCCGCGATTTTCGTTCGTGTCATTTCTGATCTTTCCTGATCCTGAATTATTCCGTTTCCCTAATAACCAACAACCGATAACTCAATTACCATGGTGGCCCCATGTGTCGGATTACCCCGGTTGATTTCAATTTCGCCAAGGGATACTTGATGCCGTCTGCGCTGAGGCCAATCTTTTTAGCCAATTCTTTCCGCGTAATATCGGATTATGTTTTCTTAAATGACGACGGGATTCCGTATTCGGCTGGTACTTTGCGACAACGACTGGAAAGGTGGTGTAAACGGGCCGGGATTCCCGTCATGCCGCCGTATGCCCTACGTCATGTATTCGGGACTCGTCAGGGGCGGAACGGAACCAACCAGGCGATAGGCTTTTTCGGGGCAGTGGGATCGGGCGCTTGAAAGGACGGGCTGCCTTTCGACAGGCTCAGGGCATTCGCCTCGCTCGCTATTTCTCCTCATTTTGGCCTGCCATGAGCAAGCGAGCAACGCGAACGCGTCGAATGGTGGGCGTTACAGGACTTGAACCTGTGACCTCTTGCATGTGAGGCAGATCAGGCCGTTTTTCGCAACTCGTTGATATTGGAACAATTACATTATCCGCAAGGGCTTGTGACGCTTATCAGAATCCTCGAAATCCTCGTTTCCCTCGTTTCGGCGTACAAAATGTGCCACCGATGTGCCACCGAAAGTGATTTGCCGGTCTAAAAACTCACTCCGATTCTGCTGGCTACGTGCGCACGAATTCCAGTAAGGGTCCATAGTTCTGAACGTCGGCCGCGTGGAGGGACGCTATGTACCTATGCCGGGCATTGCCGACCCGCGACAAGTCTTCGCTTCCCCATGTGAACCTCGGGCGCTTGAGGATGTTTTCAAGGAGCAGGTCGGTCATCAGACGTGCATGGCGGCCATTCCCGTTTGGAAACGGATGAATCGACACCAACCGGTGGTGAAACCGCACAGCCAGTTCATCCGGGGCCTCCTCGTGAAGCTCCATCCACATGCGCGCATCATCACAAAGATTCTTCAGGTTCATCGGGATCTGGTGCCAAGGCCCGCCAATGTTCTTGTCGGTCTGCCTGAAGTGCCCCGCCCACCGCCAGACATGCCCGAACATGCGCCGGTGGAGTTCCTTGATGAATTGCTCGTTCAGGATGTCCTTCGGCCTTGTCCGATCCAGCCATGCCAAAGCCTAGACAATATTATCCTGTTCCCATCGGTCCAACTCGCCCCGTGTTGTCACATGCGTGAGGCGTAAGCCAGCGGATTCATCGGGATCGAGGGGAGTGGCCCCCTCCGGGTATTCAAAGTCCATCATGGTTCGCTCCATAGATTCGAAGGCAATTCATCGACCAGTTCGTCCACCATTCCGGACAGAACCTTCTTGTTCTCTTCGGCCTTGAGCCCCTGATCCTCCAGTGCCATCGTCTGGGATGCTTGGGCAAGGCGTCTGGATGCAAGCTGTTCCGCCTGTCTGCGCACGGTGGCTTCCAGACTTGAGCGCGGCACGAAGCCGCAGACGAACACGCAATCGAGGCTGTCCGCGACACGGCGCATGGTCTTGATCGTGACCGACCCCGACAATTCATCCTTTTCGATGCGGGCCACGGACTGCTGGGAGATGCCGAGCCGACCGGCCAGTTGCCTGGCGGTCATCCCGAGTGCATCGCGTATGGCCCGCACCCATCCCTTCGGGGGCGGGTTGACACCGCGCAGTGGAGCAAGTCGCTGGAGGGATGCCTCCAGTTGTTCCCTGATGAGCTTATTCTTGTTCATGGCTGTTCTCCTTCAATTGCCTGATAAATCTCTTGATCACGGAAACAAGTACAACATATGTGCTGTTTATTTGTCAACACATAACAACATATATGCTGTTAGAAGATGAAGTTTGTACAATACGTTTATTGTATTTCTGTGCCTCCCCCGTCCGCCAAAGCCGCCGGTGCCGGAGGGGTTTACTATAGGCTGTCAGAAATAGGGGGGATTATTTCGAGTAAAGAGGTGGAACAACCCAATCAAGCAACTTTACGGGCGACTGGAAAGTTGAGGCCAGCATCACCTGCCAGAGTCTGGTGCGTGGCGGCGAAAGATCAGTTATATTGAGTTCCTGCGGGATTCTCTATCCCATCATCTTGCGGTCATGACACCAGGTTTTCATCCTGGGAAGCGGGGTTCGACTCCCCGTGGGCGCGCCATACAAAATATTGTCAACCCCATCCCCAAGCCGACAATCTTTTGTCATTGACCCTCAATACTTTGTGCAATTCCCGACAAAAGTTTGTCAAAACTGCCATTTTCAGGCGTATCCCGATTCCGGGAGATTTCCCGGGAGATATTTAGTGCATTCGAGGCTCCATAGGCGATTTTGGGATGGAAATGCTCGCCATATTCGACCGGCGAATGGAGATCCAGTACCACCTGTTGCTGTCCATCCTCATTTCTTCTCTACACATTCAGTTTGAACTCAGGCCCGAGAAGCGTATTTTATGGGGAAACATTAAAGGAGCCATCATGCCGAACATCGCTAAAGTTCTGAGAGAAGAAATCAGCCGTATCTCACGCCATGAGGCCAAAGTTGCCGTTACGCCCGTGCGCAAAGCAAATGCCAAAGTCAGACCTGATGTGGTTGACCTGAAGAACCGCTTGTCCGTATTGGAGAAGGAAATCAAGCGGCTGAACATTGTGGTCATCAATCTGGTGTCGACCCAGCCCGCCCCTGCCGCAGCCCCCGTGGACGACAAAGTCAGGATCCTAGGCAGGGGTGTAAAGAGCCTTCGGCGGAAATTGGGGCTCACTCAGGAGGAGCTCGGAAAATTGACTGGCGTTTCCCTTGGTGGCGTTCGGGCTTGGGAGCGACAGAAGGGAATGTTGAAGCTCAAGCATGCGTCCAAGGCGGCCATCCTATCGATCAAGAGCATTGGCAAGGCCGAGGCTCGTAAGCGGTTGGATGCTATGAAGCCGACGAAGAAGGTTGTCGCCAAGGCGAGGAAAGTCGCCAAGGGTGGTAAGGCGAGACGGCGAAAGAAATAAACGCGAGGACATATTTTCCGGATACTAGTCTGCCCTGGGAACACGATTAAGGCGTGAACCCTGTTTTCAGGATTTTGTCATGCCGGCGAGATAAAGCGGGGTGTGCAGGAGTCCGTTGTCCATTTGGTTTATCCCGCATCCAGAGAAGAGAATGGCTTTTTCCGGTTGGTACCGTTCCCGGTAGGTCTTCATGCTCTTGGCCTTGGTGTTGATATCAGCAAGAAAACCTTTGAAGTGGCCGAAGTCGTACTGATGAATGATTGCCGGATCAAGGTGGAGCATGGCTCCCAGAAGGCCCGTGTCGAAGAGGTACAACATGAAGGCATTCGGCTCCGTATGGGCTGAAAGGGGTTGCTGAACGGTTCTGCAGATGGGAACGCGATGGACCAGTCCTGCCCGGATGAGCCACTCGATCGGTCCTTCCAGTACTTCATAGTTTGATCGGCCCGCGACAACATCCTTGAACAGGAACTTCCGCGATCCTGTTGATTCCCGGGCAAGTTGTTCGGGAATGTTTTTCAGGACCGAGGCGATGCGGACGGCTTTAAGGGAGCCGGCATGCTTCGCGATGTCGTCGAGGTAGGATTCAACAAGTTCATGTTGCAGGCGGCGTACGGTCTGGAAAGCCGTGGCGCGGGTCTCCCTCAAAAAGTCACAAAGTTGATATTATTCGTTCAGATAATATCAATTTATGCTTGCGATATCCATCAAGGTGGTCGGCTTCGCGTGAGAAAATCTTAGCCGGTCTGGTGAGGAAATGTTCAACCCGATATCAACGGATTACGGATAATCTTCATCTTGCAAACTTTTCCATTGAGTGTTTGTAAAAAAACATAAAATATGTTTGCATGAAAAAGGACTGCGTGGTATTATCCAATAACAGTTAAAGAATATGAGTACAGAAACCGTCATCTCGGAGCCGCCTTCAATACGGCTTGTTGCCCGCCAAGCGGGAGTATCGCCTACGACAGTCTCGTTGGTTATGTATGACAGGGAGGCATGGATATGACTAAGTGGATGTTCAAACTGGTGGCTGTTATTCTAACTGGCACGCTTATTGGC
>CAJBSZ010000266.1 GCA_903958395.1 uncultured bacterium | reverse complement strand
CCCGGCTTTGTCAATGAGGCCGCAGGATGCCCGAACCGATGCGATCCGGGTGGCCAAGTTCAAGGATGATCGCGTGGCGGCGCTTTCGTTCACCCTCGATGATAATTTGCGCAATCAATATGACGTGGCCGTGCCGCTCCTCAACAAGTATGGCATCCACGCCACGTTCTTTGTGATCCCCGGCAAGACGCCCGACACCAATCAAGAGGCGTCCCAAAAGAAACCTGGCGACTGGGGCGGTATCAGTTGGCCCCAGCTCAGGGAACTTGCCGCCCAAGGACATGAAATCGCCAACCATACCTGGATGCATACGACACTGATCAACACGAAAAATGGCAAACGCGAGGATATTCCCCCGGACAAACTCGAGGAGCAGGTGGCGAAGGGCTATCAGTGCATCAAGGAAAAGATCGGCATGGCGCCCCTGACGTTTTGTGCCCCGGGAAATGGGGTGGACGAGGCCGTCCGGGCCATGGCCTTGAAATATCATATTGCCGTGCGGGAAAAGAATATGCAGCGGTTTGGCGACTGGCCGCCGACCAACAGGACCTTTACGGCGGAGCAGGCCAATGGGTTTGTGGATCGCGCGATCACGAAAGGCGAAGCGATGATCTGGATGATTCACGCCATTACGGAGGGATATAACGCGGTGTCAAGCCCGGACGTACTGGAGAATCACCTGAAATATGTGAATAGCCGCGAGGATAAGCTCTGGGTGGATACCTTCGCCAATGTCTCACTCTACACTTTGGAGCGGGACTCAGCGAAGCTGACCCAGTCCATTTCAGGAAACAAGGCAACCTTCACCCTTGTATGTCCCTTGGATGCGACGAAGTTCAATTCTCCCCTGACAATCGTCATTCCGGTCGAGAATGCTGCCCAGGTTAAAGCCATGCGAAGTGGCTCCACCGTTCCGTTTCCGGTCGAGGTTCGGCAGGATCGTATTCTTGTCCAGGCCGCGCCATCGCCCGAACAAGTGGTGGTGACGTGGCAGAAAACAAACGGAACATAACTGACAAAGTGAGGTTATTCAGAGTATGAGGGATTCAAAGATTGTTGTGGATGCGCTGCTTCGTAAAAAGCCCGCCCCGCGCATGGGGCTTGTAGACTTCCCTTGGGGTTATACTGTGAAAGAATGGGTGAAACAAGGCTACCCTGTGGACGAACAGGGAAATCCGGTTGATCCCACCGAGCATTTTCAATTCGATATCAAGGGGTGCGGCGGCTGGTTCGACTGGCAGCCCAAGCGCGGTGTCAGCGACATAATCGAGGAGACCCATGACTGGAAGCTGGTGCGTAACGGCGCCGGGGCCGTGATGCGGTGGTGGAAGAACAAGGCAGGCACGCCTGAACATGTGGACTTTACCATGACCAGTCGAGCGGTGTGGGAGAAGGAATACCGCCCGTTGCTCCTCACTCTGGACCGCGAACGGTTGAAAGAAGTGGATGAGACCCGGAAACGGTTGGCCAAGGCCAACGAGGTCGGTTGCTGGACCTATTACGGCCACCAGTTCATCTGGGAAAACATGCGAGCCAGCATGGGCGACGTCACGATGTTCATGGCGCTGATCGAAGATCCGGAATGGATTCATGATTTCTGCCGGGTGTACACGGATTTTTACAAAACCTACTTCCGGATCATGATAGAGGAGTCGGGCAAGCCCGACAGCATCTGGTTGCACGAGGATCTGGGCTATCGTGACCGGTTGTTTTGCAGTCCTCAAACGCTTGAGGAACTGATCTTTCCGTATTACAAGGAGATGGTCGACTTCTTTCATTCCTACGACCTGCCCGTGGTGCTGCATTCCTGCGGATTTGTGGAGCCGGCGCTGGACCTGATCGTCAAGGCGGGCTTTGACGGGCTCAATCCGATGGAAGTGAAGGCCGGCTGCGATATTTTCCGCATTGCGGAAAAAACGGGGGACAAACTGGCCTTCATCGGCGGCTTGGATGCGCGCATCCTGGAAAGCGGCGACCGCAGCTTGATCAAGCGCGAAATCGTCCGCCTGCTTCAAGGGATGAAGGAACGCGGAGCGCGGTATGTGTACGGGTCGGATCATTCGCTGTCCACGCTCGTTCCCTACCGGGACTTCCAATATGCTGTAGAGGTATACCGGGAAAACATGATGTATTGAGCATCGGGTAAATTAATCATCCCCAATGAAATGGTAATTATGAAACACCCCATCACCCTCTTGCTACTATCCTCGCTAACCTCACTGCACGCTGCCGAAATCAAACTTGCTAAACCTGTCAAACCCAACATCGTCATCATCCTTGTTGACGACATGGGCTATGGCGACATCGGGCCGTTTGGCGCGACCTTGCAAAAGACGCCGCAGCTGGACCGCATGGCCAAGGAAGGCACCAAGTTCACCAGTTTCTATGCGGCACCGGTCTGTTCCGTATCCCGTGCGCAGGTGATGACCGGTTGTTATGGGCCGCGCGTTTCGGTTACGGGCGTTTACCTTCCGGCCAGCCGGGGGGGGCTGAATCCGGTCGAGCCTACGATCGCGAAGCGACTAAAAGCACTGGGATACGCCACGGCTTGCATCGGCAAGTGGCACATTGGCGACCAGCCGGAATTCTTGCCCACGAAGCACGGGTTCGATCACTACTTTGGCCTCCCGTATTCCAACGACATGCAGCTGGCTGCCAAGGGCACCACCACGCGTGTTGTCCCGCTGATGTGCGATGACAAGGTGATCGAGCTGCTTCCAGACCTGGAGCAAGCCCGGCTCGTGGAGCGCTACACTGACGAGGCCCTCAGCTTCATCCGCATGAACAAGGACAAGCCCTTTTTTCTCTACCTGCCGCACACCGCAGTGCACACGCCCCTCCATCCCGGCACGGCGTTCGCCGGGAAATCGGGCAACGGAGCCTATGGCGACTGGGTCGAGGAGGTGGACTGGAGCACTGGTCGCATCCTTGACACCCTCCGCGAGCTCAACCTTGACGACAATACGCTCGTCGTCTTTACCAGCGATAACGGTCCGGCTTTCTTAGCAGGGGAAAATAAATACAGAGGCAAAGGAAGCGCGGGGCCGCTGCGCGGCTGGAAGGGAAGCTCTTGGGAGGGGGGGATGCGCGAGCCAATGCTCGCGAGGTGGCCGGGAAAAATCCCTGCTGGCAGTAGCTGCGACGCCGTCGCGGGAACCATCGACATCTTGCCCACCTGCGTCGCGCTCGCCGGCGGCACAGTGCCGTCTGAACCGGTGATTGACGGGCGGGACATCTCGCCGCTTCTGTTTGGAAAAAGCAAGAAATCCCCACGCGAAGCGCACTATTATAATGCGACGTATTCCACCATTGGAGCATTCCAAGCCGTCCGCCAAGGGCCGTGGAAGCTCGCCCTTGATCCGCAAAGAGAGGGGATGGGCATCCAAGAAATCTCCCTAGACGCCGCCGGAACCGCCCCGCGTCTTTACAACCTCGACACCGACATCGGTGAACGCGCCGACGTCGCCGCCCAGCATCCCGAGATCGTTGCGAAACTCCTCGATCTCGCCACGAAGAAGAACGCCGAGATCAAGCGTGATGGCCGCCCGGCCGGTTTGAGCGCCAACCCGGTGACGCTCTACCCCGCCGAGAAGGGTGTGCCATCGCGCGCCAAAGACAACATGGCGAAGAAAGAGGATCAAGCTTCCTCCGAAGCCGTTCTTTTAAAAGAACAAGAAAAATAGAAAGGAACAATCATGTCGCGCCAGGATAAACCTGTAGAGGAGGGAAGGAACGGAAACACAAACAAGCTCATCACCTCTGCATCCTTACTTCCATTAGACTTGATCCAGGCCACCGAGTTCCATGTTTCCACCCTCGGCAACGACACGAACGCCGGCACGCAAGCTGCTCCGTTGCGCACGATCCAACATGCCGCCGATCTCGCTCGGCCGGGCGATGTCATCACGGTTCATGAAGGCGTGTACCGCGAGCGGATCAACCCGCCGCGTGGGGGGCTGTCCGATACCCGGCGCATCACATATCAGGCGGCAGCGGGGGAGATGGTGACGATCACCGGCTCGGAGCTAGTCCGGAACTGGGTCAAGGTTCAGGGTGACATCTGGAAGGTGACGCTGATAAATTCGTTTTTCGGCACCTTTAATCCCTTTAATGACCTCATTCGTGGCGACTGGTTCATAGCCAAGGGGCGGCAACATCACACCGGTGCCGTCTATCTCAACGGCGATTGGCTGGACGAGGCGACATCGCTGGATGATGTCCTGATGAATTTGCTGTACCAGGTTATCGAGGCTATCAAATTTTATTTCGTCACGGATACGGTCAAAAAAATAAACAACCAGGGTTTTCCCGTAAAGGTCTCCTGAAAAATCAAATAAATTGACCTCCACAGTCAGCGTTTTTCCTGCAATGGT
>CAJBSZ010000265.1 GCA_903958395.1 uncultured bacterium | reverse complement strand
GATTTCGATGCGGCGGTGCGCCTGGAGGACGGTGGTGGCAAGCGACCGGCTTGGGCGCGGCGCTGGTGAGCTTCTGAACCGGCAGTACCCCCGACAGGGGTTGAACATCCCGCGTTTTCACCGGCTGCTGCTGCTCCGTCAACCAGCACTGGTGCGGATTCCGGTGCAGTTCTCGACGCGGGGCAACTGGCGGTGCTCCTGAAAGCGCTGGCCGCCCTGACGCCAGCACAGATGCAAGCCCTTATTTCCATGGGGCAGGAGCGCGGAGGGGGCGGGCCCGCTTCCCAGGGCGATACAGGCCGCTAGTGGTCTTGCGTCCAGGGAGGGAGTCGCGGCGTGGGGCGGTCAGTGAATCGCCGCCCAGGCCACATGTATTGACCTGGTGGTTAGGACGTATGGGGAAGCAGCGGCAGCCACTTGCGATGCCCCGCACCCCCCAGACGCGACTCCCACCCACTCATATCGAACCCATGGATTTTTTCGGATTTTCAAGAAGGAGCCCCGGAAGCGACCCGGTCCGCGGATACACCGAACGGCCAGCACTGCAGATGCGAAGAAATGCCGGATGCAGAACCTTAGTGGCGAGTGTCCAGAAACACTGCGTCCTTCGGCTTCGTCTGCGAGTGGCGTGCGTCGTTGTCGGCGAGCGACATCGGCAACCCATGTCCCACGGCCCGCCGTGAGGGCGGGTCTGCTTATCGGATGATCCGAAGGCTTCGACAACTTGTTGGGCACGCACCCGCCCTGACGGCAGTGAGATACCTAGCCAGCGGTGCCAAGGCGGGATTAGCCGCCCCCTGTTCTCCATGACGGCAGCCACGTTTCGCGGTTGCCGCCACTACGGCAAGACAGTCGTGGGCGGATGGCAGGGTCAACAATTCTCACCATGCCGTCGGTTGTGCGACTGTCCGGGCGGGTACGGGAGCGATCCCCTTGGTGACGCAGTGACAGGGTTGAACTGGAGTAACTGCGAGGAAAAATCATCTCCAAAGTATGCGACGCCCGGCTCCGGTCGGAATGACGCGACTGACTCCCTGCCTTGCGCAGGGAGTCGCTCTGCCCTCACCAGTCGGAATGCGTGCGGGGGTGACGGCAAGAGAGGGGCACAACGATGTGAGTTGCGCGATAAACAGCGGCAAGTCTAGTAGACGATACGTCTATCATTCTTAGGCTCAGGCATAGGGTTCTATGAGTTGCGTTTTGGGGATCAGCCAGCCGGTATCGCTTAGGGTTGTCGGCTAGCCGCGCTCGCCAGCTCTACGGCAAGAATCACAGCCTGATCGGCCAGGGCCAGCATGATCCTGTCGATACCGGTCGGATAGTCCGGTCGCTCAACGACGAGTTGGGCGAACTACTGGATCGCATTGAAGGCATCCCACGCCGATACCATGCCATCCGGGACGACTGAATCCCCGTAGGCAGTAATACTTCAGCGGCTCAACAACGATGCAGTGATTGCCATGCACCCGCAGCGGGCATCGACAAAGTCCCCCAATACAGCGCAAGGGGCCTTGAGTAGGGCGGCGATCT
>CAJBSZ010000264.1 GCA_903958395.1 uncultured bacterium | reverse complement strand
CCTCGCCTAAGAGGCCGACGACAGTACGTTTTCACCGGAATAGCCGGTATTAACGCGGCTCAGCCGGAGGCTTCGCCCTACCTGGAAATCTATACAGATCATCGATGTCTTCGGGTAGGGCGAGGTGTCCCTGCCGAGCCGTCGTGACAAGGGTGTTCTTGGATTACACCTGGAGATCGGTTCCTTAGGCGAGGATTTGGGAATAACCCCGGGCATTGCGAGAACTAACGGATGGTGGTATAATGCGCTCAAAGTAGAGGACCAATCGAAAGGGCACCATGAATAAGAAATCCAATTCTATAAGTCTTAAACATGACGGATTTTTCATGACTGCATTCTGGCAACTCATGGCGTTTGTCATGATGATTCTACTCATCTGGGTGGATGAAGTACTGGATTTGTCGAATCTGTGGTTCGGCATCGGCCCCGGGCATCCCAACTTCTTCAAGGGGTGCGCCCTGACGATCGGTATTCTCTGTATCGCCATCATCGCGATCGGGCACACCTATCTCCAGCAGAAACATATCATCAGCCGACTGATTATCATCTGCTCACAATGCCGGAAAATGAGAATCGACGAGCACGTCTGGGAGCATCTCGACCAATATGTCGCCGACCATTCAAAATCCCAGATCAGCCATGGCCTCTGCCCACAGTGTTATGAGAGCGCAAAGAAGGAAATAGACGGCTTCACAAAGAAATAGTCGGATGGTCAAAGACTTTGCGCATCCGGTCACAGTAGTACCTGACGTTGTCCCACTTGGCATCAGGCGCAATCCTGTGATCGGGACAGGGAATGTAGCCACCCAGTTCCACCAGCGGCTTGAGCCGTTCAATCTCCGCATCAACCGCCCCCTTGTCATGGGCAAAAACGGTCTTATTCATTCCCCCCACCCCCCGCAATTCTTTGCCATACTCCTTGCGCCAGGGCTCGATCGACGCCTTCCATGTGCCTACCTCAATCGGGAACATCGTATTGACCCCGTTCTCGAACCAGGTCGGGATCAAGGCATCGATCCACCCATCGCAATCCAGGGACACGATATCAATGCCATGCCTCTTGACCAGATCCGTGATGCGCTTGTAATGGGGGCCCACGCATTCGCGGAAAACAGCGGGATTGATCAAAGGCCCATTCTTGAAACAAACATCCTCCCAGAAATGGGCAAAATCGAAACCGACATCGGCTCCCAACGACAAGGTTAATTCAACATTCGAATAGCAGATCGAACCGACAATATCGACGATTTCACGAAACAGCGGTTCATCGTCAACATAGAGATAACTGACCCCCTCAATCCCCAGCACATCGCGGATGTGCCCGAACAGACTCCCGCAGTGGAGCCCCAAGGGGACATCCCGCCGTGTTTTTCCGAGTTGATTCAGGAGCTTGCTATCTACCCGTCCTTCCGACCACAGGTACCGCTTTCTAAAATGCTCCTCCCATGACTGCCGGTCCTTCAGGAGATGGTCGATTTCCGCCGGGATGCTCCGCATGTCATCATACTGCACAATGACGACGCCCTGTTCATTCAAAACATGCCTGCTCCCATCAGGAAATTCCTTGATGACCTTGCTCTCGAACGCAGGATCAAGCCCGCCATTGGTATAGAACATCGATTGCCAGTTGAAGTCGAACCCCAGTTTGGCGGCTATGTTGACATCAATCGCATTCCCGTCGGTATACCCAGTCACCTCCTCCTGGCGCAAATGCCCCTCGTGCACCCACTTCGCCAGCGTTTCACCCCAATACCCGAAGTGAACAACAGGTAACCGGTCATAGGGTTGATACCGCAATATCGCCAGAGTCCGTTCCCGATTCGTCATAGTCTTCATGGCTTCACTCCTTTTTAATAAAACAAAAGCTCGTCAGTCACACATTCTGAAAGGGCAGGTTACGCCGCCTTTTGCTTGCGCACAATTGTTTTTTGCGGAGGGAACGGCACTGGGTGCATAAGGTGCCGCGCTTATCGGGAATCGGCGCGCAAGACCCAGAGGGACTCCGGCTTGTTGTCCAGAGGCAGGTTGTAGGTCAACAGAGTGGTTCCGGTGGCGGCGTTAGAGTCGGCCTGCCAGAAGTCGTTTCCAGTGACGGACTGGTCAAGCTTGACCTCCCTGCCGTCGACAAGTTCGTAAAGGGAGTAGCCGGTTGCGGCCGCGAGGCCCTCGAAACGAATGGGAACGAAACCGACCCCGCCTTTGATCCTGACCCTGATTTCGGGGGAACAGGCCTTGATCACGACAGGGTATTTTTCAAGCAATTCCCCGCCGGTGACGTTCACATCCAAGTCGTTCCCCTTCGCCTCCCGGAAGGTGGTCTTCCATGAGGACGGGTTCCCCTCGAGGTGTTTTCGGAAGGCTTCGTTGGGGCCGTAGTAGTCATCGGCACAGCGGGGTAGCGTGATCCACTCGAGATCCATCTCAACCGTGTCGCCGGGTTGAATCTCCGTAACCTCTTTTGGGGCGACAAGCAGGAGGTCGAGATTCAGGCCAGCCCCGCCCTTCTCCACCGTGTGGACAGGCATGGAGATCGTCGGGCGCGAATAGTCCTTTCCACCGAATCGGGCCTTGTAGGAACGAATGACCAGCGCACGGCTCCCGGTTCCCCAGTCACGCCCATCGACACTCCTCGCCCCCGGGAAGGCCACCCACCAGGGGGCTCGGCCGCCCAAAAGAACATGATCGGCGAAAATCGCAACCGGCGGGGGACCGCCGGCTCCAGGGCTTGTTTGGGCCGACTTGGAGCCGGCCATCCTTGGCCGGTAGAGAATAGGATCCCGCAAGGAACCCAAGTCCGACAGGCTGCTGGGAACTTCCTGTTCCGCAATCAACCCGTCACGGTTGCCGTAGGCTATTTGGGGCGTGACGTAGCGTGAGGTTCTTCCCATTTTATGAAGCCACATGCCCTCGATTCTGGATGAGGCTTTGAACGTATACTCCAGTTTTTGAAATGTTCTCGCATAGTCGTCAACCCGCACGGTCCTTACCCTGGTGTCGAGTGAGACCTCATGCCCGGCGCCATAGAAGCCGGCATGGCGAACCTCACTCATGCAGGGCCCATGGGCAAGATAGGCGGTCTTCATGCCGCTGAAAGGCAGCTTGTCCCCGGCCGCGTCTTTCACCCCCAGCCAATCCCCGCCCCACCCCGCGTCGGTCCACGACCACTTCTCCCCGTTGAGTCCATTCCGCGCCATGAGCATGCGGACATCCGTGATGGCGATATCGACACAGGTCATGTCCATGTCGAAACAAAAGGTCTCGCCCCAGCACCCGATGGCCAGTTGGTCCCATCGGCCATTCGTGTCATAGTAGCCGACAAGACTAAGTTGGGCGTGACTGGCCGATGGTAATGTGCCGTAGAAGCCGTAGGCAATACGCAGGATGTAGTCGGTCTTGCCCGGTTTGGCGGGGAGCGAGGTGTATGCCATCACGTAGGCCCCCATTTGTTGATTATGCCAGTTTTTGCTGAGTTGGACGGGAACACCGGTCGGACGCCCCTCCTTGTCGCACAGCATGGGGCAGAGACCGGTGATGTTGGCCACATCGCGCAGGTCGAGGAGGAAAGGAATCTCCGTCTGTCGCCCCTCCTTGTTCTCGACACTGATCCGGAAGTCATCATAGCGGCGGATATCGGTATTTCCT
The DNA here is from genome assembly GCA_903958395.1 of uncultured bacterium. GTDB lineage: Bacteria > Verrucomicrobiota > Kiritimatiellia > CAIKKV01 > CAITUY01 > JAABPW01. The sequence continues at coordinate 34 of CAJBSZ010000264.1, read as the reverse complement.
GTTTTGAAAGTCCGGTTGAGCTTTGACACCCGGG
>CAJBSZ010000263.1 GCA_903958395.1 uncultured bacterium | reverse complement strand
GCGTAATGGGAGATTCTCATCTGGACTTGCACAAACGCATGACGCGGCAATCAGGCAACTGATAAGCAGACTTGAGAAAACTCGTTTGGAGTGCGGTGGCTTGACGCCGCTTTGTCGTGGTCCGGCTTGACGGGCCACACCCCAGGGACACAGGCGCGTCAAGCCGCGCCGTTCAAAAGCGGCGTCAAGCCGCCGCACTCCAAATTTCACGTTATCGGCAAAAATGCGCATGTCTTCACTGTACACGGGTCAGCACCAGACATTCCAGACTGGAATCATCGCGGTCGCCATCCACCAACGACACATCAATCTTCCGGAGCCCGGCTTTCTTGATCTCAAACACACCCATGGGATAGGCCTGGTATTGCGAGGTCGCCGCCTGCTGGTTTTGGATCACCGCGCCCTCATCGGTAGTGATCTTCCAAATAGCCCGACCTTTCCCCCGATATTTCAGTGATACCCTATAAACGCCCGGCTCCAACACATTGACCGTCCATCTGGCGCGGCCATCCTGGGTCCAATGGGATATCTGGTTGGCATGTTTCCATTCGCCGAACTTCTCCATCCAGCTCACTTTCTTCTTTTCCGCGCCCGTAGCCGTCGCGAAGTGGGCCAAGACAACGTTGACTGTATTTGGGTGGATCGCCACAGTGTGATCCACCTCGGCGACACCCATGAGCTCAACCTGGATCACGCTCGCCAAACCATGGGCCGCCCCCTCGGGCAACTTAAGCCGGATCGATTGCCCGATCCGCTCCGTGACGATCGCGACCGACACCCCATTCCTGATGAGAGCGGCTGATTTAACCGCCGTTGTTAGGCCAGGAAGATAGATCGCGCCATCAGAAGGCACATCAAAAACCACCAGATTGAGCCTGTCACGGCCTTGCGTAGTGATATCGCCCCACGGCATGGCATGGTTCCACGGCGAAGGGCCGGCACCATAGATAACGTCCGGATTGGCCTTAATCCAGCATCCTGCCTCCTTCAGGAACTTCTGGCATTGGCCGGGAATGGCGCCTTTGCCATCGGGCCCAACGTTCAAGAGATAATTCCCGCCCCGCGCCACGGTGGACACCAGCCGCCTCAGGACCTCCCGCGGATCCTTCCAGTTGGTGTCATACCACGCATAGGCCCAGGAATCGTTGCTCGTATCACAGGTCTCCCACAGTCCGCCAACCTTCTCGGGTGGCACTTCCATATCTCCGAGCGATTCATAGTCACCCATCCCGTACCCGATCCGGCTGCCCAACAAGGCCTTGGGTTGCGTAGTGCGCACCAGATCATGAAGCTCAACCACATGCTCCCTCGGCATGTTACCAGGGGTATCGAACCAAACGACCTCCAGCGGGCCATACTGCGTGCAGATCTCCTTCACCTGCGGATAGCACTTCTTCCGGAAGTACTGCTCAAAGGTCGCCGGACTGCCGTCAGGATTTGTTTTCGGCCCTCCCGACCCGCCTGGCGCGGTCCAATCCTGGTTATGCGAGTAGTAGAACCCGAACCCGAGCCCCGCCTCGCGACAGGCCTCCGCCAACTCCTTCATCGGGTCACGCCCGAAGGGCGAGGCATCCACGATATTGAAGGGGTGCGCCGACTTGAACATCGCGAACCCTTCATGGTGTTTGCTCGTGATGATGACATAGGTCATCCCCGCATCCTTGGCCATCTGGACGATGGCCTTGGCGTCGAACCGGTCGGGGTTGAAAGTCTTGGCAACCTCCATATATTCCGGAACCGGGATCCCCGCCATGGCTGGGTGCATAATCCATTCGCCAATTCCGTAATAGGTCTTCCCCTTCCACTGCCCCGCCAGTTGTGAATAAAGGCCCCAATGCATGAATAACCCGTAGTGTCCCCGCCGGAAATGAGGCCCCCGGCTCGTGTCCGTGGCCTGCGTTTTCGGCGTCGGCGCGCCCCACATCTTATCCATCGTTTCCTCCGCCAGAAGCCCCGGAATCCCCAAGGCACCCACAGTCACCATCAACACCATTGTCCTGATTGTTTTCATATAAATGTCCTCTTCTTACCACTACCGCAAACTCCCCAAGCTCCCGCTTCGCGGGAAGCTTGGCCTACAACGGGAAGCATGTCCTTCTACAATGATCCACCGTGTAGGGCGGGCTTCCCCGGAGGGGAGCCTGCGTCTTCATCCCCACCACCGTTAATGCACCAACACACCTGTCTGCTCCATCCCTTCCACATCCTCCACACAGATCGGACGGCGGACGTCAGGCTTGTCGAACGTCACATCCAGATTCCGCACCACAAGCCCCTTCACATGCCGCGCATAGAGCACGCTGGACGGCAACACGCCAAAGAAGAACTGCTCGGGATAGCGAGCGACATCCTCCTGCACCACGCGCACGGCATCCGCCGCCGTCCCGCCGCCGGGAAGGCTGATCTTGATATTCTCCAGCACGATATCCTCGATCCTGTGCCCGGGAATTCCGGTGATCATGATCCCCTGGCGATCGCGCTCATTGCCCGTGACCGTCGCCCGGATATCCCGGATCCGGACATTCCGCAAGACGCCGACCGGGGCCCCTTCCGCCGCCACCCCCTGGCCGTAAACCTGCTCTGTCGGCTTGTCATATGTCCGGCCACGGTTGCCCAAACGGATAAAGATCGGGCCGCCAACCTTATCCATCGTGATATTGGAAATCTCCACGTTCTCCAGCCGCCCGCCATCCACCATCAGCAGCTTGATCGCCCCCATAGGGCAGTCGTGGAACTGGCAATCGGACACCTTCATGTCCACAAACCCACCCCGCGACGATGTCCCCAGCTTGTACGCCGCCGTGTGGCTGCTGATCGTGCAGCCCCGCACCACGATGTTCGAACACACCTGCGTGGTCGTGCTCTTCGGACAGATCGCATCGTCTCCCGAATTGATCACGCAGTTCTCAATCAGCACATTCACACAGCCATCCAGATCAATGCCGTCGTTGTTAATGTTGTTGTTCTGGCTATCGATCCGGATGCCATCGAAACGCACATTCCGGCACGAGACCAAATGCAGGCCCCAGGAAGCCGAATTTCTGAAGGCCAAATCCTTGAAGGTAATATTTTCACACTCAACAAGCCGCATCAGCATCGGCCTCTCGCCGAGCACATTGCCGGTCTTTTCCGGGAAAGCCTGCTTTGTGCCCCGCGCATCCACAAGGCCTTTACCTGTAAACCCGATATTCTTTGCCTTGTGCGCGTAGATCAGGCATTTGTTAAAGGCCGGTGCCTCAACCGCACCGACAACATCCTCCGCATAATCAGCCAGGCTGGTGCTTCCCAACAGCACCGCTTTTTCATCAACATGCAGAATCACGTTATCCTTCATCCGAATTGTCCCAACCACAAAACTGCCGGCCGGAATAACGACCTTCCCGCCACCCGCTGCGGCACAGGCGTCAATCGCCTTCTGGATGGCCGCCGTGTTCATAGACACACCATCACCCACTGCTCCGAAGTCAAGAACGTCCAGGACTGCTGCTGCCGGACGGACAGAGTCTGTCACTTCAGCTGTATTGGCAGAAAATGCACCGACGACAACCATCAGCGTCATCGGCACAATCACGGCAATTAAGGCACAAATCGCCCGTCTGCTCACAAGCTTCCTGTCTTAAGCTTCTGATCCATCTTTTCCTGCTCCAGTGATTCGCCAGCACTGGCCGGGGCCCTGCCATCCTTCAGCGGAGGCAACGAATCCTCCGCAGCAGTGAAGACGCCGAAACTCGTGATCAGTGTCGCGAGCAATGGCCAGATGAGCTTGTTCTTCTTTATTGTTGTCATTCTTTCTTTTTCTTCATTTCAGTGTCGGCTCTGTCAACAGGCCGGCCGGCTTGAGCTGGTAGTCATACGACCAGGCGTCGCCGGTTGTATACCAGGAACTCGAACCGGCCCAGTACCCCTTGTGAAACATGATGACAGGCTAATAGACTGTAAGGTGCGAATTTCCGAGCTATCTTTCATCGCGTTATTCAGTAAGGACACCCTTGTTGAGCGATCCATTGACCAGTAGGCCAGCGTCAGTCACCGACGCTCGCTCAAAATTTGTCAGGATTACACCAAATCGACCGACCCCCGCCGTCAACAGCAGCGCCACAGTCCCGATTATTCTTGCACGCATGATCCGTCCATTTCTCTTTTTCATCATTCCAAAAGTATCCTGACGCCACTAAATCTTACCTGTCGCTGCCGAATTAGCGTATCCCTATTTTACAGGACAAACCAAATTTTCAGCCCATATTCCCCCGTCAAATGCGGGCACATTGGGCCGCTCACTGCGGCGTGGTCCGGGTTGGAACCAAAACGAGGCCTTTGACAAGCATTGTCGTTTTGGGATCCATCCCAGACACGGTCATGGTCACCGTCATGGCCTCGTTGGCGGGCAACGACACGGTGCCCAGGCGTTGGGCCAAAAAGCGTGTGTGAGGATTCGACCAGGAACCGGTTTTCGGAGCGGCCTTCAGGGCGAGGGAACCCAGGGTCACCTCCACCGCGCCAGTCGGGACTCCGTCGCAGGCGAGCTCGCTGAGCACATGGTAGTCGCCGGCTGCCGGCACCCGCACCGTCCAGGTCAGGACATCGCCAGGATTCGTCATATAGGCCACATCGTCATGGCGGGCGACTTCTATGGCCGGATCGAGGTCGCTGGTTGACACTGAACGCAGGTTCTTACGCGTGAGGCCCGGACTCGCGATGGCACATGATGGTCGCAAACGGTTCGCCCAGTCATCGTCGATGCGCTTGACGGTGTCGAAAGTCGCACCGGGTGCGAGCTCGACCACCACCACCGTATCCATCGGATCAACGGCCCCCAGCGGCGCGGTGGCCGCGTCCATGGTGATCCCCAGATCCAGGGCGTTTAGGCGACAGGTCGCCAGGGCCTGTTGCCCGGGATCCCCCAGCAACCAGGCCTTGGTGATGTTACCGCGTACGCCGGGCAGGACCAACCGGCCACTCACCGGCCACTCCGGCACATGGAGATACAGTCGATCGGCGGCCCGGGTGACAAACCCCCAGGGAACCTCGGCCAGCGGACTGGCGGTGACGCCTCTGATGCTGGCGCCATTGCCGCGCATCCAGGCTCCGATCTGGCGCAGAATGGCGTGATCCCGAGGCGGAAGGCGGCCAAGATTGTCGGGACCGATATTGAGCAGCAGGCAACCGCCTTTGGAGCGGACCTCGGCTAACATGCGGATGACGTCGCCAGCGGTCTTATGATGGGTATCCTGGGGATACCAGCCCCAGTGCTCGGTCAGGGTCATGCAGGTTTCCCACGCGCCTTCCGGGGCTTTCACGGGCACTTCGCAATCACCGGTGGATTTAAAATCACTGATCCCGGCGCCACCATCACTACAGATGCGGCCGCAAATCAAGGTCTGTGGGGCGAGCTTGCGCACCTCCTGGTGCAGGACTTCGGCATGAAGCCGGTCGACGCCGATATCGAACCACATGACGTCCAGGGGACCACACCCCGTCAGCAGTTCGCGCACCTGGGGCACGCACAGGTTATTGAAATACGCCTCGAATTCCTGAGATTTCTGATCGTTCACAGCGCCATTATGCCAGTCGACCCTCTGCGAATAGTAAACCCCGAACCGCAACCCGGCCTGGCGGGCCGCCTGGTTCAGCTCGCGCACCGGATCACGGGACGAGCCGGAATGCTCAACGATATTGTAGGTCGAAACCTGTGACCGGTACATGGCGAAGCCGTCATGGTGCTTGGCGGTCAACACCATCCAGCCCATGCCCGCAGCCTTGGCCGCCGCCGCCCAGGCGGCGGGATCGAACGCGGTCGGTTTGAAGCCCCTCGCCATCGCCTCGTAGTCGGCGATACTGATTTCGGCACGGTTCATGGCCCATTCGCCCCACAGATCCCGGATCCGCTCTTGTCCCTGCCAGCGACCGGCGAGCTGGGCGTAAGCGCCCCAGTGGAGAAACATGCCGAAGCCGCTATCGCGGTACCAGGACAGATCGGGCCGGGCCACGGGGTTCGCCGCTGACGGCGCCGTATCCCCTCCCCAACAGGTCAACATCAGGCCCGAGACAATCGTCGCGGCGAGAGCTTGTTTAAACATGATATTCACTTACTAACCTTCCCATAATGATATGGGCTTAAGCCGCATACTTTGTTTCCGGAGAGTGAAAGAACGACGCGACATGCATCGGGGTCTTTTGCATCCAGCGCAGCCTGCCCAAAACTGTTCGCTTCATCTGCCTTGGCCCTGTGATGACCTTGCGGCCAAGAATATGGTTCTTCAAGTCGTTCCGGAATGCGCGTCCGACCGGACGCCCGCCTCGTCCCCGAAAAACACAAGCGCTCCGCAGGTTTTGGCATCCTTGCAGATAAGCGGGTAGTCCTCCTTCAGCCAACGCGTCACGGCTCCAGGATTCTGCTGATAGGCCGGCCACAGGGGGCGTTGTGCGCTCAGCCCGAGTTGATCCATCAGCCGACCGACCGACGAACGGCTCAGTTGCACGCGAAACTCCCGACGAATCACGATCCTCACCATGTCCAACGTCCACAAGGCAAACGTAAACCTCATCTGCAACGGGTTCTTCGATGTCACGACCTTGTAAATCCAAGACATCTGTTTCCTTGTGAGTTTCCGCGGTCGCCCACCGCGCTTGCGCGCGTTCAGCGCATCCCATCCGCCAGTTCGATACTGGGAAGGTTAGTAAGTGCCTCATTTTTCAACGTCCTGCTTGCCGGCCATCAGTCAGGCCGGCAGGTCATGGATTTTCACTCGTAGACTGGAAATTCCGTAACCCTCAAGTATGTGCAGCCCAATGGCACGAGTTCAATGGTTTTGATGTCGGCTGACACCTGTATCTGCTCCGGGATTTGCGGAGTGAATGGTTTATCTAGTATTGTCCAGTTGGTGGCGGTCTTGGCGTCGACCATGATTCGGATTGGGGTATTGGACTCTTCCCATGGATAGGCGTCGTTGGCCCGCCTAATAACCTTGATGTCGCTTGCGGTCAATTTTGCTGGAAGGGCATAATTCCAGTCGGAGGCCGGAGTCATCTCAAACGCCGGGAATTCATGGGACGTCTTGGCCTTGTCCGTTATTTTTTTTACATTCGCCTTCACCGGCAACGAGAAGACAAGTGGGCCGTAGCTGAGCGATATTCCCTTAATGGTTCTCTTGACCACTGGGGCATTGTCGAGGACAAGGTCAACACGATCTCCGTCACGGAATTCCCTTTCAATTAAGACAAAACCATCCGCGCCCTTCTCCAAAGCCTGTGTCGTGCCATTGCAAGAGACGCTGAAAGAGCTACTCCAGCGAGGGATCCTCATCCGGAATTTTAGTTTTTGCGGGGTTTGGGTTTTGAACTCGAATGATATCTTGTCCTCGAACGGATAGCGGGTGTTCTCCTTGATCGTCAATGGCGAGGCTTGTCCCGCCAGATTGATCTGCGCATAGGACGGCCCATACAGTGGGACGGTCACGCTTGCGGCCTTGTCATCGACAAGCCACATCCTTTTCATATAGGCTGGCACGAGTCGATGTATATTGCCGCTGCAGCATTCAGTGTCATGCCCTGGACGATAGCACATGCGTGGGCCTGAGGACTTCAGTCCCCAGTCGGAGTCGAAGTTCCAATGGCTTGAGGAGTCGGTCAAGATCACCTGGTTTGGGCCGGAGTAGTACTGGTGGGTTTTGAAGTCTTTTCCCAAGGCGCCGAGACCGGCGTTGAAGAATACCTTCTCTATCTTGTCCGCATACATGGCCTCTCCGGTGGCCACCAGCATGAACCCGCAGGTCCAAACAAAGTCGATGGCGTTGCAGGTCTCGTGGACTTTGTCGTCGCGTTTACCGCTGAGCTCCTCATGGCCGCTGCTCAATCCATCGACAAGCTCATGGTTGTTTTCAAGCATTTTGAAGGCTTTCCGCGCGGCCTCATGATACATGGGTTTGCCAGTCGCGATGTACAGCACGATCGGCAGCTCAAGGAAATAATGGTATGAGCAGGCGTGCTCATGCGAGACGATGTCTTTGAGCATGTTCGCCATCGCCTTACTGTCGTTTGGATTGTCAGCGCAGAATTTCTCGTAGAGTTTCTCTGAAAGCTCGACATATTCCTTTTTACCGGTCAATTGGGCAAGGCGGCAAAGGTTCTCCACGTGTATCACGCGCCGTTGCTCGAACCCGGACAACTTGAGGTCTGGCAATTTCGTCTTGTCTGGATACATGACCTCGTAATGGTTTTCTATGGCGGCGAGGAGCTTGGAATCTCCACTGTTCTCATACTCCTCTATCAGCATACGCATGAACATGACCATCGGCCATTCGTCGTTGTCAACGTTCAAAGAACCGAGACGGCCATCTTTTTTGGGGTTGGCAAGCACCGAGTCTATGTTCTTGCGGCATAAGGCCAGCAGATTCTTGTCGCCCGTCATGTATGCGCAGCGCAACGCCCCGTCGAGATAATAGGCAGTCTGCTCATAAGGCCACCAGTCCGAGCCCCATTGAGGATATTCGCGCTCGTTCTTGTCCATGCTATCCGCCCACATCCCCTTGTTAAATGGAAACCCCATCACTGCGGGATGCCCAGTCAAACCTTGAAGTTGACGTCCAAGTAATTCCTTCAGCCACGAGTCCGGCCCCACCTTGCTTGCCGGGAGCTCCCTCAATACCGGGTTCTCCTCCGCCGCCTGGACACCCATCGCCCAACATAACCCCATCACTGCGCAACAAGTGCCCATTTTTATAAGTGTCGTCATTTCTTTCCTTCCATAATTTTTTTATAGCAAGTGATAATATCATCGCTGACAATAAAAATGGCTCGGCAGGCAAGATGCCTGTTCTCCCAGTGGCTTGCGCTCTAAAAATCTGAAGCCGTCAATCGCTTCTCATTCCCTCTTAAAATCTCAACCGTCTTGGTCTTCTGCCCATACCGAACCGTGCAGGTGCCGGAGCCGTTCGAGACGCCGCGCACGACAGCCTGCACCAACTTGCCCTCTCGCCATTCCACGTCGACCTCAAAGCCGCCGCGGGCGCGAAGCCCCTTGACACTTCCTGTTGACCAGACTTTCGGAAGCGCCGGAAGTAGATGGATTTTGTCAAGGTGGCTTTGCACGAGCATCTCGCAGACTCCTGCGGTGTAACCGAAATTGGCGTCGATCTGGAATGGCGCATGGTTGCCGAAAAGGTTGGGCAATATATTGCCTTCCTTGAGCATATGGCGGATGATGCCGTAAGCCCTGTCTCCGTCTTGCAAGCGAGCCCACAGGTTCAGTTTATGCGCTTTGCTCCAACCTGTGGCACCTTCGTCGCCACGCGCGTTCAAGGATACTCGCGCGGCCTCCGCCAGGGCCGGCGTCTTGCTTACAGTGATCTGCCGTCCCGGAAATACCGCAAGCAGGTGGGAAATATGCCGGTGCCGATTAGCCGGCGTGTCAACTTGCCCGCCTTCACTCACCATTGAAGGATCCTTCAGCTCTTCTTTCCATTCAAGCAACTGCCCCCAGCTGCCAATTGCGGGTGGAAGAATGCGAGCTTTCATGTCTGTGAGTTTTTGCCGCAACTCGGGATCGACCCCCAGAGATGTCGAGGCTTCAATCGTGTTGTTGAAAAGCTCCCAGACCATCTGGCGATCGAAGGAAACGGCAATGTCCTTGGACCCATGCTCAGGCGAGTGACTCTCGGGAGTGACCAGCGTGCCGTCGGACTGTTGAATCAGACTGTCAAACCAGTAATCGCAGACCTCCTTCATCGCCGGATAAGCGCGGCTCCTCAGGTATTCTTTGTCGCGAGTGAAAAGGTAATGTTCATAACTATTCATCAACAGCCAACTGCTGGTGCCAAGATATCCCATTACGGTTGTTCCACCGAACAAACCACTTTCCGCACCCATGACCCATCCACGATTACCTCTTTCTTTGAGTGCTCTTTCGGTAAGCACTTCCCGAATCGATTCAACCCAGTCAATATATGGCACGAAACATTCTGATAGATTAGCCACTTCAACCGGCCAATAATTCATCTGGACATTGATGTCCGTGTGATAATCACAGCGCCAAGGCGGGGTATTGGATTTGTTCCACTTCCCTTGTAAATTGGCGGGAAGTCCACCTTTCCGTGATGAGGCGATCATCAGATAACGGCCGTACTGGAAAAGCATGGCTTCCAACCCGGGGTCGCCCGCATTGCTTGTTTTGTATCGATCCAGTCGCTCGTTAGTCGGCAAGGCAGCGTCCGGGCTCTTGCCAAGCTCAAGGCTGACCCGGTTGAACAGTGCCTGGTAGTCCTTCACATGTTCGGCCAGCAACGCATCCCAGCCGCGCCGGGTTGCGGTAGCCAGCCGCTCGGCGACCTTCGCCTTCGGTAGATCGCCTTTCCATACCCTGCTCCGGTCTTGAACAAAATCGGTGCCGGCGCACAATATCAGCGTGATCACGTTTGCGTTGCGGAACACAATTTTGTCACCATCCGCTTGAACCGTTCCCCCATCGTTGATGACCTGCGCCTGAGCTTCATAATTCAAGGCGAGTTGGTAAGGTTTCCAGCCTGGCCAGTAGGTCCAGCCAGCGAGATTTCCAGAGGAAATGAGTTTATTGCCATTTGCCGTGACCTGCCCTCTGTGCATATCAGTTAACAGGACTGCGCCGGTCAGGGTGCCGGGTTTATCCGCCGTAAAACGGACGATAATCGCCTTGGCCGGATGACTGGCAAATGCTTCGCGTTTGTATTTCACCCCCGCTCGTTCGTAGCTGATGGTGTGGATGGCTCGCCCGATATCAAGTTCCCGCCGGTATTTGCTAACCAGATCGTCCTTGGTTTCCTTCGGCAGATCGGAATACAGGGTCAGGGGAATGTCTCCAAGCAGAATGCGGTTTACTTTAAAATGTTTGCCCCCTTGAGTCTCGAGAAATTCAAATCGGTAATGGGTATAAATGGTGTCGTTTGCAAATTTGCGCGCATACGAAAATGGCCATTTTGTGAGCAGCGGGGCATTTTTCTGCTCGTCCAACAAGGTCCACGCCTTCCCGTCCAGTGACCCAAGAAACCGCCAGGCTTTCGGATGCCGTTCCGTATCCGTCTGTTTTTCGGACAACATCAAGGTGTAGTTGTTGAGCGGCGTTTTTTGCCCCGCTGGAATCATCGCATCCCAAATTACCGGAAAGGCCGAGACGTTCGTGATATTCCATCCTACGCCAGACCACGCCGTATCTTGATCGCAAGAGACCGCCACCGTTTCGTTCAGACTGTTTGCCTGGTTAGAGGGACTGGATACTATTGGCCACTTTGGATTATCCCCAAACATAACGAACAGGTCTCCGAAGGCTTGATAAGCTCCAGTATCGCGTTCGTCTCCCACCCATAACGATTCTTCGTTAAACTGAATCCGCTCACGCTGGATGCCGCCGAACAGCATCGCTCCCATATACCCGTTGCCGATTGGGTAAGCCTCGGTCATCCAATCCTGTGCGGGTTTGTCCGACCAGACCTGATCCCCTGCGTACACTGTTGAGGCCATCATAAATAACATCAGCCAAGCCCGTGTTTTGTTTAAGATTGTGTAATTCATGCGGGAACTTTCCTTGGTTTGCCCATAATCACCTGCTTGTTTATCATCTTACCCTCCATCATTGGGCGTTTCGGGGTTCTTGAGTGAACGGGGCGCAAATCACCACGTCCTTTTCGCGACTCTTGGGCGTAACAATCAACTTAACAACCTTGCCCTCCTTGACCTCACACTCGACAGTTGTCCGATCATGGGCATGGAGCTTGAACTGCACGTTCCAGTCCGGAGGCAAAGCGGGAAGAAGATGGATCTTGCCGGTGTTGGCGTCGGACTGGAGAAGCATGAACTGGAGCGCCAACTGCAGGTTGCCGCCGTGGTCCACGTCCGGAATCCAGTCATTGTTTCTGTTCCAAAATGCGGGAAAGCGACTTGAACTGTAATTGACCCGTGACGCCCGGTTCCTCAGCATGTCTTTAACCTGGTCGGTCAAACCAAGCAGGGCTGCCTGGGCATCGTCTTGATGCCAACAATTATGTAGCTTGGTTGACCTGGCGGAAAACGTATCTTGCGCCAATTTCAAGTCGGAACAGCCTATCCCAAACAGTCTGTAAGGAAACACTGCGTAAAGTGCCGGATTTTCGCAATTCTTACAATCAGAAAAGCTCTCGGCAGGCAGCAGGATGCCTTTACCATCCTTCAGTCCCGTCGGCATGGCGGGCACTTGGCCAAGCAACCGACGCCAGATGGCCTGTTGCTCGGGCGTTGTTCCGGGGAGTTTCAACAGCCGCGGCATGACCGACCGTAGCCCGGCAATCTCCGGCAACGGATTTACCGCCTTGTGCCACGTCTCCAGCGACTGGGCGGGTTCAAAGCGGAGCTTGCCTTCCGGCGTGCGAGGATAATGGTTGTCATAGAACCTGCTGATGGCATCCGCATGCGGGATCAACGTTTCCTTGAGGAACTTGTCATCGCCGGTGAACTGGTAGTAGTCCAGCATCATCAGGGTCATTTCCAGATTACTCTGCCAGTAGTAGGTGAGAAAACTGTTGGAACAATTAGGGGTTTCACGTTTCTCAAAAGGTGTCCAGCCATAATGAAACGCGACTTCGGCCCCCCAGAAATGCACTGTCTCCCCGTAAAATCCGCCATCATGGTTGAACCACTTTTTGCACCGTGCGATGGCAAAAGGCAGGGACTCCCGATACATCCTGAACCAGGGCTCCATCAGGTCATAGTCACCCGCCGCCAGCATCGGCCAGTAAACCAACCTTTGATTCTGAAACCAGAACCCGGGGCCACCCCATCGACGATAATCCGGATCCGCACCTTGGCCTACCGTAAACAAGGATCCGTTGAACTTGATGGGTTGTCCACCCCGCCCCGCACAGGCGTTCATGAAGCGGCAAAGCTGATAGGCCCCGGATATTTCTTCGGCGTTCGCGGCAGTCTCTTTCGAGGGCTGTGGCGTCCGCTCGCTGACATGAATCCAGCTCCTCTCCCAGAACCGATTCCACCATGCGAGGTGTCCCTTATACAAGAAACCCATGTCTTGCTTTGACATCGTCTCGACCTGACCGGCAACCTTCGCCCTCCATTCATCGGCGTTGCACTGCCTCACCGCCAGCGGATAGATGGAAACGCAATGCGTCCTGGCTGGCTCTATGGCTCTCAAGGTCCTCGGGTCAATGGTCTGCAAGCCAACCCCGCGGACAGTGGCACCAAAGACCCGGCCAAGCAGCGGATGCGGTACGGTTCGCATGAACTCCTCCATGCCCTGAAGCTTCATGATTGCTTCGTATCCGTCAAATGCTGGTTTGCGGTTGCAGTGATACCAAGTGATTGCATCCATCGGATCCGCCACAACCTCATCAGGGTAGACGATCTTGGGCTTGGGACCACCACACATGAAATCACTGACCTGAACGCCGTCGTCTTGGCGTTCCACGTCTCGCCAGGTCTCCAATCCGACTTCGAGGAGAATCGGCTTGTCACTTTCCGATTCGACACGGATCACCGAATTATTAGCGTCAACCCAGATGCGGCACCGGGTTCTGTCTCCTTCCCGTCCGGATTCAAATCGGATTTCCCCGCGGCGCAGATCCAGTTCCTGACGGAAGGATTTGGATACTTCAAATGGGTCGATCACGAACTTGACGCGGAGTCGTCCCAGTTTGAGATTACAGGAATTTTCATCCCATGCGTCGCTCTTGGCCAACAGGAGCACCAGCTCGTTGCCCTTCTCCACCCAAACATTGGCGGCGATATCGCCATTGCCCAACGGCATGGAGCCTAATGAATTCGTGGAAGGCGAGCCCCAGACAACGTTATACTCTTGCAGGTAATCAGGCGCTGCGGCTGCTCTCAACGGAGCCTCTTGCGCCAAAAGCGATGAGGTGAAGAGCGAAAAAAGTGGCACCATAAGTGAGCAGTATGTGTTCATTTCATTATGCCTTTTTGTTTATTCACTTTTTAAAACTGCCGACACGGTTTTAAGCCCATCGGATTCGGCCGTTAGGACGATATCGCCCGTCTGACGCGAAGTCTGCACGAGCACCATGCACAGGCCGTTGAAGGCCGAGCGTTGGGAGGCTTTGTCGGGCTCGTAACAAGACGAGTCGCCGTTGCCAACGCCGAGAATATTACCCGGGCCGCTCACCGAGAACCGTACCCTATTCCCAGCCGTCGGCACTATACGTCCTTGGGCGTCCACCACGCTCACGGCGACCCATGCCAGATCCGCGCCATCGGCGGCAAGGGCCGTGCGGTCAGGTGCGAGGGCCAGAGCGGCCGCTTCTCCGGTGGTTTCCACGGCGTCACTGATTTCTTTGCCCTTACTCAAGCCTTTCGCCTCAAGTTTGCCGGGGGCGTAGGGCACATTCCATTCGAGGTGCGAGTTGCGCTCCATCTTTTTCTTCCCGAGCGATTTCCCGTTGAGGAAAAGTTCGACTTCGTCCGCGTTGCTATGTACCCATACCGGAATCTCCCGACCTTCCTTGCCGGGCCAGTTCCAATGAGGAAAAACATGGATGACGGGTTCGCTAGTCCACCAAGACTTGTAATAGTAATAGGAGTCTTTCGGGAATCCGCAACTGTCCAGAATCCCGAACGACGAACTGATCGAAGGCTGGTCGGGCTGGCCAAATGGCGTCGGCTCGCCCTTGTAATCGAACCCCGTCCAGATGAATGTTCCCGCCATCCAGGGGCGTTCTGCGACCGCCTTCCAGTTCACTTCGCAGGATTGCCACCAGCCGGGGCCGTTCTCGCTGTAACTGCTCAAGTAGCCCCGTTTGACATCTCCATGGAGATCCGGTCCACCCATCTTGTTTTTAAATATCGTGCGGTCATAGAAACCGCGCGTCGCCACTTCGCTGCACGCTTCCGTGCCGATAAACGGCTTGGACGGGAAGCTCGCACGAACACGGTCGAAATACGTGGCGTGATAGTTCATGCCCACCACGTCAACGGCGCCGCAGATGCCCTCAGGCGCGTACCCACTTACCACAGCCTTTGTCGTCAGACGTGTCCCGTCATGCGCGTCAACCATCGTTTTGATCGCCGTGGTCATCCTGGCGCCAATGGAATATTCAGAAACGGCCCCCTCCTCATTGCCCAGACACCACAGGATGATGCAGGGATGGTTGCGATCACGTTTTACCTGTTGGATTTGATCCCGTAATCCATCCGTAGAGGTCTTCTTCGAGACCTTGCCTTCATAGGTATCCCCAAACTGGCGGAATTCACCCATGACCAAAATCCCCAGCCGATCACATGTCTCATAGACGATGGGATCGAGTTGATAGCAGTAACGAATGGCATTGCTCCCCATCTTCTTCAGCTGCTCGAGGCGCCACACGTGAAGACGTTCGGGTATGGCACTCCCTACCCCGGCGTGATTCTGGTGGTTGGCTGTTCCCTTGATCTTTACAGGTCTGTCGTTGAGCAAAAATCCTCGCTCGGCATGGAATTCGATTTTACGAACGCCAAAGCTCGTGGACACGACATCAACCACTTTGCCATCCAGTGAAACCGTAGTTCTCAAGCTGTACAACTCCGGATGCTCACACGACCACAACTTGGCCGCCGGCATTTGCAGCACCCATTTTGAATTATTCTCCCCGGCTGCCAACTCTTGTTTGGTTTTGTTCGCGAGCACAACCTTCCTTGCGGCATCCAAAACTTCGTTTTCAATGTCTGCCGACACCGCTTCTTGTCTGAAATTATTGATTGTCAATCCCACATTGAGCGTGGCTGGCGCTGTGACGCCCTCTTTGCAATCTGGAATCGTCGAGCGGACGAAAACACCGTCCGGAGCCACATGAACATCAGGCGCGACCATCAGCCGTACGTGCCGGTAGATCCCTCCACCGTCATACCACCAACCCTCTTGCAGCGTTGGATCCACGCTGACCACCAGTGTGTTCTCCCCGGACTTGAGCACGTCGGTCACATCAAAACGGGCATGGGCATAGCCACTGGGATGAATCCCGATCTCCTGTCCGTTGAGCCAGTACCGGCTCATACGGTACACCCCGTCGAATTCCAGCCACACCCGGCTGCCCGAGGAAGACACCGGAGCGACAAACCCCTTGCGATACCAGCCATAGTCGCGTTTGTACCCGTCGGCGCCTGACGTGGTGACCGGCCCCTCGACCACGTAATCGTGAGGCACATCGACCCGCAGCCAGTCACGGTCGTCGTAGGCCGGACTCAATTGGCTGGTCGAAGGAACGGGCGCCGCCAGATCCACGAAATGGGGTTCCGAATAAAGCCCGCCATACCCCTTGGCCTCGATCATCATCGCGATGGTGTTGATCCCCTCAGACTTCCATATGGAGCGGATATCCACTACGAACGACTTCCTTCTCCCCTCGTGCCGCGCAAGTTTTACACCGTTGACATAGACGAAGGCAAGGCCCTCGACCTGCTCAAACTCCAGGGCGGGTTTTGCAGCGGGAACGCCAGGAATCTGCGCACGGAACCACGCAAAGAGCGGCTCGCCTTTGGGACGTAGGTTACCGCCCTCCATCCACTCTTCTCCTACAACATCCTTTGCATACTCGAAGCGTGTTCCCGCCTTCCATTCCGCCCCGGTTGTCTCCAGACCCCCGGACGTCATCTTCTCAGTGTTTTCGACGGCCGCCGCTTCGCCCTTAGGCTCCATGCGGTAGTGCCAACCTGTGACCGGAACGCGTCCAGGCAACGGCAGGCTCCCTTTGTGAAAACGCCAGTCCTGATCGAGGGAAAGGGTTTGCCGGGGCCTTTCGCCCGACGCGCCGCTGGCCGTGGGCGCCGTGCCCGCCGAACTGACATTCGTGCTCCAGATGCCACTCGCCGAGTGGGTACATGAAGTCGCCACCAGCGAACCCGTCATCATCGCCGACACCATCCATGTCGTCATATTAATTTGTGTCTTTTTCATGTTCATTACGAAAGATTATTCTCCACTTTAGATTGCCTCGTCCACGTTGTACCTGTCCAGATCGGCCGCCCATCCCGTCGCGCCAGCCAACAGGCCGACCAGCACCAATGCTCTTGCCATCGTTTTTTTGATCATGTGTGTTTTCCTCGATGATTTGTTCCTGCTGTGTCAATTATTGCTTAATTATGAGGGAGAAGGACTCCCCTCGTCAGCCGCTATCGTCCGCTACCGGATTTTGAACACCGATCCCCGCGGCCACAGCGTGGTAGTGCCGCAATTCTGAATCTCCAGCGCGTCGGGCGCTCCATCCTGATCCAGATCCGACATCGCCCCGCTTGTGAGCGTCGGCGGCACATTGGTCCAAACCTTCACATCATCCATATAAGCCGAACCGGAACCGGCGTTCAGGCCGAACCCGTGATAACTGGCGACAGGCGACACGAAGGGAACCTGCTGGCGAACCAACCGCCCATCCACAAACACGGCCGCCTTCCGGGCGAGATAATCCAGGAACACCGAAACCCGCGCCCACTGCCCGGAGGGGATCGAGGGGATGACGTTGCCGGCGATATCGAAGACACACTCATCCCAGGCGTTGGAATTCCAGATCACCACATGATTGTTCGTGTTCACGAACAGCACCACCGTCCGACCGGAAGGAGCGGAAGGATACGCCACAGCGGGATCCTTGACCGAGGTGTCCTGAAGGAAGAGATCGGTCCAGACCTTGGTCTGATCCGCCCTGCCCTGGATAACATTCGACACCACCATGCCCGCTGTCACCATGGCCGCCCGCTGCAACTGAACCGCCACCGTGGACTGCACGACCGAGCCCGCATCCGACGCCCCCCAGCCCTGTGCCCCGCAGCGGTTCAGGGGCTGGCCGACGCCGTAGGATTCGAAATCGTTGGTGTAGTTCAGCGTCTGGGCTACGGGCCCGCTATTCCAGCCCGAATCCAGCGTGAAGGTACCGCTTAAGGTTATCCCATTGACTGTCAGTGTCCCGTTGTTGACCTTCACCGCCCCTCCGGATGCGATCACCAAGTCGCCGAAGTTGTTGGTAACCGCGTTGAGCGTCAACAACCCGTCCGCCGCCACGCTGACCTGCCCGGTCACAGTGAACCACCCGCCCGCCACCGACACAATTCCGGTCTGTGCCACGTTCAGATTCCCATCGATCATCAGGTTCGTCGCGTTTCCCGTCATGTTGCTCCCCACCAGCGTTACCCCGTTGGACAGCGTCACCGACAGCGCATAGGTCCCATTGCTCACGATGATCTGGTCATTCGCCTGCGCCGCAGCCAGCGCCGCCGTGATCGTTCCGTAATCCCCCGGCACGTAACGGACGCCGGTATAGACGAAGCCAGCCGTGATCACATGGGTATTCGTCATCCCCGCCTTCGCATCCGTATAGGTTGCCATCTTCGGCCCGGCATAGGTCGTCACCACCCCGTTGTTCGTCACCGCGCCCACCACATAGGCCACGCCTGCCGTCACGCTGTAAGGCACATCCTGCCACTGCGAGAAATACGTGTTCGTCCCGGCCGGGGTAAGCGTTCCGCCTGTCCCGGCCGAAGCCATGTTTGTCACCGTGTACACAGTGAATGTCCCGGTCTTGGTGACGCCGCCGAGGGACAATGACCCGTTGCTGACCGCCACCTGGCCGCCCGCCAGGAGGGTCAGGGCGCTCACCGAGGCCGTCGCGCTGTTAACAGCGAACACGGCGTTCGTGCCCACAACCAGGTTTGCACAGAATAGGTTAGTAAAGCCCGTGACCGTCGCCACTTGGCCCGATGACACGGTCAGGCTCGTCAGGTTGGTCAACACGGTTCCGATCAGGGTCGTGGCATTGCTGATGACCACGGCCTCGGCATAGTCGCCCGGCGTGACCACGATCCGTCCGCTCGGCGGGTTCGCCGCGAGGGCAATGTTCAAGGTGGCATAGTCGTTTGTCACCCTCACCGCCAGAACGCCATAGGTCATCAACTCCTGGGCGTCGGGCGTGCCGTCCCCATTGATGTCCAGGTTGGTCGAGGACACCGGCCCCTGCAGTGCCGGCGGGACCGCGTTGCTGACGTAGACATTGTCAACGTAGCCCGCTGACGAGGCTCCGCTCCTGAACCGGAGGCCCGAGAATGAGGACTGGGCTGCGATGAACGGAATCCCGGTCCGTACCGCCCGCCCGTTCAGGAACACCGCCGCGTTCGTCGTCCCGAAATCCAGGCAGATGCTCACCCGCGCCCAGGTGCCGCTCGCGATCCCGGTCGCGATGCCCTGGCCCAGGGCGTCGTTGGTACAGACATTCCAGTTGGTGATGGACGGGTTGTACAGCACGGCATAGCCGCCCGTCGTCACCCCGGCCATCGCCATGGCCCCCCCGGTGGGCAGGGGCAGCATGGAGGGCTCCACCCGCTGCGCCTCGGTCATGAGGCAGTCGGTCCAGATCCTCATCCCCGCCCCGGCCACCGCGACCAGGCCGGTGGCGACCGTGTCGGCTGGAAGCGCCACGCTTTTTGACGGATTCTCGGCGGACACATTGGCCACCACCACCACCGTGTCGGTCGAGGCGCCCCAGCCTTGGGCGGACAACGACGAAAGCGTGGTGCCCACGGAATAAGACTCGAAGTCGTCCCACACATACCCGGCCCGCGCGCCGCCGGCAAGGCAGGTCACAAGTCCCGCTATGATGCCTAACCTGTCAAGAGTCTGTTTCATCGCAAATGATTTAAAAACACGATCAGTAGATTTCCAGCAACATCCCGGTGGATCTAACTAGTTGCACCTGGTTTCCCCGGATCACAACGCGGGAATCCGACCGCACATCGCCTGTGACCACCCATCCATCCAAGGACGTGGCCCCGGCGGGAGCGCTCGAGGCGCTGAACAGAACCGCCGGATTGGCGATCGGCGCGGCTCCCGACACCCGGCTCACTTTCACCGTCGTTACCGTCGGCAATGTCAGGTTTCCGGTCACTGCGATTACGTCGTTCGTAGTGGCATCGTAGTTGTAGAAATAAGCGGAATTGGCGGCCATCACCAGGTTCGACACCGTCAGTACGCCCGTCGTATTGGTGGCGCCCGCACTTATCGCGCCGTTATTGGTCACCACCCCCGCCACCACGCCCGTCCCGCCCAGCGTGCCGCCAACCGCCACCATCATCTGGCCCGTAACAACACCATTCACCAGGAGCGCACCGTTGCTAACCGTCGTCCCCCCGCTGTAGGTGTTCGTTCCGGCGAGCGTGAAGGTGCCCGTGCCGATCTTCGTGAGAGCCAACTTGGCGGTGGTGCCAGAGATTTCATCGGCAAGGACCCCGCTAAAGGTGGTGTCCGCATTCAAACCTCCGACGGACAGCGTCTTGATCTTTCCAGCGTCCAGATTATACCCACTGGCATAGATATTTCCAGTCCCCGCCAGGGAACCCATGTTGAAGATCGTGTTTAGTGAATTCCCGCAATCGATCATGAGTGCCGTCGCATTGACGGTGAAGGCCGCGCCGGCGTTGCCGTTTGTGCCAGTGCTCTGGAACAAGGCGTATCCCGTAGAGATGGTCATCGCGCCGTTGTACCCCGTGCAATCCTTCATCCAGAGAAACCCGGTACTGGTGGTTCCTTTGACGCTCAGCGCACCCGATCCAGTGATCGATCCCATTAACACTTTGGTAATAGAAGACGCATTGATCGTTCCGCCTCCGCTATTTACGGCTATCGCATTAGTGATCGTTCCGCTCCAGGGAGTGGTGGTCACATCCAACTCGCCTCCGTCAAGCGTCACGGTGTTTGTGCCCAAAACGGCACTCGCGATGCTGAGGCTCCCTGCTTTAATCGTTGTGACGCCGCTATAGCTGTTGGCGCCACTGAGCGTCAGTTTGCCGCTCCCCTCTTTGACGAGTGCGCTGCTGCTGCCTTGCAAGACCGCGCTGATCGTATCGGCTGTGTTATTCACGGTAATGGTGGATGACGGCGCCAGATTGAGCGTGCCGCCGGAGAGAGTGATCGCCCCCGAAGCCGCCCCGAAGGTCATGTTCAGGAAGCCCTGTGCCGATGCCGGTCCATTCACCGTTCCTCCGGCTAAACCGTTGGCACCCGTGCCGAAATTCACATCGTCCGCCGTGGTGATCGTGGTATTGGCGAGCGTTCCGCCACTGCCGCCCGTGCTGTCGGTGTTCCAATACGCGCTGGTTCCCCACGTCCCGCCCGCCGTGCCGAACCCGCCGCTTGTATCGTTGACATCCCAGTAGTAAGGCCCCGCCGCCTGCGAGGAAACTGCCGCAACCCAAAGCCCCGCCACAACGAATATACCCAGCCCCCACCTTGTCCACTTTTTCATGAGTTTATCCTCCACCTTAGATTTGCTGGTCATCATTGTATTTCCTTCCCTTCGGCATAGCGTTCAGGTCATAGCTCTCCTCGCCTCCAAAGGCTGCCGAAACACAGAGAAGCGTAATAATCATCCCCAAATCGTTTATTCTCATGGCCCATTTCCCTTACGCAACAATATGATATCGAACTCCGCCGGATTGAATATCCCCTTTTTAAGGGGGGGTAGAGAGAGCAAAAGCGAACTTCGAACAGTCGACTTTGAACAGGGATGAGAAATCCTTCCTTCGACGTTCGACGTTGAATGTTGACTGCTCGATGTTCAATAGCCTTAGCCGCAAACCGACGATATTTGCCCGATGGCGTAAAGCGGGAGATTGAGAAGCCATGATTCCCTGCGGCCGGCTCCAGCGCCTTCATGAGGCTGATGTTTCTTGATTTTCGAACTGATCCACACTAGAAGGCAATCATGTGTCGATTGGTAATCGCATCCATCATCCTCTCCCTGGCGGGGATATTCACGGGCCTGGCCGCGGACTGGCAAGCCCCGATGACCGGTCTCCCGCTGTTGCAACTCGAAACGAGGCTCACGGCAATTGACCGCGAATTGCAGCATCTCGCCCGCTACAGCCTGCGTAGCGGGGTCGGATCGATCGGCT
>CAJBSZ010000262.1 GCA_903958395.1 uncultured bacterium | reverse complement strand
GAAAACATGTTGCGGTATTTTCGTTCGGGTGTACCCGAGCCAAAAATTCCGCAACGGTTCTTCGCCGGAATGGGGAGTAATAAGAAAAATCCACCCGTGCGAAGCGTCTCAAAACCTATTTCTTCCCGGAAGGGCGTTTCATGATTTTTGCTGGACGGGTACTCCCGTGCTGCAAAAATCATGAAACATTCTCTTCTCCCCATTAGCGTAAATCAGTGAAGATCAGTGGTGAAGTCCTCCTGCTTCGTCGCCTCCATCATCGCCTTCGTCTCCGCCAGCTTATTCAGCAATTTACTAAAAAAAATGATTTTGACAAACGCCTAAGAATGGTCAATTATTATGACTAGATAGACAGGAGATATGACCATGAAAATGCCGGTAAGTGAATTTAAATCAAAATGCACGATGGTGTTCAGGGAAATTCAAGCGGAATACAAGACCGTCGAAATCACCAATCATGGCAGGGTAATTGCAGTAATTAGTCCGCCTCAATCCGGGCCGAATTTGGATCCGAAAAAATTCATGGGCTCGCTGAAGGGAACCGCCACTTATGTGGGCAATATCGTTTCTCCTGCAATTGGCACAGACGAGTGGGAGGCCTGCCGGTGAAGTTTCTATTGGATACCCATGTTTGGTTCTGGCTGCTGGAGAATCCAGAAGCGATTCCGACGAGCGTTCGTCGTTGTTTGACTGATTCCAAAAATATTCCGTTTGGGCTATGCAGCATCAGTTTGTGGGAAGTTGCCAAACTGGTGCAGAAGGGACGGATTAAATTGACGATTCCCCTTGCCGATTGGTTCGCGCAGGCACTGACACCCGGATTGATCAGGCTCTATCCGCTCACCGAATCCATTTCAATTAATTCCACCACCTTACCAGATGGTTTTTCCTCAGACCCTGCGGATGAGATGATTGTTGCCACCGCACGCCTTTACAATCTGACGCTCATCACTGCCGACAAGCGCATTCTAAGTTACCCACACGTCAAGACGCTATGGAAATAAGACGGCGCGAAGCCTGTCGGTTTACAGTCCGAAAAACTTCCGGATCCGGGCGGCGAGGGCCATCCGGGTTTCCGGGATCGCGCTCAAACTGGATACGGCGGCCATTTTTTCCTGGCGGTCCGACAATCGTTTTTCAAGCACAACAGCCAATTTACCCGCCAGCTCGGGATTCGGCTTCAGCACCCCGGCGAAATCATCCTTCGCGATGCAGACAACGTCGACATCCGTCTCGGCCACAACCGTTCCGGAGCGCGGCTCACCGGTCAGAAGGGACATTTCGCCAAAAAATTCACCCGCGCCCAGCTGGGCCACCGTCACCGGCCTGCCGTCAGTACCGGCCACCTGAACCGCCACGCGACCGCGGCTGATAATATAAAAGGATTTTCCGGCCTCCCCTTGGCGGCACAGCTTCTCACCGGCGGCAAAAAGCTGAAGCGTCTCCCGCTCAACCAAACTATCCAGTTCCACCGGGGATAGGGACTGAAACAGGTCAACCCCCATGAGAAGTTTCCGGATGGATTCACGGACGGCCGCCCGTTCCTCCCGTTGATCCACCACGGCATCCCGTTCCCGGCAATCCTGGATCGGGTAGGGAATCGAGATGCCCTCCCGCCGGAATGCATACCAGAGACGATCCATGATCCCGCTCTGGATGGGATCCTGCCGGGCAAAATCGGCGATAAAGAACTTGATGGTGAAGTTGACCGAAAAATCACCGTACCCGGTCAGGAACACAGAGGGGGCGGGTTCCGCGCACACCTCGGGGCACTCGGCCAGAACCTTCAGAACAACCTGCCTCACCTTATTTGGCGGCGTATCATAACTCACACCAATAGCCTGATAGCAGCCATGATTCCGGGTCGGCCGCGAAAAGTTGACAATGGCGTCCCGGGCAATCGAGGAATTCGGAATCACAATATAATCATCCGCCTTGGTGCGAAGCCGCGTGGCGCGCCAAGTGGTGTCCACCACCACGCCGGTATGACTGCCCACCGTCACCCAGTCCCCGATCTGAAACGGCCGTTCCGTATTCAGGGCTAATCCGGAAATGAGGTTGCCCAGGGTATCCTGGGTCGCATTCCCGACAATGTATCCCACCACGAGGGAGGAAAAGGCCAGGACATTGAGGTTCACACCGGGGAAAAATCCCCGCACGATCAGCACCAACGCGAGGGCGGCAACCGCCCACCGCCCGATATCGCGAACCACGAGGGGAACCTGGGGCTTTTTCCGCCATTGGGCAAGAAGGTCGAAAAGAAATACATCCACCAACTTCAGGACAATGGCAACCCCGAAAAACGAAGCGGACGCCAGGATGGCATCCGCGATATGGGGATTCAGCTGAAGCAGAACCGGCTTCAGGAACAACAATGCCAGCAACATGAGAACCAGAAGGTTCAACGGCATGCTGATACTTTTCAGGACAGGACTTCGCGACAACCAGCGTTGCGACACCGTAAAAACAAGATACAACGCAACAAGGGCGCCCAACCTGGCCAGCGTGCCGGCCAGATCAATCCGCCCACCCTCCTGCAACAATGTCCATACCGCCACTGTCATCATGCCCCTTCAAGTCGACCGGGAGCGGTTATTTTTCGGCCTTGTCCTTCTTGACGTCCGCCTCAACCGGTTCCGCCGCTCCCGCCGCACCAGGCTCGGAACCGCCGCCCGCCACGAGGGCATCGAGTTTCGTTTTCACCAGATCGATGGCCAGGGCAATATTCCCCTCTTTTTTCGGATCTTTTAAGGAGGTCACACCCCTGCCCCTTGAATTTTTCTCCAGTTCAGCCTGCCGTTCGGCTTTTCTTGCTTCCTGGTTTTCAAGTTTCGTCATTTGCTCCCCCGCCTTTTCGGATGAAGGATATTTCTGCGCCGCCATAATCGCCCGCGCCTTCAACACGTTTCCCGGGAATGGAATTTTCTTATTCATTTCATCGGCTCGCCATTCCTTTCCAGCAAGGGCAACGGCCTTGGGGAAATACTTCTGCTCAAGCTTGATGGTTTTTTCAAAGGCTTTGAATTCTGCTTCCGGCAGCATCTCCGTGACGATCTTCCGGTCATATCCCGTCGTTTTGACGATATAGCAGGCGCTCCCTCCCTCCGCCCGCACAAAGCCAGCGCCGGCGAACATCCCTACCATCACCACTCCCACAAGCCATCGCGTTATGTTAGTCATTCTTGTCTCCTTTTTTCTAAGTCAATTGAGATTGATTTTTGAGTATATCTTCGGCGTCCATTGGACTCAACAGGGAAATGAAGAAATCGGGCGCTCCTGATCCATTCCCTCTCCCCCTGAGGCATGCGCGTCAACCTAATCGTAGCGTCTCCTAAATAACAATGCAAATGAAGATTCACCACCCGCCCGGAGTACCAGGCTTGAGACACTGAGACACAGAGGTAATTCCACCGAGAAGAGCAATCAAATGTGGCGTTAATTTTTCCACACGAGTACATGTGGAGAAAATAAACGCCACGCTTCTTGAAGGAGGATTAGAGGGGGAGGAGAGTCCGTCATGCTGTTAGTTACAAAACCATCCTTTTTATACCAGACTTCAGGACGGCAGAGTTGAAGTTGATGAGCAGGCCGACGCGGCAGTGCGTCAGTCTCAGGTATGAGAGCAACTGGGCCTCGTGAATAATCTCCAAGCGGGAAACAGCCTTGATTTCAACCACAACCGCCTTATCAACCAGAAGATCCAGCCGGAGATCAGTCCCCACGGTTTCGCCTTTGTAAAGCAAGGGCAACTGTACCTGGTTGCTAAAAGGAATGTTTCGCAAGTGTAGTTCCCTGCACAAGCTTTTTTCGTAGATATCCTCATAGAGCCCCGGCCCCCAATGTCGGTGCACTTCAATTGCAGCACCAATGATTTCATGCGTTAGTCTGTCGCTAGTCATAGCAATACTATAGACGACTCCCCTTGTTAATGCATTCAAATTCCTCCTCCCTCTCAATGAATTCCTTCAAGAAGGCGTGGCGTTTATTTTGTTCCCGTGTACTCGCGGGAACGAAATAAACGCCACATTTGCATTTTCTTCTCTGTGGAATTGCCTCTGTGACTTCGCGTCTCTAGCTTGGTACTCCAGGCGGGTGGTGAATCCGAATCCCCGATTCAGGGATGTCTTAGGTTGATGCGTATGCCCTAAAGGGAGAGGGAGAAGATGGGCACATTACTTCGACCCCTTCTCCATAACGACGTGAAGATTCACCGCCGCCTCGTCTTCAACCGCCCAGTTCCGGTCAATCCGGTAGCCCGGCAACCAGACCACCTGATCCTGACAAACCAGGACCGGGATCCGCCCGCGGACCGGACGGGGAACTTTCGCATCGACCAGAATGTCCTGAATCTTGCGGGATCCCTTCATCCCGAATGGCGCGATCCGGTCTCCAGCCTTTCCCGCTCGAATCCAGAGCCCCCCCTGCTCCAGAACCGTGGTGCTTAAGGTGGCCTGTGCCGGAAAGACGCCCGGCCCGCCCCCGCGCTCCCTCACAATCCCCGGCGCCAGTGTCACCCTGATCCGAAGCCCCAACGCTTTCACCCGGGTCACACCCGGAACCTTCACCTTGATCACCGTGACGCTCTTTTCGGTCGCGCGGGCAGTTGGCGTTTTTTTTACCGACATCCGGTCATACTGGCGCTGCACCTGCCATCCTCCAGCCAGTTCCACCGTTTTACTCCCCCGGCTCCGCCCCAGCAACGCCTCAACACGCGCTACCGAATCAAAATCCAGAAAGCCAGCAGGAACCCCCTGTTGAACCAGCCACAGACGAAGCACCCGTCGCCGCGCCGCCAGAGGATACCCAGTTAGTTTGTCAGACTGCACACCGCAGTCCTTCAAAATCTCCCGCGCCATTTCATCCATCCACTCATCCTCAGCCCCGAGCACTTCGCCGGTACGCAACACGGCTTCACGGATTCGTGGATTAAACTCTTTTTCAAGAAACGGCAGCAGTTCATGCCGCACCCGGTTCCGGAGAAAAGCCCTATCGCGGTTGGACTCATCCTCTCGCCAGAAAAGCCCTCGCTCACGAAGGAAGGCTTCAATCTCCCCCCGCGACACGTCCAGAAGCGGTCGCACCAGGGGAACCCCTTCGATCAGGGATTGGGCGGCCATGCCCGATAATCCGCCCCGGCCCGCGCCCCGCACCAATTTCAGAAGAATGGTCTCCACCTGATCATCGGCGGTGTGCGCCGTAGCCACACAATCCGCCTTTACGGCCCGGGCGGTTCGTGTCAAAAACGCATAACGCGCCTCACGCGCGGCCATTTCCAGAGAGATCCCCTTTCGTTTCGCCAGTGCCGGAACCCGGGCCCGGCCGACCACACAGGGAATTCGTAGCCGCCGGGCCATCGCCTCAACAAAGGCGGCGTCTTCACCGGCCGCCTTCCCGCGAATCCCATGATTCAGGTGCGCCACCGTCAACCGCCATCGGTTATTTTTTGCCGCCTGATGCAGGGAATGCAGGAGAGCCACTGAATCCGCCCCACCTGACACGGCGACGAGGATATGGGAACGGGTCATTATTTTGGCGGCTCAATCCGACGGATTCCACCCATGTAGGGCACGATGGCCTCGGGCAGGGTCACGGAGCCATCGGCCTCCTGGCCGTTCTCCAGGATCGCCACCACCAGCCGCGCCAAGGCAACGCCGGATCCGTTCAGGGTATGCACGAAGTCCAGCTTGCCGTCCTGGCGCCGATAGCGGATGTTCGCGCGACGCGCCTGGAAGGACTCGAAGTTGCTGCAGGACGACACTTCCAGCCAGCCATTCTGACCCGGCGCCCAAAGCTCGATATCGTAGCACTTGGCGGCCGCAAAACTGATGTCACCCGTGCAGAGCGACAGCACGCGATAGGCCAGACCCAGCCGCTGCAACACATCCTCGGCATTCGTGACCAGCGTCTCCAACTCGGCATAGGACGTGGAGGGCTCGACAAACTTCACCATCTCCACCTTGTCAAACTGGTGCACCCGGATAATGCCCCGGGTCTCCTTGCCGGCGGCACCCGCCTCGCGCCGGAAACAGGGCGTATAGGCCGTCATGTAGACCGGAAGCGGTTTATCGATGATGTCGTCCCGATAGAAATTCGTCACCGGCACCTCGGCCGTCGGGATCAACCACAGGTCATCGGTGGCGTGATACATGTCCTCCGCCATTTTAGGAAGCTGACCGGTTCCGATCATCGAGGCGGTATTGACCACGAACGGCGGCAGCATTTCGGTGTAGCCATGTTCGGTGGTGTGCAGGTCCAGCATGAACTGGATCAGGGCGCGCTGGAGTTTTGCGCCCATTCCGAGGAACAGCGGGAATCCCGATCCGGTCATTTTGGCGCCACGGACAAAGTCAAAGATCCCCAGCTTCTCGCCCACTTCCACATGGCCTTTCGGCTGGAAGGTAAACTGGCGTGGCGTGCCATAACTGCGAACCGCCACATTGGCCGAGGCCTCGGTTCCCACGGGCAGGCTGCTGTGGGGGAGATTGGGAATACGGAGCAGGTTATCCTTGAGGCGCGCCTCAAGATCCCGGACTTCCGTGTCCTTTTGCGCAATCAAATCGCCGAGGTCGCGCATGGATTTCTGGGTCGCCGCAGTATCCTGCCCCTTGCTTTTCAGCATGCCGATTTCCTTCGACACCACATTGCGCTGGTTCTTGAGGGTTTCGACTTCCGTCACCAGTTTCCGGCGTTGGGCATCATCCGCGACGACACTGTCCAGAACTTCCAGACTCGCGTTGCGGGCCTTCAGCCCCTGCCGAACCGTCTCCTCATGATCCCGAATCAATTTAATATCCAGCATAATTCACCCCACGGGTTGATTCACAAAATGTGGGTTCATGCTAGCGAAGCCCCCGCCCCGATGCAATGACGGACTCCCGAATAATGCTTTACCACCCGCTTCGCTGGAGAAAGCGGAGGGGATGGGAAAGAGAAAGAAAATGTTTCGCGATTTTTCAGAACGGAGAGTACCCCGTTTTGAAAAATCGCGAAACACCTCCTGGTGAAGAATAGTGGAGGCCAGGGCAGACGCATCTAAATGCCAGCAAAATCGGAAAGAATTTGAACACCCGCTTCGCTCAAGTCGCAAAGAACGCAAAGGGGAGATGCCGACCCCGTGAAAATGGTGCGGTATTTGTATTTCCGGAGTACCGGAAATAAAAATCCCGCACCAACCCTCGGTAGAAGGCGACAAGTCTTCGATTCTTCAAACAAACGCCACATTTAACCTTTGCGAGCTTCGCGACTTCTGTTCAAACCTCTTCTCTTCCCCCTACCGCCACTGGTGCCTGGGATACTTGCGCTGAAGTTCCTTCTTCGCCTTGGGATACCCCTCGCGCCAGAAGGTGGTGAGATCGGAGGTAACCTGAACCGGTCGGTAATTGG
>CAJBSZ010000261.1 GCA_903958395.1 uncultured bacterium | reverse complement strand
GCTGGCGCAAGGACAGGTGGTATTGCAATGGCCAAGTGTGGCGGATCGGCTTTATGCCGTGGATCGTGCAACCAACCTAGTTGCAGGGTTCGAGTATTTGGCGACCAATTTGCCGGCCCAGCCGCCCATGAACCGTTACACCGACACTGTGGATGCGGCCAGCGCGGTCTTTTATAGGATTCGTGTCGGGCCGTGAGATGTGTGTTTGACGACGATCGGGATCCGTATCCCAATGTTCTGTTTATGAGGGTCTGGATCAAGCAGTGATGGAGACGAGCGTGTCCGGTGCGGGTTTGGCGGCGCTTGCTTCTTGCCGTCGTTGGACTGTCCAGCAAAAGTGTGTAAGTGAAAGATTGCGTGGCTCGTGCTCTTGGTTCTATAGTTTTGGGATAAGGTGCAAAGGAATTTGCCGGTGCGTGATGCGGATGCGGGCGTGGATGAAGCGAAGTTGGCCGAGTTTCAGAGTGTGAAGCCATAGATATTTCAGGTAGTGCGGGCGCTACGAGCCCGCCGCCGCGTAGGGTGAGTGTCGGGGATTCAATATGAACACGCCTGCTACTGTTCCTAAAATTGTTTGGATATTCTTTGTAGGGCTGGCGCTTGCGCCATGCCGTGTACGAGGCGCGCCGCAAGCGGCGGCCCTACAAAGCAGTTCATTCAATTTTGGAACCATTGGTATTTCCGTTGCCTTGTGGTTGGGCCTGGTGGCCGGAGTTGTTTTTGCCCAGGCTGATCTGGCAAGTGGGTTCCGCACCCCTCCGCCTGATGCGCGCCCTCATACCTATTGGTTCTGGATGGGCGGTAATGTGACGAAAGAGGGCATTACGGCTGATCTGGAGGCCATGCAGCGTGTCGGTGTTGGTGGAGTGCTCATTCATAATATCAAGAGTTCATTGCGGGTGTTTTCGGCGGACTACATGAGTCCGGAGTGGTTCGCGTGCCTGAAACATGCCGTGGCGGAGGCTGACCGGTTGGGGCTGAAAGTCGCGATGCACAATCGCGCGGGTTGGACAGGTAGCGGCGGGCCCTGGATCACGCCTGAGTATGCCATGCAGACGCTGGTCTGGAGTGAAACGAAAGTCAAAGGCCCCCAGCGCTTTGACGGTCCTCTGCCGAAACCCGTGACGCGCCAGGGATATTATCGCGATGTGGCCGTACAAGCGGTTCGGATACCGGCTGCGGAACTGGGTGGCCAGCCGCCGTTGCGGATCAAGGATCTGGATAGGAAAACCATTACTACTACCGGGCCGCATGCCAGTTCAGCGGGCGGGGAGCCGACTCCCGATAATGCCGATCCGGCACGAGTGGTTCGGACCAACGACATAATGGATCTCACGAGCCGTATGGATGCGCAAGGGCGCTTGGTTTGCGAATTGCCGGAAGGGGAATGGACGGTCTTGCGTTTCGGGCACACGGTTACCGAAGGGGCGTCTTTCCAACCCTCCTGTCCGCCGGAGAAGGCTGGCCTGGAATGCGACAAGCTCAGCCGGGCCGGCTTGGATCGGCACTGGGCCGGCGGGATCGTCCCGATCCTTGAGGCCGTCGGCAGGCATGTCGGCGGCTCTTTCGTCGGGCTGGAAGTCGACAGTTACGAGGCGGGCGCCCAGAACTGGACGGCGGAGTTCCCCGCCGAGTTTGAGCGGCGCCGGGGCTATGCGATCAGGCCCTGGATGGCGGCCTATGCCGGGCGGGTCATCGGCAGCGTCGCCGAGACCGAGCGGGTGCTGCGTGACGCGCGGCGGACCGTCGAGGAGCTTTATGCCGTCAACTACTATGGCTATTTCTCCGAACGCTGCCGGGCTGTGGGCCTGCAATTCATGGCCGAAGCCTATGGCGGACCCTTCGATCCGATTGTGTGTGGTGGCCGGGCTGACCTGCCGATGGGGGAATTCTGGGTGCATAACATCTGGGCCGATTCCTGCAAGGATGCCGCTTCAGCCGCGCATCAATACGGTCGGCCTGTTGTCGGCGCCGAAGCCTATACCGCCCACCGGTTCGGTAATTGGTGCAACGATCCCTATGCGTTAAAACCGCTCGGCGATGAGATGTTTG
>CAJBSZ010000260.1 GCA_903958395.1 uncultured bacterium | reverse complement strand
TCAAGGTCGAAGCGATCCGCCGTCGCCGTGATCGGGCTTAGATCGATCTGCGGGCCTTGCGCCGCCTCCAGCGCCGGGACGTCCATAGCCGCTTCTCCGCGCAGCGCGCTCTTGCCGGCAACCATCACGGACCATTCCACGATGCAGCCCGGCAGCGCTTGCGGCAGGTCGTTGGCCACCCAGAGCGTCATCGCATCGGGCCGCTTGCCGCTCAACTGAGACAGGGCAACGACCGGCTGGTTGATCTGGCTCATCTGGAAGTAGGCGCGCTTGGGCGTGTGATCGAAGCTGACGATCGACTTGGGCCAGGTGACCGGCGCCACATCAATGAAGTGGAACAGGAAATACCCCCCTATGGAGCGGGGAGAGAGACGCATGCCGATCGTCTGGTCGGCCAGGGCCGCTTCCTGGAAGTTCTGGCTCGCCTCGATGTATTCGCCCAGATTCTTCGGGATACGGCCCAAGCCAATATGCTGGCGCACGTCGTCTTTCGCGACCTGCGCGGCCGCCCAAAGGGTATCGGTCTCCGGGGCAGGCGGTTTCATCTGCGGCGGATAATGGTCCCGCATCGTCGCATAGCTATCCAGCGCCTCGGCGCCGTATTCCCCGATCGTGGCAACGCGCTGCCGCCGAGCCCAGGGCCGGGCGATCTTCCACGTCTCCCTGTTCGTGGTTCCGGGATTTACAAAGTCATACCAGTTGCGATAGTCATGCATGTCGTCAACCGCACGGGAATGGAATTCCTTGTCTACGGGAGGATTGTAATCGTAATCAAAATTACACCACCGCGTGCCGCTGATCGGGATGAACATGCGATCCGGATCAATCGGCGCTGCCGCCTGCATGATCGGCCCCATATTTGAGGCATGTTCATTGATGAAGCTGATAAACACCACGCCGGGATTGTTGTAGCAGGCTCGCAGGGTCGTCGCCGCGACCGACACCGAATCGCCGCCACGGCCGCCCGGCTGATCCTGCTCGGAGAGGATCCCCAGCCGGTCCATGATTTCCCGAACTTCCGGGAACTCGATGTGCTGAACGCAGCGGACGGCATTGAAGTTGGCGGCCTTGACCATCAGGAGCGTCTTGAGCAACTCCTCATGCTGGCCCCAATACCAGTACGTATGCAGCGGATAAACATTCGCGCCGCGAATGTGCAATGGCTTGCCGTTGAGGATGGGGATGCCGGTGGCTATGGCGCCTCCCGCCGGAGCAAGCGAAAAACTCCGGCAGCCGAACACGGCATCCTTGACATCGCCCGCGACGCACACCCGAGCACGATACAGGTAGGGAGTCTCCGGCGACCAAACCTTGGCCTCGGGCATCGGGATCTCCAGAGTTTGGACACTGCTCCCCTTCGGCAAAGCGCAGCGCAACCGGGCCGAATACCCGCCTGCCTTGCCTAGCCAGAGCGGGATTCGCCCGAAATTCTCTGGCAAAATCTCGACTTCCAATTCCTTTTCGACCGCTTCACGGCTGTTGAGTTCGACACGGACCGCCGCTTTGCCGGTCGAGAGGTTATTGCGGACAAAGACCTCGGAGACCAGCACCGGGCCGCTGCGTTCCAGATAAACCCGGCGGTGGATGCCGAACCCGGTCCCGCAGTGGTAGTCTATCGACAGATTGCCGCGGATCGACGCGGCCCGATCCGGGACATAGCGCTGTTCGGCGGCCCGGACCATTGGGAAGAGGGATGCATAAGAGACTGGCTCGCCGTAAGCCGGACCGTCGAGTACGCGCACCGCGAGGGTGTTTTCCGGCTTGAGCTTGCCGGTCACCTCAAAACGGAACGGCTCCATGTAGCCGCAGTGCTTGCCGAGAAACTCCCCGTTGAGCCAGACCTGCGCCTCCCAGTCCACACCCTCAAAACAGAGCCAGCTCCGCTCGCCTGCCGTGGCGGGGTCGGCGGAAAACGTGGTCCGGTAACGGCAGATGGTGGAAGGGACATCACTTGCTCCTATGCGTACGGCGTTGAACACCGTTTTATTCTCGGGCTGCATCGCCGTATCGGACCCGGTCGTGCGGTAGCGCCACTCGGGCACCGTGGTCTTGATCCACGCGGCATCAATGAAGCCGACGGTGTTCCAGTCCGGCTGCGGCGCGCTTTCGCCCTCTTTCAAAGGCGTCTTCGCCTCATAGGCGAAGGTCCAGCCATCGGGTAACGGCGTTTGCTTTCGCTTCGCCACCGCAGACGGACGCGACTTCAGGAATGAGGCGTACTGCCTGCGCAACGCGTCAACACGCGCATCCAGTTCCTGCTGGTCAGTCGGCGCGACAAACTGCGACTGCCCGGATGCGGCCAGAACCGCCGGCGCGGCAGCGCAGGCCAGCAGCAGTCCGGCCATGATTGTGATCAGATTAGTTATTCGCATGTTTATTGTGCCTCCCTCTGTTCATCCGTACACAAATAGATATCCGGCGCTATGGC
>CAJBSZ010000259.1 GCA_903958395.1 uncultured bacterium | reverse complement strand
GAACCCCGCCTATCCTTGAAACATATCAATTGAAAAGGTCCCACCCCGGTAATAAGAGCCCCTGGGCTCTCTCGAAAGAGTAGCCGGGGTGGTCGTTTTTTGGGGCGTACTGTTCATCAGTAATACAGGGTCGTGCCCGTCCTGCAAAAATCAAATTCACTCGCCACCACCGGCTGAATCAACTGATACGACCGCGTATCACCGGCATCCCATTTGCGATAGATCGCCCAACTGCAGTAATCCACAATCTGTAAATCCATATTGGACTTGGAGTCGTGGTGCAGAACCCTATAACGAACGGCGGCAGGCAACATAGACGCCAACGTGGTTTTAGCCGCCTTTTCAATCGCGCCCCGTTTTTTCCTCACGGGAATCTGGTCGGTAAACACAATCACTTCCTTGTACTGAGCTAGTGGATACCCGGTTAACACGTAGCGAAGAAGGTAACCCAGCATGCGCGGATAAAAATGCTCTTCGGGGCGCATCTTTGGACCAATTTTTCGTTTTTCCACCACAATGGAATCTACCCGCACCCCTCCAAGATTTCGCTGAATAATGGAAAAGACCCCATTCCTGACCACCTGCGGATCTTCCGATGCGTGGAAATACTCGATGCCCACACCACTCTCCACTAAATCGTACTTCAGCTCTGTCATCTCCTGATAAGCACGAAACGGCCGCTCCTTTGACACGGCGCTCAAAATAAAATACTTGGTGCCCCCAGGAGAGAAATCAAAGTTTCCCGCCTCATCAAGAAAGAGGTACAGACATCCTTGACTCATTGCGGATCCCTTATCAGCCTTTCGACAATTATCCAAATTCCCATGGCCCTATCAAGGGGCTCATAGCTTTTTGAGCGCTTCAAGCGCACGACGCAAGCTCGCCGAATGAACCGCCGCTCTCTCCGGATCCCAATGATCCTTCACGAACCTACACAGCACATTATTATATTCAGGCCCGATTCTCGAATTAAGGCCAGGCAACATGTCGCGATGAATTTTGCGCGCCCCCTTCGCTCGAATGACGCCAAGCAAATGCGCCTTTGGGTCTTCCAATGAGTCCGGATCAGCGCTGAAATTGGACTTAGGAATCCCCAATGTGGCCGCCAGGGCGTCTCGATCAGCAATAAGCCACGACTCCACTTCGCGCACAGCGATCCGAAACAAAAAGCTGGCAGGCATCTCCCGCTGTTCCGCTTGCATAGGAACCCAGCTCTTTATTAGTTCCGAAGCACACACCGCCGAGTCTAAATCAGTTAAGATAAAAACAGTAATCCCAGCCTTGGCCATATTACTGACGGCCGGAATCATCTTCTTCAGATTAGTATTACCATGTTTGTTCTCAGGGAAACCCGCCCTCAGGCGCAACACAACCCCGGAGGTACTGTGTGCGCCTTGAAATTCGACCAGCCGCCGGATCACAGCACAGGAAGGCGCATCCTCGGCATAGGCATAGCAGGTGCGTTCAGGCATTTTCAGAGTGTCCCGATGGATTCCGATGTTCTGGGCAGCAGGATATCAGCAGCGCTCATTCCCGCTCTCATTGCAGCCAAATCATCCTCGGTGGGCAATTCAATTGACGTTGATTCTCCGTGCTTACCCGGATTCAAAACTAGAAACTGGCCTTCCATGCTATTGTCTGACAGCAAGTCGGGGCTGTGCGTGCTGACAATAACCTGGCCGCCGACTTTTCTTCGGCTTTTCCGGGCATCAGCAATCATCCGGGGAATCCGCTCAACAATCTTACGGTGCAGCGAAAGTTCTGGCTCCTCTAAGAGAATCAGGTTGTCTGACGCCATTAGCGTCCAAACCAACGCAATTAACCGCAGGGTTCCGTCCGAGAATTGGTCCTCCCGTTGCCACCCAGCATTAGGACGCCAGTGGACATAACGCATTTCAAGATGCGGATACCCCGTATCAAGGTCCTTGACAAACTTAAGCTCCTCAAAATGAGGAATTACTTCCTTTAGTATTTCCGCCGTACGTCGGAGCCGAGATTGGCGTATTTTACTCGATGTCCCTGCGATCTCTTTCAGAAACCCTTGTCCAAATGGATCGGACTCTGTTTGGCGGGACACAAACAACTCGCTGTGCTTCAGTAATTGCGGCACGAGGTGCAAATAAAGAGTTCGCTCAAAGAACTGCGCAATTTCCCGAAACTTCTCATTGCTGTTAATCTGTTGAAGCAATGTTTGAGTCAGTCGCTCTGGATCCCCACCATCTGCGGCATCCGGACGACTGAACACCAATTCTCCGTTCCTGTAGGCGGACTCCGCTTTAACTTGAGGGCGCTTCTTTCCACTGGGTTCCGTCGAAAATGACAACTTATAGCGCCAATCCGGCACACCATTCTTCAACTCCAGCGACTCCCGGAATTCCACCTCAATATCGACGGTAGGGTTTTGTCGCGCTGCAAGACAGCGTAATTTTGATAATCCCCCACGCGATGTCACAGCCTGCTGAAATCCGCCGCCGTTTGGATTTACAATATCCCGCAGAAAACGGAACACATCCAAAAGGTTGGATTTTCCGGAAGCATTCGGACCGAGTATATACGTTGTCTCACCTAACTCGATCTCGGCTGTTCCAAAGTTTCTCCAGTTCCGAAGTTTCAGTTTCGATATATACATGTTTAACTCCCCGATTAAGGGTTCTTTCTAACATACTTCTTAAAACAGCTCAACACGACAACTAGACCAACAGGATATGTGTCGCACCGGTCGATCACCCACCCCCCCTGCCCTGCGTAGCCTCGTGCGAAGCAGGGTCCACCACCCGAATCTCCCCCTCCGTCAGCCCGTACAGCCCGTACACAATCTTGTCAATCTCACGCTCCATCTCCGATACATCCGCCTCGGGGTCAGCTTTCTTGGCGGCAAGAATCCGGGTTACCAGTTTCTCCAGCGACTTCTCTTGCGCGGGGGTGACCGTGGGCACGGGTATTTGTTGCATGGAATCTGAAAAAGCCCGGAGATAACCACCACGTACTTTATTCGATAACTGCGAGTACAACCACTCCACAGCCATCGAGTTCAGTAGCGCCGTAAGCCACATCGCGCCTGCCGGAATGAAATAGGTGGTGTTAACGGAATACAACCCTTCTGTATCCCAAGCGAAGGACTGGTGCTCATATATGTCAGGGTAGATGATCTTCGGTTGTTCAAACTCCTTCCAGTAGTCGCATGATCTTAACTCCCAGAAGTATTTCCCTTGGTCATAGCGATCAACCAATTTCTTGCGCATACCGTTTGCGGCAAAAAACCCGTGGATCGCCGGATAAGTTTTGGCAAAAATCTTTTCCGCTTCCTTTTCCGGCTTGTCGGACCATGGATGGGTCTTGTTCTCAGACGATTCAATCTTGATAAGATACTGCTCGGCAAACGCAGTTCGCCACCGTTTCACATCCCGCCCGCGCAGGAATGGCTTCAGCACCTCTTTAGACGAAGGATGTTCGGCAATCAGTTTGTCCCGCGTGGCGCGATCCACGACGAAGGCTTCGTTCAAGCCCGTCTTGATGCCGTAGTAGAAACGCCCCTTCACATACTCACCCAACGGTGTGCCGGCCTTTCTGAGTTTCTCAAGTAGGCGCAAATTGACCGGACACTCCATCCGCCAGCCATTTGGCGTTAGATCGCGCTGGGAAAGATTGAACGACTCCTGCCGGAAAACATCCGGAAATTCACTGATCACCGGGCCGGGTGTCCATGTCATGACGCGTGCCTGCCATTCCTCTGGCGGGAGATTCGTTGCATGCAGAACCCCCAGCGGCCCTTCGGCTGACGGCAATTGCCCTTTGTCCACATGCCGCATTTTCTCGGTGACCACTATGGCAGGATAGGCAATGGAGGTGAACACCGGCGCATCCCCGAAGTCCAGCATCACAGCAGGCCGGGAGGCATAACGCAAATAGGTACGCAACAACTCCCCGTAACCCGCCCGGAAGTATTTGTTGCTGGTGATGAAGCTCAACGCCCCGCCCACACGCATGAGCTGAAGGGAGCGCTCAAAGAAGTAGACGTATAAATCAGCCGTGCCGGTAAAACATTCATACTGGTCCTTGAGAACTTCCTTCAGTGGCCGCTTCTTGCCGTCACTGCCCAGCACGACCTGGCTCTTCAGTTCCTCCTGCCGCACGTAGGGGGGATTGCCAATCACCACATCGAATACGCCGTCTCCCCTTTGCGCAGGCAAACCGAACATCCAGCCGGGATCAAAGAATGAGGCGGCCGTGTTGGTATCGTAGGGATTCCAGCCGGCCAACCGTTTGGCATCAAACGGGGTGCATTCCCCGCTCTCGGAAAGAGCCTTGGATAGTTTGGCGCATAAATCCTTGTCCTGTGCCCGCAGTTCCCGCTTCCGCCGGTAACTCCGGGCGGTGAAGTAGGAATGGCGCACTTTCTGCAAGTCGCGTTCCAGCTTTTTAACGTCAGCGGAACCCAGGAGCAACTCACCCCGGTGCAATCCGATCAACGTGTTGGCTGCCACAATCTTGGTTTCCAGGTTCGGCAGGGGGAGAATGCCATAGTTCTCTTCGGCAGGATCAATGTTCTGATCCACCACGAGCGAGACGAAGAACCGCAATTTGGTGATCTGGACGGCAATGGGCTGGATGTCCACGCCGTAAAGACAGTTTTCTATCAGGTAAAGCTTGCGGCCATAATCATCGTTGTCACGGGCAAAGGCCCGCCGGATGGCCTTGAGGGCATCGTCCCGGGATGGACTGCTCGGTATGGCTTCCGCCGCAGCCTCCTGCCGCCCCCGCCAGCCTTCATTGCGGGGATCCAGCTTCTGGAGCACGCGAACCAGCTTCTGAAGCATGCCCATCGGGAAGGCACCCGACCCGCAGGCGGGATCCAACGCCTTGAAGTGGTCAATGGCATCAATCAGCTTCTCCACCTCGGCAGCTTTGAAATCATGCCCGTCATCTTCCCATGAGAGCAACCGCTCGAGCCGCTTCTCGATATCGGCCGTGGGTATGCAGGGCTTCAGATAGACGATCAAGGCCTGATCCACCATCCAGTCCACAACAACGCGCGGCGTGTAAAAAGAACCGGTCGCCTTGCGCGCAACGGAACCGGTCTCGGGGTTGTAGGCCGCCAGGAGGTTTTCAAACACGTGGCCCAGCAGTTCGGGATCGAGCGCCACATCCTGTTCAAAGGGCGTATTCTCGGTCAGCGTGAAGTTGTAGCGGTTCAGGATTTCCAATACCGGCCGAACATGCTCGCGTTTCCGCGAATCATCGCCATAAGACTTGGACAGATCCACCGCCTGCTCAGCGCCGAAGAATAGGAAGTTGGGAAGTTTGGGCTGCTTCTTCGGGTCATTGGAGAACCCGTCAATCCTGATCTCGACGGTGTGTAGCGACTCGCCTTGCTGAACCCGGTCATCGAGACACTCGAACAAACCCCCGTTCAGGAAAGGTATTCCGCGTAACTGCCCCGCCAGTGCTTCCGGGTCACGAAGCATGCGAACATGCCGCCAGAGCTGGTGCACCATATGGTCATCGCTACGCTTGCCGTCACCTTCGTCAATGAACCGGCGCCGCGGCTCCGCGCCGGGCGCATCCATCTCGGTATTCAATGTGGCAAAAAACAGGTTCTGGAGAAGGGCCGGGTAATACGTGCAACTTTCCGGTGAGGAGTCCTTCAGAAGTCCATGGATCCACTGCGGATCAAACAGGCAACCGGGAACCAGCCCCTCCCCGGTGCCGGGATTGCGCTTCTCGCGCAGGAACCAGCAGAAGATCAACCGTGTAAGAAGCCGGATCAGCATGAGGGAAGGCTTGCCATCGGCGTCCAAAGGCGCGTCTTTTGGAAACACGGCATGGTCACGTGCCCAGAAGTACCAGTTGGCGATTTCCTCGTAGAAATCCCGGGTAACTTTCTCGACATCAAAGGCATCATCATGGCGGCTTTGAATAGTCAGTGCCGGGATACCGAACAATTCGCCGCCGATGGAGGCCAAATCCAGCATCTGCAACCGCTCGGCAGCCGTCCGAAGCCCCTCGCCCGACGCCACGGTAATACGCCGGAAATACCGCCGCTTCGAGGCCTGAGCGTCATGCTTGACGTTCAGGAAGTGCCAACGGGAGCGATCCTTGTTGGAAAAGACATAGAGGGCATAGGGATGCTCGCTCAGCAACTGACTCACCACCGGGCGCTCGAGGCCACGGGATAGGGTGTCTGAATCCAGACGGCAATAGATCACATGGAAGGCATCGTCTTCGCCGCCACTGGCGAACAGAATCGGATCCCCGGTCAGCGCCTTTTTCGCAGGCGCGGGCCAATCCCGGACACCGAGGGGTTTGTTCTGGCGCTGATAGTTGAGTTCCTCCCAGAACAGGGTTTTCAGGCCATCCAAGTCGCTGAGGTTCTGGAGAATCGTGAGGACCGTCTGCTTCCGTTCAACCTGTGCCATGGCCTGTCTTTCCTATCCCAGTTATGCCGGACACTCCCCGCCGTTCCAGTGCGCCGACCGCGTGGCCTGAACTCTGTCAAAGGAAAGGCACCCATTCAACATTAAACGGGCGTTGCGGTGTTTTCAGGCGTTTCGGGATTCACAGGGTCAGCATCAGCCGACCCTAGGTTCGGCGAAACTGGGACTGGTTCAGGGATCGGCACAACCATGGCGGGCGGCTCCACATCCGGGACCTGTTCAGATTCCTGTGGCGCCTCAACGGGTTCGGGTTGAACCACTGGGGGCGGTTCGGGTAGCGGAGCGGGTGCGGGTGTGACAACGGCTGGCGGAGGCTCAGGTTCAGGGATCGGGTCCGGTGTCACGGTCACCTCAACCACCGGCGGCGTCTCCGGCGGCGGCGCCGGAACTGGCTCGGCGACGGACGGGGGTTCGGTGACGACTGTCACCTCGGCCACCGGCGGCGCTTCTGGTGTCTGGGGCACCG
>CAJBSZ010000258.1 GCA_903958395.1 uncultured bacterium | reverse complement strand
TGCCTGCCATGAGCTTGTCGAATGGTCTTTGCGAACTTCGTGTTCTTCTGTTCAAATTCTTCTCCTCATCAGTGCGAATCAGTGCAGATTAGTTGAAGTCTTCCTCCTGACTTGTGGGTAATAGAAAGCTAGCGAAGCGGGTGGTGAATCCGACAGGCCGGTCAGCACCAGATGACGGCGACGGGCTTGCCGGCGGCGGTGGTGCGCGCCTCGCGGGAGAGACGCTCCTCCCAGGGCTTCGCGCGGTATTCGGGACGACGGTCGAAAATCACCAGATGCAGGGAATCGACCCTGACCGTGTCGTCGTAGCGGGCGATCTGCTCCAGGCCCTCATCCAGGGTGGTGTTGCGTCCGTCGGCTGGGTGGACGAGCTTGATCTCGATGATGTTGCGACGGCCACCGTAATCGATCATCAGATCGACCCGCCCTCGTCCGGCGGCGTATTCGCGCTCGATGTTGCCGCCGCCGTTTATGATGCGCTGGAGGAAGGCCATCAGCAGCAGGTGCGGGAAGGCCTCGGTGTAGTCGGCCTTCTCCTCCCACATCTCCGAATGACGACGCCAAAATTTCTGGAACTCGGCCATCAGGGCGTCCATGTCAATCCCGCCGTTGTCACGCTTCCAGCGGAATTCGGGAGGAGGAATGGCCATCTGCATGCCGTAACTCAGCTCGCGGGCGAGCACCTCGCGGTAGATGGCGTTGGCGATACACGGGGAGCCGTCCTCGCCGATGGTGACCAGTCCCAGATCCTGGCAGAACAGGAAGGCGTCATCGTCGGCCATCAGCGGGTCGGATGCCCCGGTCAGTATCGGCTGCACCACGCGGCGGACCCGTGCCTCACGCAGTCGCTGCCCCAGCGAGTCGATATGCGTGGCGCGCGATTTGATCAGCAGTTCCTTGGCCGCGTCCACATGGGCGGCGGTGATGACGGCGACTTTGCCGGTCGGTGCGGTTTCCAGTACGCATTTCTTGGCCAGCGCGTTCACCAGCCACGGCTGGCCGGAGCTGTAGTGCCAGATACGCTCCAGCGCATCCTCGCCGAATACCTGGCCCGTTTCGCCGGTGTGCTGGGCGGTGAGCGCGGCGATGTCCGTCCGCGCGAAATTGCCGATGGTGATGGAGTCTTCCTTGATGTTGAACGGACTGCCGGGGTTGATGGGCGTGCCATCCTTGCTGTGTACCAGATAGTCCCTCAAGTCGCGCATGCCGACCAGGGCGATGGATACGGGGAACTTGCCGACGCCACGGCTGGCGAACCCGCCGCGCAACTGGCGCAGGAACGAGATCATCGCCGGCCCTTCCAGCACATCCACCTCGTCGAAGAGGACAATCAGCGGCTTGGGAGCGCACAGGGCAGCCCAGTCAATAACGGTGGAGGCGAGCAGGCTTTCCTCCGCGACATCAGGGATGGAAGGAATCGGCACATTAAACGCTTTGGCATAATCACGAATGGCCTGGCAGATGGCGGGCATGGCACGCTCGACTTCAGGAACGCCCTGACAGCGCTCGACGCTGACATAGCAGGCGATGGCTTCGGTGCCGCTGTTGATCTCGCGCATCCAGCTTTGCAGGAAGGTGGTCTTGCCGGTCTGGCGGGGGGCATGCAGGACCCAGTAGAGCTGGTCGCGGATATAGCGGTCGAGGCTGGCCCCGATCAGCCGGTCAGCCGGCGGCAGCATATAGTGCATGTGGGGCATGCAGGGACCGGTGGTATTGAAATAGCGGGCCATCCAAAAACATCCTTTCGGCGGAAACAACGGCGTGACCCTACCACAGCCGTCCGCGATAGGCAAATCCTATGCAGGGCTGTTCTGTCCCAAGGGCGCATGTCAGTTCTGCGGGGGTTCCTTTTAATCGTAATCCTAATCCTAATCGTAATCGTAATCGACTGCCCCGGAAAGGATTACGATTACGATTAGGATTACGATTACGATTAGGAGGGGATAGGCCACCACGCAGTACTGCCATGCGCCCCTGTCCCAACACTTCATCGCACACGTATTCCCTGACTTAATCACAACCTCATCCAAGGGTGAAGAAGCGGTGATCGGTGGCGCTGATGGTGCAGGCGACGTGACGGGTGATGGTGAGTTCCGGGTAGCGGCGCAGCAGGTCGTCGGCGTAGGCGTTGACCTGCTCAACAGCCTCCGCTGGCGGCTCTGTCCAGTCCATGACGCCGAGCCTGGCGGCCTTCTCGCGTGGGTAGTGCTTGAATTCGATGATGGCGGCCCGGTTCTCGAACGGGGTTCCCGCCCGCCCGATCGCCTCCCAGTCGCTGCGTCCACTGGCATGGTTGACCTCGATGGCGAACATGAAGTCGGGCGACAGATACCGCGTGCAGAGTTCGTAGAATGTTATGCGAAACAGGTTCTCGTTGGCTTTATCGAATGCCTGCGCCGGGATCTGCCCCACGTATTCGGACCAATAACCAGCGAATAGTGCGGCCCAGTCATGATCTTTGAGGAATTGCCGGAACATGTCGGTATAACCCAGCGACACTTCGATATGCTCCAGCTCATTGAAGTATTCCGTAAAAATCTTCTTTACCGTCAGATTCGGGAATTCCAGACTGAACCGATCCCGGAAGGTCACCATCCCCAGATAATACAAGCTCAACGGGAAGAACGGCTTCTCCACAAACCGATTCATGCTGAACGTGCTGCTGAGCATGGCGGTATCCACCGGCAGTGCCCCGTCAAACATCAGCGTCTCCACCAGTTCGCGGGTATCCTTGTCGCTGCCGCAGAGCCGCCGCAGCCAGTTGATGTCGGTGCGCAGGTTGTTGTCAATGGTCTCCCTGGGAATGCGCCCCTCCCCGATCAGCAAATCATTCAGGTAAAAATTACAGATCGTCGAGTTGTAAAGCGTTTCCTTGGCACCGGGCAGCAGCCTGTACCCGTTGTAGTGAATCCGCAAATCATCGCGCACCCGGCTTTTGAGGGTGTCCGGCCAGCCTTGGTCGGCAAAAATCTCATCCAGATATATATCCGTTTCCGCCTGGGTGAAGCCCATCATCTCCAGCGTCTCGTCTTTCAGTGTAATGATCTGCCCGATGTTGAAGCCGCTGGTCAGGTCGTCCATCGTCACCGGCAGCACCCCGGTCACGAACACGCGGGCGACCGTGCCTTTCCCGACGGCGGCCTTGATCACCTTGAAAAACGTCCGCAGGAACGAATCGCCGGTCGTCAGCTCCTTGTACAGGCTATCCTGATGCGTCGTCAGGAGCTGATTGGTAAAGTTATCGTACTCATCGATGATGATGTTCAGCGGGGGGGCACCGGAATCCAACACGGCACTTAGGACAGCAGCAAGCGCATCACTGGCAGACAGTTGCGTATTGCTTACTTTGAAATCGGCAAACCGGGCATACGCCTTTGTGCATTCGCCAATGGCCAGATGGGTGATAT
Organism: uncultured bacterium; assembly: GCA_903958395.1. Classification (GTDB taxonomy): domain Bacteria; phylum Verrucomicrobiota; class Kiritimatiellia; order CAIKKV01; family CAITUY01; genus JAABPW01. The sequence goes on along the minus strand of CAJBSZ010000258.1, from coordinate 2,552 downwards.
GGTTGAACGACCGCTCGATAGAGGTGATATCCGGCTTGACCTCCACTTGCGAGAAATCGAACCGCATCACCATATGGCTATTGTGTGCCGGGGTCGGGTTGCGCCCGATATCGGTATTACCGAAGAGTTCCGCGAAGCGCTCCTTGCGGTTGATGTCGTAGTAGCATTCCAGGATCGAGCACCAGAGGCTTTTCCCGAAGCGGCGCGGACGCAGGAAAACCGGGATCTTGTACTGCTCGATCTCACGGATAAACCGGGTCTTGTCCACGAAATAGTACTGATCGCGGACAATCTCCTCGTAATTCGCCACCGCGTATGGAATACGTCGTTTCACAAGAGGCAGTATGCAGGCGGCATCCCGTATACGCAAACCGATTTTTCCGGCCCTTCAGGCTGTGGGCGCACGACAAAATTCGGAGAGTCACGCAAAAGGCCAATATTCCCACACTTGAATATATACCACGCCATATACCCGCATCCTAAAACGGGCAAAGAATTTTGAACAGAAGGCCAGTAGAGTAGAGATGCCCGCTTGCGCGGGCATCCCCCTCGTCAAACCGGACGTGCAGATTTCCCGCATCCGGCTTTCCATAAGAAGATTTTGTTTCACAAGAGGCGTTCACAAGATAATCAATCCCAGTTTGATGAGTTGCTGATGGTAGCCCAGACCTCCGGGCAGTTTATATTTCCGCTGGCTTCGACGATTGAGATGCCGGATTAGGCGTTCTTCGACATAGTGATTTATGTTCCGAAACGCCTGCCGGGGATACCCGTGTCCGTAATAGTTCGACCACCCTCGCAGTTGGCGATTGATCCTTACTATTAGTTCCGGGATCGGGGTACAGCACTGCCGTTTGTTCGTCATGGCTTTCAGCTTTACCCGCTCGCGTTTGATCGCTTTGGGCGAAGGTGAGACATTCAGATATTTCCAAGGCCGCCCTTGCAGATCTCGGTAATACCTGAGCCCATACCCCAGAAAGTCGAGCCTTTGCCCCTCTTCCTTGAGGTTCACACAGCGCGTTTTCTCCCTGTTTATCCTCAACCCCATCCATCCTTCCAGCTTTTCCTCGATGAACGCTTTGAGCGTATCAGGAAGTTCTCTGGCCAGGACGACAAAGTCGTCCGCGTACCTGACAATGCCGGCTGCTAGGTGTTCTCGTTTGAGTTCCTTCAGCAGCACCACCTCAAACCAGTGAAGGTAGAGGTTGGCCAATAGTGGCGAAATCACGCCACCTTGCGGGGTTCCTTTGTCGTTCCGCGTCACTTTCGGGGGCTTCCCTTTCTCCGTCGCGTCTACCACCGGAGCTTTCAGCCACTGACGAATTAGCCGCAGCACACTCCCATCCACGATCCTCATCCGCAGACACTCTATTAGCTTGTCGTGCGGAATTGAATCGAAGTAGCCAGAGAGGTCTGCGTCATAGATTTCGTTCTTCCCGTCTTTCAGGTGCCCTTGAATGGATCGTATCGCGTCCTGCGCCGACCGCCCTGGCCTATAGCCATAGGAACAGTCGTTGAAGTCTGCCTCAAATATCGGCTCGATAATGAGTTTGACCGCCATTTGCACAACCCGATCTTTAATGGTCGGGATGCCTAATGGCCGCAATTTTCCATTTTCTTTCTCAATGTACACCCTACGAACAGGCTTGGCTCTATAGGTCTTTCCCTTCAGCTCCTTTTCCAGCTCGCCAAGAAAGCGTTCAACCCCGCCTTCCTGCTGTTCAATCTGTTTAAATGTCACTCGATCCACACCGGGTGCACCTTTATTCCGGCGAACCAGTTTCCAGGCCCACTTCAATGTATCCGGATGAGTGACCAGACTGTACAGGCTGTAAAACCGGTACTTCTTATCCTGCTTTGCTTTCTCGCTTAGCGTCTGTCTCCACGCAACGAGTTTCAGGGGCATTCCGGGCTCCGTTATTACCGGCACCCAGTCATCCCAATCTTCTGTCTTAGATGTTTCCATCCATCAGCCCTTTGCGTCTTCTGACTTAGCTCTTCCTATGCAGAGGCCCTTCGCTCCACGGTCGTTACCCGTTTCATCACTACTACGGCCTCCTCCGCATCCGCCGTTGTTGTCCGGCGGGTTTTCCCAAGTTCCTGGCAGAACTGTCCGGGCGCGCTATCCTTCTTTACCCCGTCGTGTGCCGTCCGGCTCGTTCCCGTTCTTTGTTGGACAGCTTCTGGTTTCAGACTCTTCGACATCCTGACCACACGAATTGGTGTCACGAGGCTTAAACGAAGGTTCACTTGCGTTATGGCTCACCCGTTTGCAGACATGGAGCTTCATCTGGTTGGTTACCCTTCCAGATGTCCATGCCGCTACTCATCTACGGTCATTTCATGAGACAAACACCTTTCAGTTTGTTAGTTCTGCCAAGCTTGCTTGGCGCACCGAAGACCACAAAGAAAATGGGTTAGGGTTCCGCCGGAGGCGGTAAAAACCTTAAACCTTCGTGATCTTTGTGATCTTCTGTTCAAAATCTTCCTCGATGATATGGCATCAGAACGTCGATTTTTCGCTCTTGGACCCTTAGCTTGATAGCTATGGG
>CAJBSZ010000257.1 GCA_903958395.1 uncultured bacterium | reverse complement strand
CAGCGACGTGCGGGCGCGGAGCGAGTCGGGAGCTGGCGGCTGTTCCTCGCGCGAAAACCTTTTGCGTTGGTTGCGCGGTTGGCCGTAGAACTCTACCGTCCGGCGGGACGAGCCCGCCGGGGCGGTGCGCGCATGGCGACGACCAGCGCGAACCACGCCTTGCTCAGGCCTCGCGCCTGTGCACAATCGACGAACCAAACACGCGTATATTCAACAACAACGCCCCACGTCCAAGGGGCAACACCGAATCAGCCACACGAAGTTCCGTTGGGCGTTGGTTGTTGGACGTTGAGTTATCCCCTACCACCTAACACCTGCTCCAACAGCAGAAGGCCATTCAACCGGGGGGGGCGTGTAGGAAATCTCCAAGACCGGGTGCCAGACGGAACGGCGTCTTCATCGTCTTTTCGGCGGCACGCTTCTCCAGACAGTTCTCCGGCGTGATGGCGGGATTGCTCCGGAGGCACCGTTCGCTAAACCGCGCATAGTCGCGCCATCCCATCTTGGACTTCTTGAGCCCGACACCGTCAGGCACCGTCGCCATCAATACCAGCAGCCGGCAAGAGGCGGGTCACCCAGACCACGGACAGTCGGGCATTCAGGAGCCTACCTGCGCAACCTCGCGGCCCACCCCTAGCGCCGAGCCAAGACGCAAGGGAGGGAATGGGCGCAAGTCAGTGTTGACGGGGTTATGCGCCTGAGACATGCGCAGGACCTTCGCTGCTCCTGAACCCTGACCTCTCGCTTGGCGGCCCTTCGGCTTAGCTACGGATGACGCGGATTACGCTTGGGTAAGCCAGTAATTGCCGTTCGGCTGGGACAGGCCCGAGGTGTTCTGAAAGAATGGTGGGGTCAGACACTGGCGCGTGGTTGGCCACAATCCCCCTCCGATGGCTTGTGCTTCTGCCGTCGTTCCCGGTTCCGATGTCGATAGCGATTTCGAAGAGGAGAGCACGATGAATCAATGGATGAACTTCCTGACGTCACCCATTCCGTGGATGACATTGGTGTGTGCGTACAGATGGACAAGCGGTGGGATGCGCGGGGGGCAGGTAAAGGGTGAGGAACCGCGAATGCACGCTCGCTCGGAGAATGCACGCGAATGGGATCGTTCTTTACCGCGAGGGGCGCGCGGGAGGGTTAGGGGTGACTTGCGGGGTGTGCTGCCACCACGAGGGGGGCGAAAAAGGAGAAGGTCCCCCACCCCATGTGCCAGGCCGGCGGGGTCGGCGGGTGGCTGCATGGGACTTGAATGCTTGACGGCGCTGATGTGCCGCCGTAACCTGACCATTCACGCAAGGCAACGTGGTGAATAGGCTCGAAAAATGAAAAACAGGGATACCATTTTACGGGATTGTGACAAATGGCCGAAGCAATGGATGGGCATGAAAGAGGACGTCCCATACGGAGCGGGAATCGTCGAAGCGATGCGTCCCTTCATCGAGGCCCTCCTTGCTGAAGGAGGATCGGATCGGACTATACAAAAACACATTGGCAACCTATGGCTTCTGGGCGGGGAACTTATCCGAGCCGTCAGCATGGATGATGCATATGCCAAGATTGCGCCCGCCGACAAATTGTGGAAATCACTTGGTCCCGACGATGGCCCCTTATGTCGTCATATCAACTCGGATAGCGCACAACGTTCATTTGATGCAACATGCAGAAAACTGTATCGATTTCTTAAAAATAGCAAGTAACGGGCACCCCAGCGATGCACCTGCGGCCAGTTGCAGGCAGGGATTAGGGCGTATGAATAGAAGCCGTGTCATTTCCGGCTCCGGATACGTTCACGGACCTCTCCCCACGGCGCGCCCGCTTCCGGATGCAAGTGGTATGCATCCAACCGGCGATCT
>CAJBSZ010000256.1 GCA_903958395.1 uncultured bacterium | reverse complement strand
TGACCTCCCGATAACGCTCGCTTCCCCGCGTTGCTATGCCCCCGTTCGCACTTATGCCCACCATCCAGCCTCTCCCTCAGGCACTCCATTGCGACAATTCCGGTTTTCTGAATTTCTGCTGCTCTGACCGGAAATTTGACGACTCTTCCCGACTGTGCTAAACCATGGGCATGATTCCTGCCATTGATATTCAAGACTTGAGCGTATCGTTCCCGGGACGAACAGGAATTGTTCAGGCTCTTCAAAACCTGACCCTGACCGTCGCGCCGGGAACCGTCTATGGATTCCTCGGGCCAAATGGCGCGGGGAAAACAACCACACTCCAGGTTCTTCTTGGGTTTCAGGAGGCCACCTCGGGAACCGCCCGCCTTTTTGGTTGCCCGATCACCCAATCCATCGCCCGCGATAAAATCGGCTATATGTCGGAAAACCCCGATACCTACCCTTTCCTGACCGGACGCGAACTCCTGACCATGGCGGGGCGCCTGTTCAACCTCCCCTCCCCGGTCATCCGGAAACGGTCCACCCAACTCCTGGAAGAAACCGGGCTGAGCGCCGCCGCCGACCAGCGCATTGCCGTCTATTCACGCGGCATGCGGCAGCGGATCTGCATGGCTCAAGCCCTGATCAACGATCCGGAACTTCTCATTCTGGATGAGCCAACCGGAGGGCTCGACCCGCTCGGTCGGCGCGATATCCGGGCCCTGATCGCCGCGCGAAAAGCCGCCGGGAAAACCATCTTTTTCTCCTCCCACGAATTGTCTGAAGTGGAACTGGCTTGTGACCGGATCGCCATCCTGTCCAAGGGCCGCCTGATTGCCGAAGGCCCCGTCAGCACCCTGGTTCCGCCCGGCGAAAGCCTGGAGCGCTTCTTCATCAAGGCGGTGACCGCATGAAACAAATTCTCACATTAACCGTCGTGGTGTGGCTTGAAATGATGCGGCGCAAGGATCTTTATGTCCTGATGATCCTGATGGCAACCCTTCTGGCAGGACTGCTTTCTTTCGACGTTTTCGGACTTGCCGGGGTGACAGGCTATGTGAAGGATATGGGACTGTTGGCCGTTTGGCTGCTGGCCTGGATCCTCGCCATCAACACCTCGGTACGCCAACTTCCCCAGGAGGAGCAACGCGGCACACTATTCCCGTTGCTCGCCAAGCCGGTTTCCCGATTAACCCTCATCCTCGGAAAATGGCTTGGCGCCTGGTCGGTCACGGGGTTCGCCCTGGCCTGCCTCTACCTGACCCTGTGCCTGGGCATCTTTCTCAAGGGAGGACGCTTTGACGCCATGACCCTGCTTCAGGCCGTGATACTCCATGGAGCCGCCCTGGGATTGGTTTGCGCCCTCGGAATCGCCCTCTCAACCCGGATGAACCGGGATGCCGCCACGGTGACGACGTATGTCGTCACCGCCGCCGCGTTCATACTCCTGCCCCGGGTTCCGTCCCTTTTGCTGGGAGCGAGCGGAATGATGAACACGTCCCTCTACACGCTTTACTATCTCTTCCCTCATTTTGAATTGTTCGATCTGCGGCGCCGACTTGTTCATGATTGGGGTTGCGCACCCGGGTCCACCGTCGCGGGAATTCTCGTGTACGCCGTGCTGATGATCATGACGCTTCTGTTACTCGCCTGGCTGGGATACCGGAAGCGGCATTTCTCCCGCGGGGATATCCTGTGAGAACCCCGTCCTCACCGCTCTTACCCTGGCTGCTTCTGGCAAGTTCAGGGACACTCGCGTTCATCCTGGCCGGCATTCTGACCGCTTCCGCCCCCATCCCCGACCCCGCGGCAGGACTCACCGATCTTCTTCTCGGTGAAAGCAGGCAGGCCCTGAGCCTCTCCTGTTTCAATCAGGCTGACCTGTTTTTCCATAAGGGAGTCGACCACATCCAGGCCCGGGCCGATACCCACAGCATTTTTCAACGCTGGCAGGCGGGCATCACTCCGGAACAGCATGCCCATGCCGAAGGGGCCGGGAGCGCCGAAATCCTTCCCTGGCTGAAACTCGCGACCCGCGCCGACCCGCACAATGTGGAAGCCTTTCTGGTAGCCGCCTTCTGGGCCGCAGCCGGCCTGCACCGGAACGACCTCGCCCATCAAATCCTGGCGGAGGCCCAGCGGCTCAATCCCGGCGACTACCGGATTACCCTCGAGAAAGGTCGAATGGCCATCCGGGCAGGAAATCTCCCCTCCGCTTTTTCCTCACTGGAAGCCGTCCTGTCCCTCCAGTCACAGGCACCCGTTTCAGGAGGGGAACCAGACCGTCAGTTTGCTCTCGACCGGGCGGAAACCTTCATCTTTCTCGGATTCCTGTATGAAATCCAGGGAACCCCCTCCAAGGCGATCGAGTGCTTCAAGAACGCGCTGGCCATTTTCCCTGAACGGGTCTACATTAAAACCCGTGTCACGCTTCTGGAGGAGGGAACTATTCCTCCGGATTCGGCACGAAGTCTGCTCGAAAAATTGACACAACAGACGGCTCATGACGCCTGCCATGATGAGGGGGAGCATGAGGACTGACTGCATCAAGAGGAGAACATCGTGAGCTTAATCGAGGAAGCCCTGCGAAAACAGCGGGAAGAAACGGAACAGCCGGGACGGTCCGTCGCCACTCCACCTCCCCTTCCCCATGACCCAGCCCCTGAATCCACCGGAGAAAAAACCATCGCCCGCCGCCCCTGGGCCATGCTGACAGGCCTTATCCTGCTCGGCCTCCTCAGCCTTGCGTTCATCCTGTGGCTGCTGTTTTTCGGCCTGCATTTGTGGCAGAAACCCCCGGCTCCCGCACCCGTCCCCGCACCCGCTGCCACCGTCTTAAAACCGCCGGCAACGCCTTCTCCTGAGCCCGTTCCGGCACCGGTACCCAAGACAGAACCCGTCGTGGTCGCCGTTACCAACATTCCTCCGGCAAGCCCGCCGCCCGCCC
>CAJBSZ010000255.1 GCA_903958395.1 uncultured bacterium | reverse complement strand
GGGATATCGATTCCTCCCAAAAAATACGCTACTCTCGGAGGTCCGATCCCCGATAGCTCAACGGTAGAGCGAGCGGCTGTTAACCGCTAGGTTGTAGGTTCGAATCCTACTCGGGGAGTTACGGCTCTTTTCGCAAGAGACCGCACGAAGCCGTAGGAGGTCGCAAGTCCTTCTGCGGCTTGCTCTTTTGATGGATGCCCGATTTTTCGGTGCGGTGTCCTGCGACCTCCTGCGAGCAGAGAGTGAGGCGAATTGTGAGTCGCAATTTGAGTCAGCCTCAAAAGCGAACACTTACGGGACCGCAGGGTGCCAATCGTGGATGATCCAAGGCCCCAAGCCGTCCGCCTCAAGGTAAAGGTCGTGCCAGGGTCATCGAGGGATGAGATCGTCGGCTGGTTGGGCGACGCCCTGAAGATCAAGGTCATGGCACCGCCCGAGAGGGGCAAGGCCAACGAGGCTGTCGTGGAGTTGCTCGCCGCGGCACTCGGCATCAGCACCGACGACATCAAGGTCGTCAGTGGTCACACTTCACCTTCCAAGGTGTTCGCCATCGGCGGGATAGATGACGAGGGGATCAAAACGGCCTTGGGTTGGCCGAGATGATCGGCGGGAAAACAAAACCACCCGACCGTCTTTCTCGGAACACGGTCGGGTGGTTTCTTGGACTACTCACCAATGAGGTCAGCCTGCTTGCCGCCCTAACGATTTCCAGGCCTCGAGAGCCTTTTCGTAGTCTTCGTCCGTGATCTGGAGGTAGTGCTTCATGGCAACAGCGGGCGTGTTGCCGATCCACGCACAGGCCACCTCAATCCCATGAACCTTGATCAACTCGGACTCCCTGCTTGCTCGTAGGTTCTGAAACAACTTCGGCCAGACCTGGATCCCCGCCTTCTTCAGGATCCGTATCATCTGGGTCCGAAGGTTCGTCTTCGGATTCCGAAGCCTCTTGATGACCCAGACGGGATCCCTGCCTTTGGCCTTGAAACGAGCCTCAAGAAACGGGCGGAGTTCTGGAAAAAGCGGAACCATGCGGGTGTCCCTGCCCTCGTGGTGTTCCGTTTTGGGAGATGTCGCGATGAACTGCCCCTTCTTCCAATCCACATCGCTCCATTTCAGGAGGAGGATCTCGGAGGGGCATCGCAGGCCGCCATAGCGGCAGAGGGCGAAGATGAGCCTCCACTGATCCGTCGGACAGCTCGCCAGCACCCGCTCTGCCAAGGTGCGGGTCACGTAGAACTGCCGTTCCTTCGGACTTGCCAAGTCTGTCAGTCGCTTCATACCCACGAAGGGGTTCTCACGAATGATCCGCTGTCGGAACGCCGCACGGAAGAACTGACGAGCCTTCCGGCAGAGACCCCTTATGGTGTTCTCTGCATGCCCCTCCTTTCCAAGCCATGCCCGATATGAGTCGGCTTCCCCAGGGGCGATGGAGTCCATCTCCCGATCATGACCGAAGTGCTTCTCCAGCCACAGCCTCGCGACCCGAAGGTTGGAGAGGGTGCCCGGCTTGATATCCGTTCGGGTGGCGAGATAGTCGTCTATGAAGCCCGACAAGGTGCTTTTGACGCGCCGTCCACCGTCGTCGATGACACCCTTCTGGATCAACTGCCGACGAAGTTTCTCGGGGAGCGTCCCTAGCCACTGCTCCGCCTTTTCATCCAGCGACAGACCCGCCTTGCGGCTTTCCAAGATCCGCTCGAGGTGGATCCTGATTTCCTCCGCCACTCGCTTCGTGACCTTTCCGAGCCGCAGGATCTGCCGAGAGCGCCCCGCCTCAACAGGCTTGAACTGGATCCTCCAACAGCCGTTCTTCTCTTGGCTTGCACTCGCCATCACTCCACCTCCTTTCTGCCCTCGGCGTACGCCTTCAGACTGGACACGAGGTAAAGTTTCCGGCGACCGATTCGCTTGACGAGCAGCTCGTCTTTCCTCTCCAGTTCCCAAACTGTGCGGGGAGACACGCCGAGCATGATGGACGCGGTCTTCTCGTTCACGAGGAAGGGCTCCACAACTGCGCTTTTAGGCCCTTTAGCCTCTTTGGTGACGCTCATCGTCCATCCCTCTGCACCTGCATTCCTGTCGGAGATAGACACCCCAGGCTGAACCCGAGGGCGGCTCCGTATGGGCTTCTTCATTCCACCACCTCGCTCTCTGTCGCGAGGGGAATGTCGGCGGGTTCGTCGGTGGGGCCGATGACGCGGATCGTCAACGGCTCCACATACGCCATGCCCGACAAGGGCTGGAACCTGTCCGCGAAAGGGCCGTAGTCGGCCTCACCTTCGCGGATATGCCGTCGGAGTAGATCGGGACTCCTGACATCGGAATCCCACTCAACGGCAAGTGTGCGTCTCACCTCAACGCACAGGAGGGCTCGTTCTTCAACGAGCAGAACCTCGGTTTTCATCGCGTTTTTCTACATTTCTACATCGGTTTCCTCTTGCTGGGTCGTAGCCTCGGGTCCCTCGTGATCGCACGAGTTGTGGCCGCTGCCGTTACCAGAAGAACAGGAGTGATTATCTCGCATTCACCATCGGTTGCCAATAGATCTTTTTCATTCAGAGATGGAACAACGCGGAATGATTTGTCTTATCGCCGACATGAACTTCGCTGTGATGAAGTTCACACCTTTGTATTCATGCGCTCGATGGCCATACAGGTCACTGAATAACCTCAACCAACAACAACCTACCCGCACAGCAGCGGATCAAGCGGATCCGGGTCCAGCATGACCGTGACACGAGGCGACGGGGCACGTGTGAACAGCACTCGGCCGACATCGTCGAGAGCTTCCTTCAGTGCCGTGACGGACTTTCCGGGGGTCTGCCAACAGGCCAAGCGGATCAGATCATTGACGAGGTGTGCGCGGGCAACCACCTCGCCCTCGCCGTACTTGCGTTCCGTTATCCGAGTGGCATGGACACGGACGAGAGTCCGATCCTTCGCTTCCATCTTCTTCTCCTCCAGCGGCGTATCGTCCTGGACCGGAATCTGCTCGACCCTCATCCAGGCGTCGTACCAATCCGAATCCGGCTTGCCCTTGAAGATCGCTGCGGCAATCCCCTTCTTGAATGCCTTGAAGTCCTTGCCGGTCGCCTTCAGCACGTCGACGACCTTGCTCCAGTTGAGCCAGCACGGCACGACTCTGCCGTCCCTCAGTTCGAAATGCTCCGCCTTCACCGCCTCCCGCAGGAGCCTCTTGCCCTCCATGGTCATCCGCAGCGGGAGCAAAAGGCTGTTCGCCTCCATCTCCGCAAGAGTCATTGGAGATCGCTCGCCCGCCAGGTGGCAACGGATCTGCTCCTTCTCGATGTGCTCTTTGAGCATGCTCTTGAATAGGAATCCACAGTGTTTCACCTTGAACTTGCCGGGCTGGTCCTCCAGGTTTCGGTTGTGATCCTGGTCGGCCTCCTCAAGCAGCGGTCGCCAACGCCGCGGGGGAATCTCGTTCTTCACGATCATTGTCCCGATCTCCTCCGCAACCCGTCCCTTGATGCCCATGGCCCGCATGTAGAGAGCCGCCCCGGCGTCGCCACAGACTGACGCTTCCAGCGCCTCGCCACTCGGCACGCCGAAAAGGCTCTCCGCCGTGACCTCGACGACGGGCTTCTCCCTTGCCGCTCGACCGTTCCATGTCTGCCTCCAGAAATGGGCTTTTGTGCCAATCGTCGGGATACCCACGACAAACTGGTTTTCCTCCGTTAGCTGTATGGTCAGAAGACCGAGAGCCTTCAGCCGCCGGAGGCTCCTGGCAATGGTGCCCCGGGAACAACCCTGCCCGTTCGCCAGATACGTGTGCGTCAGGTACTCGGGAAATCTCCCCAACTGGCCTCCGACCTGGAGGTAGCCCGGCATCCTGTCCACCGGCTGCCCGAGTTTCACGAGGTGCCAGAACAGTCGGTTCGTCCGGACGCTCAGTGTGCTGGATGAACGGGGCAGATAGACGCGGTCGTAGACGAAACGCTCGTACCATTCGTCGTGTGCGCCCTTCTCCTTAAAACGGAACCATCTCCTGGCATCCCCTTTCGGTTCAACCGCTCGGAGTCGCGGCCCGTCGTCCTCCACGATGCCACCCGCGACGAGAATGCTGACTGCACGAGCCACCGCCTTCTTGTCGAGTCGGAGTGAAGTGGCGATGGCAGTCCTACTGGCGTCCTCCCCCTTCCTCGCCCGGAAGAGGAGGTAGCCGTAGACAAGCGAGCCGATCGAGTCGATCGGTACGTCGTTCTCACTCTCGTTGATGACCGGAACCAACAGAAACGGCCTCTGGTCCATGTCCTCGTACTTCTTTTTCATGCAGTCTCCTTATGGGCGGGTTTGTTTCCACGGTAGGTGGGTCTGATCGCCTGAAATAGGAGAGTGTCGTCTCAAAAGATTTCTATTTTGTGGCACAATCAGTAATGGGAATCATGAATGGAAACAGAAAGAAAGTTCAGTAAGGCCAAGGCCAACTAAACGCCCGCTCTCGCTAGGGCGAAAACCCGGGCAGTGGGAAAAAGATGTTTCCGGTAGTGGACACGGGGGTACCGCCAGCGACCCGGCAGTGTCCATGTTGGTCTTCTGCTTCACGGGGTGAGCAAGGACCTGCACGACGACCGCACCAGCGTCGACAGCGAGTCTCGTTGGGCACCGCGTGCCGTCCCGTGTCGAATCCATGGGTTCGGCCAGCTCACCGAGAAAGAGAGATTTTGCGGCCGCCCCCCTCGCCGCCCCGCCGCCGCCCTGCCGCCGCTGGCCGCCCGCCTCGCCGCCGAGCCACCGATCCCGAATGTGGGACCCAGTGGCCACGCTCAGAAAAACCGTTTTTTCGCCTCCCGCTCGCGGGCAGGCCGCCTCGACAGCGCATCACGCCCGTTCGCAGACCGAAAACCACTTTCTGGAGAGTCGCAGCACGTCGGCTTCAGTCGCCTCGGCCGCCGCGGCTGTCCTCTTTCGCAATTCCAAGATTGGAATTGGTTTCCATCGCCTCAAGGGCGATCAGGCGCGATCAAAATGCGATCCGATCCCTTGGCTGAGCACGGGAGCTCACCCCTGCCGCCGCGTTTCCGCGGCGGTTGAAAAACCACTTTTTCGGGAATCGTGGAAGGAATGTGGAAGTCGCTTGGTAGGTCGGCTTGACCCGGCTGTGCCGCTGACGGGATCAGATCGCAACGGAGTCGCTTCAAGTTGCAAAAAAATAAACTCGGAAACTAGTTTGAAAAAAATCTGGGCTCGACACCCCTAGGTTGGCCGTCCTTGGCAGCCCGATGGGTTCTCTCTGCGGCTTGGCACTGACGGATCGACTCGGTGACGTACGTCGCCGCAGCCCCTCAAGCGAATCCATGGCCTCGCTTCAAGGTTCGGCAACGTGCGACCTGACAGATC
>CAJBSZ010000254.1 GCA_903958395.1 uncultured bacterium | reverse complement strand
TTATTAATGTTCTCATAATAATCCAGACATCCACTGGTGGACGCCGACCTCCGGGCGGCGTCTGACCGCGCCCGGAGGTCGCGGTCCACCTTGGAGGATGTCCAGATTATTTCAGGAACATTAGTAACAAGGAGAAAATGGAGTATGAACGTAAGTAAACAGTTGTTGAGTATTGTTTATGCCTGCCTGTGCAGTATTACTGCTGGCGTGGCGCTTCAGGCGGAAGAAAGTGTCCGGACTGATGATCGTCTGGCGCGTGATTTTATTTCGCCGCCGGACTCCGTAAGGCCCTGGACCTATTGGTATTGGATGCAAGATAGGAATGTGATGACCTATCCGGTTCCGGACAAGGAATCCATAACGCGCGACCTTACCGCCATGTGCGAGCAGGGGATCAAAGGTGTTCTGTTGTTTCCGTTTAAATATTACACGTCACCGGAATGGCCGGAGCTTTTCCAGCACATCCTCAAGGAAGCGGGGCGGCTGGACCTTAAAATCGTGATGAATAACGATGTGGGCTGGAGTTGCGAGGTTCCGTGGATGACGCCGGAGCTGAGTCAAAAGCTACTTGTTCACAACGTTTACACGTTTGACGGCGGCAAACGTATCAGCGAAGTCTTGCCAGCTCCACCGGTCAATAAAGGCCAAGGCGAGACATACTGCGATGTTATTGTTCTGGCATGTCCTCAGCGGTCGGTGGCGCAAAAGAATGTCAAGGGTGTAAGTTATGAGCAGCTGTTAAAGACCGCCGTCAGAATGAAACCCTCATACTCGCCGGGCGGATTGGATGTTTTTTACCACCGATCCGCCGAGCTGGCAGGTTCTGATGCCGTTCAGCCGGACGACACGCTGGATATCACTTCGAAGATGAAAGCCGACGGCACGCTTGACTGGGATGCACCGGCCGGGACATGGAGCGTGATGCGGTTCGGTTACACGACGGTTCGAAAACATCCGGATTTCTTCAGTCGCGCCGCGCTCGATCATCATTTGCGGCAGATGATCGAGAAAATGGTGCCACTGGCCGGCCAGAGCGTGGGCAGTCAGTGGACCCATGTGCATGAGGACAGTTTCGAGAGCTTGCCACAGACGTGGACGCCGGGTTTTCCGGAGGAATTTCGCAGGCGTCGCGGTTATGACATGACTGGCTGGATGCCGGCGTTGGCGGGATGCGTGATCGGTTCGCGCGCGCTGACCGACCGGTTCCTGCACGACTACCGGCAGACCATCTCGGACCTGTATGTCGAAAATCATTTCGCTTACTTTGCGAAGCGGCTGGAAGGTATGGGTCTGAAGTTCTCCACGGAGGGTGGTTACGGTTGGGCTTCACCTATCTCTGACGGTTTGCGCATCTTGGCAACCGCTGAGATACCCATGGGCGAGATCTGGCACGCGCAGTCTAATCCGGTGACCGGAAAGTGGCTTAAGTATCAGTTCAAGGTTTGCCTCCTGGATCCTACCAAGCCGTCGTCACGCCGGGCGATTCCGTCTGGTCTCGGTTTGAACACCATACGGCTTGCGTCAACGGCGGCACACATCTATGATCGCCAGTTTTCTGGGGCCGAGACATTCACCTCGTACACGCGGGACGCAGACGGGTACGACCTCGCCAACTCCCCGTTTTCGGTAAAGACAACCGCTGATCGCGCGTTCTGCGATGGCCTGGGGCGTGTTGTGTTTCACTGCTACAGTCTTCAGCCCGCCAACGATGACAAGCCCGGTGCGGTGTGGAACGGCGTGGGTCTGCACTTCAATCGCAACATCACCTGGTGGAGCAAGGCCCGCGCGTTCACCGATTATCTTTCGCGCTGCCAGCTTCTGTTGAGGCAGGGTAAATTCGTTGCCGACTTCGCATACTGGACCGGCGACACGGTTCCGTACGAATGTCCGGACCGCACGGCGATGCGTCCGGCGCTGCCCGCAGGCTGCAACGCCGACCTGGTCAACACCGATGTGTTGATGAACCGGCTGCGTGTGGATAATGGCCGGCTCGTGTTGCCGAATGGCATTTCGTACCGTTACCTGGTGTTGCCGCCGACGCGCGACACGATTGATCTGAAATCATTGAAGAAGATAGTGGAGCTGGTCGAGGCGGGCGCAACCGCTGTGCTGGGGCCACGGCCGGTATCGGCCGCGGGTCTCAAGGATTACCCGCGTTGCGACGCCGATGTGAAGGCACTGGCCGATCGGCTGTGGGGCGAGGGCCAGCAGGAACCGACGGGCCGTCGAGTACTTGGGAAAGGCCGGGTGAGCTGGGGTCTGCCCCTGGCGGATGTGCTCAAGGCCGACGGCGTTCCTCAGGACTGTATTGCACCTGAGGGAATGAACGACTGGATCCATTATCGCGACGAAGAACGCGACATCTACTTCCTCTCCAATCAAAATGACGGCGATCTGAGCGGGGCGTTTTCATTCAGGGTGGCGGGCAAGCAGCCTGAGCTGTGGGATGCGGTGACGGGTGAAATACGGGTG
>CAJBSZ010000253.1 GCA_903958395.1 uncultured bacterium | reverse complement strand
CGAACAACAAGAGAATGCAAAAGGTAGGGCGAAGCGTCCCGCTGAGCCGCAGGTTCCTCAGGTGAATATCCCCTTGGGCACGACTCTGACCTCCGTTTTTCTCGCCCAGGCTTCCCTTGGACTGGATCGTGTTGTGCTGGCCGACCAGAGTGGTGGCGTAAAGACGTATCGGGATATCCTGGTCGGAATTCTGGCGCTTCAGCCGCAGCTTGAACGACTCCCTGGCGAGTGCGTTGGCATCATGCTCCCGGCCTCCGCCGGAGCCGGGGTGCTTTATCTCGCCACGTTGTTTGCGGGCAAGACGCCTGTGATGGTGAACTGGACGGTGGGCGTTCGCACGATGACCCACTCCCTGGATTTATTGGGTGTCAGGGCTGTGATCACCGCCGGGCGCGTTGTGCAAAAGATTGAATCCCAGTCCGGTAGCCTGGGCGCTCTCAAGGAGCGGTTTGTTCTGGTTGAGGAGTTGGGAAAAAAGATCGGCGCCGGCGCCAAGCTTCAGGCGTGGCTCAGGGCCCGGACAGTCTGGCGCCGACATCTCGCCTCGGTAAAGGTGGCGGACACGGCGGTGGTGCTCTTTACCAGCGGGTCCGAGAGTCTGCCCAAGGCCGTTCCGCTGACCCACGCGAATCTTCTGGCCAATCTTCGGGACTTCTGCAGTGTGTTCCGTTTCCGGCCTGAAGACCGGTTGATCGGCATTCTGCCGCCGTTTCATTCCTTCGGGTTGACCTGCACCCTGCTGTTGCCCCTGTGCAGCGGCATTCCCGTGGTTTATCATCCCAATCCCACCGAGGGCGCCATGCTGGCGCGACTCATCGAGGCGTATCGGATTTCCCTACTGGTCGGCACCCCCACGTTCCTGGGCGGCATATTAAGGAGCATTCCTTTGGAGGGACGCGCTTCGTCGCGTCCGCACAGCGGCGGCCACGACGAAGCGTGGCCCTCCATAAATCGCCCCCTCCGCTCCCTTCGTGCGGTCATCACCGGCGCCGAGAAATGTCCGGAGGCTCTTTTTGATCTGATCAAGCGCCAGTGGCCGAATCTTAAAGTGATTGAAGGCTATGGCATCACTGAATGTTCGCCGGTGGTGTCAGCCAACGATGAGATCAACCCGCAGCCGGGTACGATTGGGAAGCCCCTGCCCTCGGTCGAGACGGCCCTGGTGGACGTGGAGAGCGGCCGGCGAGTCGAGCCGGGTCGCCCCGGTATGCTGCTGGTTCGCGGGCCCAGCATTTTTGGAGGGTACCTGAAGTATGAGGGAGCCTCGCCCTTTGTGGAGTTTGAGGGGAAGTCCTGGTATCGGACCGGGGATTTGGTGCTGCAGCGGATGGATGGGATGCTGGTTTTCTCAGGGCGGCTGAAGCGTTTTATCAAACTGGGTGGCGAAATGATTTCGCTGCCTGCCGTTGAAGAGGCGCTGGCGAAGGCTTATACGAAGCCATCAGATGATGAACCGGTCATCGCTGTGGAGGCCACTCCGGCGGAGCTGAATCCCGAGCTTGTGTTGTTTACCCTTCGCGATCTTGATCGTGAGGAGGTCAATAACCGGATCAAGGAGGCGGGCCTGTCATCCCTCCACAATATCCGCCTCATCCGGAAAATAGAAAGGATCCCTGTTCTCGGCACGGGTAAAATTGATTACCGGGCGTTGAAAGGGATGCTGTAGTGTGATTATGTCTCAGGTGTCAATTTTCTTGCGATTGGCGGGCGGGGAGGCTAGGCTTTTGGCCGAATTTAAAGACAGGCAGGCGAATTTATGTTCTCGACGATG
>CAJBSZ010000252.1 GCA_903958395.1 uncultured bacterium | reverse complement strand
GGTGCGTCAGGATTCTCCCGGGCGTGCTTTCGCAGGCTTTCCATGGTTGCATGAACGGCCTCGTAATGCATCATCGTACGCGCTGTCGGCGGCGCGGATGAGGGAGCCTCCGGCAGTTGTTCCGGAGGGGACGCGGGAATAGCCTCGGCTGAGCTGGGTTTGCCGCTGGAAACCGGGGGCTTGTTGCTCAACAAACGGGACAAGCCCGTGACGATAAGCCACGCGCAAACAACCACAAGCCCCCCCATGACCCACCTGCGCGCGGCGGGCGTCAGGCTGGCTTCTTCAGGCTTCGGCTTCACCTTACTCACCACCGGTTTTTTCCCGGGCACAAAAGCGGGACTCATGGCGAGTCCCTCCAACCACCACAGTAATACTTGTCACCCACCACGGGATAGTGGGGCGGCGGATTGGTTGCAAACCGGGCATCAAACATATAATTCTTGGAATACCCATATCCACTGGTTGTGCCCACGGGCCCGCGGTAATTCTGGACAATGCCGCCAAAGACATTCAGGGCGCCACACGCCGACGACAACCGGGTGTCATAATTCTCCACCGTGAACATGCCGTCATTAACGGAGGTTGTCAGGCCACCCTCGGCAATCAGGTGCGCGTAAATATCAAGATCCCTGGGACAGCTGGCATCGACAATGATGTCCTTCCGGGAGATCAACCCCAGCGCGTCGTTCGACGGGGCGTTTGTGGGATTGACGGCGTAACGGATGTGATTGGTGATGTTAATGTTGCCATCTGCCACAAGGGTCAGGCGCCCGTCCAGGGTTCCTGCGATCGTCAAATCCCCTATTGATGTCCCCGAGGTCGCCACATAGATCACCCCATTGGTCAACGTCCCCGGGCTGACCGCCCCATAGTTATAATTCGACCAGCCCCGTTTTGAATTCGTAATGTAAAAATTGGTGCCCGACATGCCCACAGTCGTCGCCCCGGTGACAATCAGGCTCGCCTGGATCCGGAGACAATCCTGGGTGGAGGCCGTATTGGTAAAGTTGATGGACGACATCGACTCGGCCGTGACGCCCAGTTGGAAGCCATTGCTGAAGACCGCATGTTCAGGCCCATGCCCCCATGTCGCGCTGGAGGAGGTGAGAAGCTGTTCAAAGACGGGCGAACTGTTTGCCGTGATGTAAACGGGGACATTGCAGTGAACCTTTCCCCTGAATCGATCTCCGGTCTGGAAGTAAATCACCCCCGACCGGCCGTACCACATGGCGTATTCAGCCCAACTCCGGGAATGAACGAAATCGAGATTCACGACCCGGCGGACACCGCGCACCGTTCCGGTTGAGGAAAAGGAGTAACTCTGGATTCCCGTGTCACTACTCAGGGTAATCCGCGCCGTGTAAGCGCCTTCCCCGATCGAACCGGCAATCGAGGCCGGCGCCGGATTCCCGGCCATAATATAGGCCAGACAAAGCTGACAGCCTCCATCCGCCACAAACAAGGCCGACTCAAGAGCCTCCTGCCTGGCGGCAATCTTCATCCAACTCATGCTTTGGTTGAGCGAACCGAATACCAGAAGCGCGGCGCAGGACGTCAGGATCAATGACATCAAGAGGACATACCCGCCTTTGCCATTTCCGTGATGTGTGCCGGATATCATGGAATCCTTCTTACCGCATACTGGCTGTGCGCAATTTAACAAAAGTACTCATGGTATTACTTCCCGAAAGCATGCCATCTGTCTTCAATACGGTCAGCGCAATACTGACGCCGTTCCCATCGGTGGCCACGGTTGAGCCAATGATGTTGGTTCCAATGACCTGCCGTCCGGCTGCGTTGGAATAGACAATCGTTGTCTGCCCGGGATTGAAATCATACCAGGCCAACCCGCTGGCATTGCTGCTACGCAGCAGCCAATCCGTGGCCGACCCCAAATTCGTGACCGAATAGGAGGCGCGCAGCCCCATCCCGGTCCCCACGCCGTAGACCATCCGCTCAAGGCAATAGTTGATTTCCCGTGTGGTGCTGATCACCAGAGCGGTCCGATACCATGACCGCACGCAGGTGAGATACACGCTCAACAGAGCCACGATCATAGAGGTCGAGATGGCGACGGTAATGAGAATTTCCACCAGCGTGAATCCTCCCCGTCGCTTCCTGAACGCCACTGTTTTCATTAGTATTGAAACCCGCTGCAAACGACCGTGGATAAAGCCGAAAAATTCGTTTTTTCCGTGACCGGATCGTACCAGAAATTGGTCAGGAGAATCGTCCTGGACTTCGCGAATTGGCCCGTCACCACCGAATAACTGCAAAAATACAAAGAGGTGACACTCCCTGAAGTACTCATGTTTGTGACCCAGTTGCGGCAATTGGTAATACTCAGGGAACTGCTGGAATAGGTGTTCGTGATCAAGGTTTCGAGATTTTTTCTC
>CAJBSZ010000251.1 GCA_903958395.1 uncultured bacterium | reverse complement strand
GCCAGGCGGGATCCGATGATCCGTGAACCATCAGGCCCTTCCCAACGAAATTCCGAATTCGGCGCCACCAGCGTGTTGATACCGCGATAGAAGGCGGAGAACGGGATCCCGAAGCCCGAATAAAGCTGGGGAATCTGGGAGATCTGGCCCCATGAAAAGGGGGAGTAGCCGGTCTTGCTGACGGCCCCGAATTCACGGGCAATTTTATGACCGAGCAGGAGGTTGCGAATCAAGGACTCGCCGCCTACGCAAAATTCGTCAGGCAGCACGAACCAGGGGCCGACTAAGAGCCGACCTTCCTTCACACACTTCTCCACCAGCGCCCGGCGTTCGGGCCGGATCTCAAGATAATCAAGAAGAGGAATGGACTGGGAGTCCATGTGGAAGGACTTGAATTCCGGTTCCTTTTCCATGATATCGAACAGCATATCGAGCATGTGTACGAGCATATGACGGGTCCGTTGCATGGAATAACGCCACTCCCGATCCCAATGGGTATTGGAAACGAAATGGCACTGGGCCTTCCGGTTCACCGTGGCGGCAGGTTTGGATTTCGATTTTTTCTGCAGGGTCGTTGTCATGGTTAGTCCTTTCCTTTTCCGAATCAATAACTTCCTGTTAATAGTATGAAGATTTTGAACAGAAGCTCACGAAGGCCGCGAAGGTGAAATTTGTTTTGCCTGCGGCGCCAGAGCCATGGTCTTGAATTCCAAAACAATTCATGCGGCTACGGCGTACTCGCCGTAGCTGCCTTTGCGATCTTTGCGTGCTTCTGTTCAAACTCTTTTCCTACGCTTAGGTGATAATTTTCAGAATCTCTTCGAAGTTGTTGCAATAGTGGTCGCACAGGGATCGGGTACCGCTCTCGTCGATGTTTCCGCCTGCGATCCCGATACAGGAGAAACCCGCAAGCCGAATGGAACAGACACCGGCACCGCTGTCTTCAATGCCGACCACGTGATGCCGGTCCTTGAATTCCAGGCCGAGTCCTACGCGGGCCGTTTCGGCGTACAACCAGGGATGGGGTTTTGGGGAGAGTTCGCCAAGGGTGCCGACTTCTTTCCCGGCTCGCATAGCGAAGCCTGCGGTGATGATGGCATCGTAGAACTGCACGGCATCGCCCATGTCGAGCTGCCGAAAGGCGGAGATGATCTCCGGCATCGCCTTCTCGTAGAGGCCGGATGTCACCAGTCCGATCTTGATCCCCCGGCGCTTGAGTTCGAGCAGAAAAGGCTTGAGACCCGGTGCTGGAGTGAAGGCGTCCGTCTTTCCGCGGCCTTCCATGATCTCCTTCATCTCGTGATGGGTATGTTCAAAATAGAAACGACGGGCTTCCACGACCGTCTTGTCCGGACAATACTTGCGGATGCAATGTTGCAAGTGCTCCGATACACTGTGCCCGGAGACAAACGGCAGGTCTGCCGCCTCCAGTTTGAATTGCGCATTTCCCAGCAACGAGGCCGTTGTCCGCTCAATGATCCAGATCCAAAAGGCCTCGCTATGGACACTGGTTCCATCAAGATCCATGAGCACAGCCTTCACCGGCTTACGGATTTCAACCGGATGGACGGGGTAATAGGCGGGATAATCCATGGCAGATTTGACATACGCCAGCTTGTGCCCATCCACGTCAATAAACTCAACCTTACGATCACCCGTAGCCATGATGGAGCGCACGCCGCCCTCTCCCATTCTAAAGGCTCCGCTACTGCACTGTTGCAATGAAATCATTCCGCTCATCATCTCTCCATCTCTGGCATTCTCTATTAT
>CAJBSZ010000250.1 GCA_903958395.1 uncultured bacterium | reverse complement strand
GGTGGCTTTGGCCGGATCATCCCTTCCCAGGACTACATCGAGATCAACGGAAAGATTTCCGTCTACCTCCCCTCCCGGACCGTATTGGTTCTGGCTCCTGAAAAGACCCCATGAGTACGTCCGCTCACCCCCCTTGCCGGGGACATCTCTTTCACCGCACCGCCATGCTGGTCGGCAAACCCGCCATGGATCGGCTGGCCGCCGCAAAAGTCGCGGTATTCGGCGTGGGCGGAGTGGGTAGCTGGGCGGCAGAAGCGCTTGTGCGATCGGGCATTGAACAGCTCACACTCGTGGACTCGGATGTAGTCTGCTCCACCAACGTCAACCGTCAACTTCAGGCCACGGCCCTGAATATCGGGAAATCCAAAGTCGAGGAACTGAAAAAACGGCTCATGGAAATCAATCCCGGCGCCCGGATTGAGGCCCGTCACATCGCCTACACGGCCCGAACCTGCGATCAGTTTGACATGACTTCATTCGACTATGTCCTGGACGCCATCGATAGTCTCCAGAACAAAGTCCTTCTGATTGAACGCTGTCTGGATGCCGGGGTCATGATCTATTCCTGCATGGGAGCGGGTGCCAAACTGGATCCCACCCAGGTCAAGGCTGGCCCGCTGTCCCGTACCCGCATGTGCCCCCTGGCCAAGATGGTCCGGAAACGGCTGGGCAAAAAATGCGTCTCCAAGGAATTCCTGTGCGTGTACAGCGAGGAGCCGCCCCGTGACCCTGAACTGGAAACCTTCTGCGGCACCGGGAAGTGCGCCTGCAGCCATCCCCCTTCCCTCCCGGATGACGATCAACCCGACTGGTGTGCCCGGAAAACACGGGTAAACGGAGCCGTGGTCCACGTCACCGCCGTCTTCGGATTCACCCTCGCGGGCCTGGTCATCCAGGACCTCACCCGTCCCATACCTCGCTCACCTGATCCGGCGACGCCACAACGACCGTGACATGGTGATGGCCCGCCTTGGCCAGAGCCTCGAAAACGGTCTTCCGCGCCAGTTCGGGATGGTTGCATTCCCCGCTCAGATGCGCCAGGAACACGGCCTTCAGATGCGGACCGGCAATCTCCGTGACCAATTCCGCCGCATGCTGGTTGGAAAGATGACCCTGCCGGCCACTGATACGCTGCTTGAGATGCCAGGGCCGGTCGGCGTCTTTCAACATCTGCTCATCATGATTGGATTCAATGACCAGCACATTGCAGGCCCGGAGCCGCTCCCGGATCAACCCGGTGACCATGCCCATATCGGTCACCACCCCAACCCGTGTATCCCCCTGGGCAATGACAAAGCCAACCGGATCATACGCGTCATGGGGAACCGTGAAGGGATTGATGGTCAGGTCCCCGATCTGGAACACAGCCCCGGTTGAAAAGACATTCCAGGGAAGTTTTTTCTCTCCCACCCGGGCCTCAATCCCCTCAATCGTACCGCGGTTGGCATAGAGTTTGATGCGGTCGCCTTTGTTCAAAACCGCCAGTCCGGAGGTGTGGTCGCTGTGCTCATGCGTCACACAAATGGCGCAGATGGAGTCCAGGGACGCCCCGCACTCGGCCAATCGCTGCCCTGTTGCGCGACCGCTCAGCCCGGCATCCACCAGGATTCCCGTCTGGGCCGAAGCCACATACGTGCTATTCCCACTACTCCCGCTTCCTAATACGCAAACCCGCACACGCCACCTGTCCTTTTCGTCTTTCCAGCACCATACCAAATAACGATGAACCCATAACCAATAACTTTTCTCCACACCCCTTTCTTCTTGTTGCACTTCAGGGGCATGGTTATAGTTACCCCATGGCTCAGCAAACACTCCATCTCAGCCAGGAACAACGCCTTAGCATGGTGTTGGCGCCCCAGTTGCGCCAATCACTGGAAATGCTGCAGTCGCCTGCGATGGAACTGAGGGCCATGATCCGGGCCGAACTGGACGCAAACCCGACGTTGGAGGAACTCCCCGTCGATACCCCGCCGATCGAAGTCGAAAAGGTGAACGCCGAAATCGAAGAACACAAGTCGATGGACTTCACCAAGGAATTCGAAATCCTGACCCGACTCGACGACGAATGGAAGGATTACTTCTTCCAGCAGCGCGAATATCAGCCCCATTCCTCCGAGAGCACGGAAAAACAAAACTTCCTGTACGACTCCATCACCCAGGGTGAATCCCTCCAGGAACACCTGCTCCACCAGCTCTCACTGTCAGAATTCGACAACGCCGACAAGGCGCTCGGCGAACTGATTATCGGCAGCATCAACGAGGATGGCTACCTGACC
>CAJBSZ010000249.1 GCA_903958395.1 uncultured bacterium | reverse complement strand
GCTCAGGTCGGTATAGGAACGGCCTGTTGCCTGGTCATAGCCCATGCCGCCCTCATACATGTCGCTTCCGAAATGTTGCCCGGCGGCCACAAATTTCCGGGCCTTCAGGATGACCGGTGCAAATTTCGGATCATTGAGTTGCTGAAGAGCGGCCATGCAGAGCGCCGTATTATAATTACTCAGGCCGCCGCCCTTGCCGGGAATTTTCCGGTAAATGCCGCCGTCGGGTTGCACACAGCTCAGGATGAACTGTGCGGCCTTGGCGGTGATTTCGGCCTTCCTGGGATGATTGCTCATGGCAAAGGCCCAGCAGGGCAGGGCAGTCAGGGCGGGAAAACTGCCCTCAGACCACGATCCATCCGCTTTTTGCTGGGACGCTAACCAATCCAGGGCGCGGGTCACGGCGGCATCGGCTTCCTTCGCCGTGGAGAGGTCGATTGAACCGCTGGTAGTCTGTTTGGTAACCAGCGTTTGGGGTTCGGCGGCGGATAGGGCCACGGTTGTGAGGCAGAAAAGGCTGAACAAACTTGTCGATATTTTCATAATCATGATGCGTTTCCTTCTTTATCTGGCGACCGGCAAGACTATACTTCCTTTGAGATGAGTCTCAAACACATAAACGGTGGAGGGACAAAAATGGTTCGGTTAGCAACTTTGATTTCTCAAATAACCCCTCACCCCAACCCTCTCCCCCAAGGGGAGAGGGAGAAGAAACTTTGTGCCCCCTCTCCCTTCAGGGGAGAGGGTTGGGGTGAGGGTGTTTTGTTCGGATTATTGTTCCTTCTCATCGCTGGCTGCCGTGCCGGCGAGGTCAGGCCCCCGGCTGTGGCGGGATCCTTTTACGAGAAATCCCCTTTCGCGCTCGATCGCCAGGTGGAGTCCCTGTTGAAGCAGGCGATTCGTCCTGCGACGACGGGCTCCCTCATCGCGGCTGTAGTCCCTCATGCCGGTTATGTCTATTCCGGCCGGTGCGCGGCGAGTGTCTATTCGCTGATTTCCAGTGGACAGTTTGACCGGGTCATTATTTTGTGCCCGTCGCATCATGTCATGGTAAACGGGGTGTCACTGCCGGATCCCGCCCTCACGGCCTATTCCACGCCGCTCGGACTGGTCGAAATTGACCGCGTAATGTGTGATGCCTTGCGTGGCAAAACAGGATTCGTCACAATTCCGGAGGCGGCGGTTCAGGAACATTCCCTTGAAGTCCAGCTCCCGTTCCTTCAGAAGACGGCTCGCGTCTTTCGTCTCGTTCCGTTGATTTGTGGTCCGGCGGGCTCCGTGGATGTGGCGGCCGTAAGCCGGGCGTTGTCCCCCTATGTGGGGAGCCGGACCCTTTTGTTGGCTTCGTCCGATTTTACCCATTACGGTCCGAACTATGGGTATGAGCCATTTTCCGACAAGGTGCCGGAGCGACTCCGGCAATGGCTGGCCGATGCGAGCAGCCGGATTGCCGCTTTGGATGAAAAGGGATTTGAAACCCATTGCGCCGCCACCCGCGACACAATTTGCGGCGAGATGCCCATCCAGATTCTTATGGCCACCCTGATCCAAGACGGCTCGGCAGGGACGCCTCGCCCTACCCGCCTGCAGCGCCTGTGGCGCAGCCACTACGGGCAGGCCGAAATACAGGAGATTTCTCAAGGTAGGGCGAAGCCTCCGGCTGAGCCGGGAGTTTTTCGACAGGCTAGTGGGCCGTCAGGAATGAAAGGTGTTACCGGCCAGGTTCTGGATACCGCCACCTCGGGCGAACTGACGGGTGATTACCGGAATTCGGTCTCGTATGCGGCAATAGGATTTTTCGCCGCTAATAAAGAGGGAAAGCAAGCTGGAGAAAAGGAGGGTGCTGCAGTGAAAGAACATCGAAGTGGAACCTGGTCGCCGGAGTTGAGCGAGGCGGAAAAAACAACGCTCTTTGCCATTGCGCGTGACACGTTGAAGTGGTGCGTTGAGGGGCGGCGGGGAACGTTTGATTTCGGGCGGTATACAATTACCCCCCTGATGAAAAAGGATATGGCCACATTTGTGACGCTGAAGATCAGAGGCGGTCTACGGGGGTGCATTGGATCCCTGACGCCGGAGGCCCCGCTCTATGTTTCGGTTCATGACAACGCTGTCAATGCGGCACTACGCGACCCGCGGTTTGATCCCGTCCAGTCCGGCGAGTTGGCGCGGATCACGGTGGATGTCTCCGTACTGAGCCCCATTCGTGATATCCCCTCGATTGTCGACTTCAAGATCGGGCAGCAGGGGATTATTCTGGAGAAAGGCCGGTATCGTGCCGTGTACCTGCCCGAAGTGGCGACGGAGCAGGAATGGACCGTGGAGGAGACTTTGTCATCGCTCAGTCAGAAGGCCGGCCTTCCCTCCAATGCCTGGCGCGAAGGCGCCCGGTTCAAGGTGTTTGAAAGCGTTGTGCTATCACAGTGAACCCTTTTTCAGCCATGTTCTGTCTGGGCGTGTATACGCTTTTGGCCCAGATGGTGGTGACTCGTGAACTGGCCTTTCTGTGCCTGGGAAATGAGATCACAATCGGAATTGTGTTTTCCGTCTGGCTGGTTCTGATTGGCGCGGGAGCAGGGCTCAAACCCCGAAACCCGAAACTCGTAACTCTTTTCCTCTGGCTCAGCCTGGCGTTACCCGTGGTGATGATGGCCCTGCGGGTTAGCGCAGGTTGGATTCGCCCGGTGGGTGAATATGTGTCGATGGGAAGGGTTTTTGCCGCTGCGTTCCTTGCATTGATGCCGATTTGCATTCCTGCGGGGATGGTGTTTCCGCTGGGGTGCGAGTGGCTTGCCCGTCGCGGCGGGGCTGGTGTGGTCAGCCGCATATATGCCCTCGAGGCGCTCGGGAGTTTTCTGGCTGGAGCGGCCTTCTCCTTTTACATGAGCGATCATTTCAATGTCAGCCGGATCATCGCGGTTGGGATGGCGGCAGGGTGCGCCGGTGCGGCGGCGGCGTTGGGGCGCGGATGGGGGAAGCGTCTGTTGCTCATGGGCGCTGCAGGTCTGGTGCTTCTCGGGGTGACACCTGGCGCCCTCTCGGATTGGGATTGGCATACGGTGCAACGCCGGTGGGAGGCGTTGGGTGTGGTTCATGATGGCCGGGATGGCCGGCCGGCGGTCACGCTCCGGGGCGGGGTGGATACCCGATATCAGAATCTGGCGCTGGTTGAATCCCAGGGGTTGTTTACGTTGTATGGCGACGGGCAGGTGATGGCTTCATTTCCTGACGAAATTGCGTGTGAGCGGGCCGTTCATTTTGTGATGGCGCAAAAGCCGGGGGCGCGCCGTATTCTTCTGCTGGGCGGCAATCCCGCCGGTGAACTTCCGGTATTGCTTCGATACCCGGTCACGGAAGTGGTTTATGTGGAGCGCGATCCTGCGGTAGAGGGAATGGTGCGTCTCGCATCACCCGGCCCTGTGTCGGTCTTTGACCGCAATCCGCGTTTGACGCGGATTCTGGCTGACGGCCCGCGCTATATCAAGCAGTGTGGAACGACCTTCGACGTGGTTCTGGTTCATGCGCCTGAACCGGTCACGGGTGCAATCAACCGTTTCTTCACCCGGGAATTCTATGAGGATGTGAGGGCCATCCTCGCTCCAGGCGGATTTATGCACACTTCGCTGGAGGCCTCTGAACGGCTTGAGCAGGATGCATCGAAAATGGCCGGCTCAGTCTACCGGACTCTGGAAACGGTATTCCCTGACGTGAAGGTGACCGCCGGTTCCCCGCTCCACTTCTTTGCCTCGGGGCTGGAGGCGTCCCTGTCGCTGGATCGTGAAACCTTGTATCAACGCAGTGTGTCGTCCCAGGCGTTCTTCAAAACCTTTAAGTCCCTGTATTTCCTCGACGCCGACGAACTGGCGCCGGACAAAATTGCCTTCACGGAACAGCGTCTCCATTCCTCCGGGGCGCCGGTTAACACGGTGATGAGGCCTGTCTCCTGCTACTACACCCTGATCCTGTGGAGCCGCTACAGTAACTCAGCGGTGGGTGCCGTGTTGGGTCAGGTTAAGCGTTTAAATAAGGCGTTTTGTGTGTTTCTGGCGATGTTCCTGGGTGTCTGTGCCATGGCTTCCGTAGTTATTTGGCGGCGGTCCCATCCGAAGGGCGTCGCGCGTGTCGGAGCCTGGTTGGCGATGGCGGCGACCGGGTTTGCAGGAATGGCCCTGGAGTTGATCCTGCTCTACGCGTACCAGGGATTGTTCGGGTATGTATTCAGTCGCATGGGATTCATGGTTGGGCTTTTTATGCTGGGTACAGTGGCGGGTGCCTGGCAGATTCGCCGGATTGAAACATGCGGGAGAGAAGCGGTGCGACGGGCGGTGGCGTTAGGCTTGCTGATGATGGCGGCCCTGGCGGTTGGTGTAGGGGGGTGCCTGGTGAGCGGCGTGCCGTCCGAGTGGTTGCTTTACGGGGCGATGGCGGCAACGGGCGTGGTGGTGGGAATGCAATTTGTTGCGGTAACTCGGTTCCTTGTCGTGGCCGGAGCCGGGGAAGGGGCGGCGGCCGGGATTGTCTGGTTGGGTGACTATTGGGGTTCCGCGCTGGGGGGCCTTCTGGCTGGCGTCTTCCTCCCCGTCATCTTCGGCCTCGCCGCCACCTGCCTTCTCCTCGCCACCCTTCTCCTCGCCAGTTTTTCTCTCTATCTCTTCTCTTCCCCGACCCCTGACCCCCGACCCTTAACCCCCTAACCCCTTCCTCATCCCCACACGCCGGGAATGACCGAGTTGCAGAACTTGCACTTCCCGTTGGAGAGGTTGTTTTCCAGCACCCTGAACCCGTAGCGTTTGATCACGGCTTTTTTGCAGGAGGGGCAGAAGGTGTCTTCCCCTTCCAAGCCCGGTTGATTGCCGCAATAGGCGAAGTGGCAGCCTTCTTTCATCGCGATGTCGCGGGCCTCGATCAAGGTTTCGGTGGGGGTTGGTGGCAGGTTTTTCAGCCGGTACAGCGGAGTGAATCGCGTGAAGTGAATGGGGACATCGGGGCCGAGTTCTTTTACGATCCAGGCGGCCATACGCTGGATATCCTGACGGCTGTCATTAAGGGTGGGGATTACGAGATTGACGATTTCATACCAGACGCCCGATCCGGAAAGTCGTTTGAGTGTGTCCAGGATGGGCTGGATTGAGCCGTCGCAAATTTGGCTGTAGAAGGATGGGGTGAAGGCCTTGAGATCGATCTTGATGGCCTTGACAAGGGGGAACAGGGTTCGCTGGGGTGCGTCGTTGATAAAACCATTGGAGATGATGATGCTGTCCACTCCGCGATCTCTGGCGGCCTTGGAGCAGTCGTGCACATATTCATAGAAGACAGTGGGTTCATTGTAAGTGAAGGCGAGGGTGCGGGCTCCGCGTTTCACGGCCTCGGCGGCGATTTCGTCGGGACTCTGGTAGGGGGTCGGGATCGCTTCCGGGGTTGCCTGCGAGATATCGAAATTCTGGCAGAATTTGCAGTGGAAATTGCATCCTACGGTGGCGATCGAGAACGCCTTGCTGCCGGGATATACATGGAAGAATGGTTTTTTTTCGATCGGATCCAGATTGCCGGATACGGGATGCCCGTAGACCAGTGAATAGTACTTTCCCCCGCGGTTCTCCCGGGTCCCGCAGTAGCCTCGCATTCCCTCCGGAACGAGGCAACGGCGGGGGCAGATTTCGCACTGTACACTGCCATCCGGCAGGGATTTGCAGAATCGCGCCGGCTGCGGGGTGGACGGGGATGCAGCACCAGCCCTGCAGCAGGCGCAGGCCGCGGCCGTGGCGCCAAGGCTTCCCAGAAAGGCACGCCGACTCATTCGATGTTTGGCAGGCACCGTCATGACTGTTACTATACCAAATCAATGATGTCAGAAGAGAAAAAACAGAAGGGGCCGAGGCTACCGCCCTGGATTCGAATCCGCTATGGCGGGCGAGCAACCCAGGAGACGGTGAATCGGCTTCTGGAAACCCATGCCTTGCACACGGTCTGTCAGGGTGCTCAATGCCCGAACCAGCACGAGTGTTTCAGCCGCGGGGTGGCCACCTTCATGATTCTCGGGGATGTGTGTACACGGGATTGTCGATTTTGCGCGGTGAAGACAGGGGTGCCACCCCCGGTGGATGCCGATGAGCCGCGCCGGGTTGCCGATGCGGCGGCCCGTCTTAAATTGCGCCATGTGGTGGTCACCAGTGTGACCCGCGACGATCTTCCCGATGGCGGGGCGGCCCACTTTGCCGCCGCGATTGGCGCGCTCCGTGGGGCGCTTCCCGAGGCGACGGTGGAGGTGTTGACTCCGGATTTCAAGGGGGTGGAAAAGGACATCGCGACAGTGCTAGCCGCTGGTCCTGATGTTTTTAATCACAATCTTGAAACAGTACGCCGCCTGCAGAAGGCGATCCGGCCTGCCGCCGATTATGACCGTTCGCTGGCGGTGCTGGAATATGCCGCAAGGAGAGAATTCAGGATTCAGAATCCAGAATCTGGAATTCCCGATAATGGAAAGAGCTTGAAGGCCTTGGTGAAGTCGGGGTTGATGGTGGGGTTGGGGGAGACGGATGAGGAGATTGATGAGGCGCTGGCGGATCTGAGGCGGGCGGGGGTGGAGTTGCTGACCATTGGGCAATACCTTGCGCCTTCCGTTGGGCACGCGCCGGTTCAACGCTACGTTCCGCCAGCCCAATTTGAAGAGTATGCCCGGCGTGGCACGGAAATGGGATTTCGCAATGTCGCCTCGGGGCCGATGGTGCGCTCATCCTATATGGCGGAAAACCAGTTTCGGAGATAATCGTGGTTGAATTTTGTGCTTATTGGTTTGCAGGTTTTATCAGTCGGACGATTCCCCGGCATTTCGCCTATTGGATTGCCCTCCGGATGTCCGACCTCTATTTCTTCAGGGATCGCCGCGCGCGGGAAGCGGTGATGGCCAACCTGCGCCAGGTGGCGGCCTTCCAGGGGCGGTATCCGACGGAACGGGAACTGCGGCTGACGACCCGTACCACCTTTCAGTTTTTCGGCAAATACCTCGCTGATTTTTTCAGGTTCCAGCGCCTGACCGAGGCGGATATCCGGAGACTGGTGGAGATTTAGCATCCCGAGTATATCGAGCAGGCGGTTCGAATGGATCGGGGGGTTGTGGTGGTGACAGCCCATCTCGGAAATTGGGAAATCGGGGGAGCGGTTATTGCTGGAATGGGGTATGCCATGAACGTGGTCGCCCTGCGTCAGTCATCTGAAAGATTGAATAATTTCTTTCAAAAACACCGCCGCAAACGAGGCATGACCGTCATTCCCATTGGCTCATCCGTGAAGCGCATGATTGCGGCGTTGAGGCGCAAGGAATTTGTCGCCCTGCTGGCAGACCGGGATTATTCCGGGCAGCAGCAATTGTCCACCTTGTGCGGTGCCCCTGCCTGTTTGCCGAGAGGTGCGGCGTGGTTGGGCGAGAAGACCGGTGCCGTGGTATTGCCGGGCTTTGTGCTCCGGAAAGAGGATGATACCTTCCTGATGAAGCTCTATCCCCCCATTGTGCCGGGGCCGGGGATTACCCAGGATGATATTCAGCGGAAGATTGGGGAGGCCTTGGAAGATGGTATTGGCGCCTATCCCCATCAATGGTTTATGTTTGAAAAAGTGTGGGATGGACAAAGCTACGGCGCTCATGAGGCACGATAGATATTTCTTTTCTTCGCGTTCTTTGCGAACGTCTGTTCAAATTCTTTGACGAAGAGGGTGGAGATGGATTCAGGGACAACCAAGCGAGGCTGTGCGATTATTCCGGCTTTTCGGGAGGCCGGCCGGATCGGGACCGTCGTGGCAGAGGTGCGCCGTTATATTGCCGATGTGATTGTGGTGGATGACGGGTCGCCTGATGAGACGGTGCTGGAAGCCGAACGGGCGGGTGCGAGCGTGATCCGGCATGGTGTAAACCGGGGTAAAGGGGCGGCGCTGGACACCGGGTTCAAGGCGGCCCGGGAACGTGGCTTCCACTTTGTGATCACGATGGATGGTGATGGCCAGCATGCGGCGTCGGATATTCCCTGCTTCATGGAGGCCTATTATCGAACCGGGACACCGGTATTGGTGGGAAACCGGATGGCGGATACCCGTGCGATGCCCTGGGTGAGATTGATGACCAACCGGTTCATGAGCTGGCTATTGAGTCGGGAAATGGGGCAGCGTGTTCCGGACACCCAGTGTGGGTACCGGTTATATGAATTATCTGTTGTGCCGGAGATTTCTGCGGAGTCCAAGCGGTTTGCCGCCGAATCGGAAATCCTCATGGATCTAAGCTGGAAGAAAGTTGTGATTGGGAGTGTGCCGGTGGCTACGATCTATGGCACAGAGAAAAGCAAGATCAACCCGGTGAAGGATACGATCCGTTTTGCGGCGATGTTGCGGCGATATCGAAAACAAAGGAAAGCCCGATGAAAACCTGTTCCCTGCACGAATCTGAAACGATCGAGGCCACCCATCTGGCGGCGATGCTGGAGTTCCTGCCGATTTTCGGAGCAGCCGGGTTTTGTCCTGGGGGTGACATTCCCCAGGATGAGGATGGTTTCCCCGGGGAAGACTTTGTGAAGCTGGTCTCGCGGTTTATGGATGCCTGCTACAAGAACGGGTTTATCGTCAAGTTCAACTGGGAAGCCTGGGAGGCGGAAGCGCGCGGATATCTTCAGGATCCGGGACGATTGAAGGACGCTGATCTTCCCCTGTTACGGCGGCTGGTGACCTGGCATGTCCGCCAGAACCGGTTTGAAAAGGATCATCTTGCCGCCATGATTGCCCAAGGCCACATGACGGCCATTTTGCGACGTCTGAACGAAGTGTCTTGAGATGAGACCCTCATTTCCTTGACGCGGCAGAGAGGCATTGGTAGTGTCTTGCCTCTTTTGAAAAAAGGTCAGGAAAAGTTGTCCTTCCCGGGGGCTCCTGTGATTCCTGGCTGTTTTGTTCACACACCAATCGGGGTGTAGCGCAGACTGGTAGCGCGTTTGGTTCGGGACCAAAAGGTCGCGGGTTCAAATCCCGCCGCCCCGACCATCTCTCTTTTCAATCTCGATCACTCCCATCGAGACCATTATTTGTTAGGAAATACCCCCATCGAGACCATTTTTGCTCGCATCGAGACTATGGATGGTCTTTCAGCCCATTTTACCGTCCTGGACGATTCCCTGGACAATTCAGCACTTCAGAAAGGGGTAAAAAGGCATTTTGATGCCAACCTTGGGGGGGGGTATTTAGAGTTCAACCGATCTGATGTTTACCGTTGAACCATCTGGGTTGAGATATTGAACGGTGAACTTTCCCCGTCCAATCCCTTTGAGCGGTACATCTTTTGTCCAATGCGGATTCTTGTACTTGTCGGTTATGACGCAGGAAACGACCCAAATAAGAATCCTGTTCTGCTCCACCCTGCACCTGACATCCTTTACGACGAGGGCGGAATTCAGGTCTGTTGGTTTCCTTGTCACCGTTGTGAGACCCGAAATATCGCATTCAACAGGGATGACCCACCCATCGTTCGGCACGGGCTTTGGATCGCCAACCTTGATCCCGCCAACGCCCTGAATGAAATCCCAGTTGCAATGGGACGATGTCACGCATCCCATCAGCGAAGAGCAAGACATACAGCCAATGGCAAGTCCAGTAAGCACTATCAACGAGACTATATGTTTGGTTTTCATAACGAACGATTCGCTTTTTC
>CAJBSZ010000248.1 GCA_903958395.1 uncultured bacterium | reverse complement strand
GTGGGTCCCAAAGCGCGCACTCTTGTGCCACACGCCTCGACTGCTCCACGCCGTCTTCGCGGCCGCCCCTTCGCTCGCCCCGTTCCGAACCAAATGGCGAAACAAATACCGGGCACGCTTCTGCTGCCGAATGGCAATCGCCCGCACCCGCCTACGGACGTGTGCATCAATTCCCTTCCAGCCGCGGCTCCCTTCCTCGTCGCAAATCCGAAAGTACGCTCCCCACCCCTGAATATAGGTGTTGAGCCCTTCCAAACAGGCTTCGAGGGATTGGCCCCACGTTCTCGGTGTCAGTTCTTTGAGCCTTGCTTTGATCCGTTCCGTCGCTTTGTGTGACAGGTATACCAACCACCCTTTCTCCGGGTCTCGGCTGAACCGAAATCCCAGAAAATGAACCTGGTGCGGTGCGCGAACCGCGCTCTTCTCCGAGTTCACTTGCAGCCGCAGCCGTTTCTCAACGAAACCACTGATGCTCGCCATGACCCGGCCTCCGGCCCGAGGACTCCCCACAAAAATATTGCAGTCGTCCGCGTACCGTACAAAACGCAGTCCCCGCCGTTCCAACTCCTCATCCAGTTCGTTCAAAACGACATTCGATAGCAGCGGCGAAAGCGGACCTCCTTGCGGAGTTCCTTCTTCCGTTGCCACCCCTGTCCCGTCCGGCATCACCACCCTCGCCTTGAGCATTCTCCCGATCAATTCCAGTACCCGAAGGTCCCGGATCGTCTCCGACAGTCTGCCCAGTAAACGCTGGTGATTGACCCGATCGAAAAACTTGGCCAAGTCAATATCCACTACCGTCGTCAACCCCGCTTCTAGGTGTTCGCGTGCTTGGGCTATTGCCGTCTGCGCGCCTCGCCCCCGGCGGAATCCGTGACTGCTGTCATGAAACAGGGGATCAAAGATCGGCTCCAGCACTTGCAGAACCGCCTGTTGAACCCACCGGTCGATTACGTTGGGGATACCGAGTCCCCTTTGACCCCCGCCGGGCTTGGGTATCCAAACTCGGCGGACATCTCCGGGGCGGTAGGCTCCCGCCAATAGCTCCCGGCGCAGTTGCGGCACCAGCATGGCGTGGGCTTGCTCCACTTCCTTCACGCTGCGGCCATCTACTCCGGGGGCTCCTCTATTCTGAACTACTTTGGTCAAGGCCACCTGAAGATTAACCTCCGAGGTGATTCGTTCCATCAACTGACTCACGTCCGCTGATACAGCCATGAAATCCTTGAACTCCTTGTCGCTGGTTCTGTGCAGCCGCCGCGATTCCTCCCTCGTTAGGTCGAGAGTCTTCTCGCGTTGGCCCCCTTCCGGGCTGTCGGCGAACACCAGTGACAGTTGCTCTGATTTCATTGTTCTCATTTTCATGATCCCCTTCGCTCCTCGGGCTTTCACCCGATTCATCGCTACTACGAGATCATCCGACTTCTCTGCCAACCTCACTCAGGTGTCGTTGCCTTCACTCCGAGCTACCTGGTTGCCCAGGATCGACAGAGATCTCTTGGAGTAAGATGATGCACTGTCCCGGCTTCCTGTCCTCAATACACAATGAACCCCTCGGAATATTGGGCGTTGTGTTTCCAGGCACACATACCCGGTTCATCCTGCC
>CAJBSZ010000247.1 GCA_903958395.1 uncultured bacterium | reverse complement strand
TCATGATTGTGGTGGCGATTATTGGTTTGTTGGCGGCGATTGCCATTCCCTCGTTTATGAAGGCGAGAACGCAGTCCCAGCAGAATGCCTGCATCAACAACCTGCGTCAGATTGAATCGGGTAAGGAACAGTGGGCGTTGGCGACCAAGAAGGCCACAGGCGTTGCGGTTGTGACGGCCGAAGTGATGGAATACATCAAGAATCCTGCGGCGTCGACAAACTGCCCGGCGGGTGGTGTGGTCACGTTTAATCCCGTTGGAACGAACGCGGCTTGTGATTCCACAAGTAGCTCGCATTTGTTGTCGAATTAAGGTGTGGGGTTGAAAACTAAACAAAAAAAGGAGACACGGTAATGAAGAAGATGAAGCAAGGTTTTACGTTGGTTGAGATCATGATTGTGGTGGCGATTATTGGTTTGTTGGCGGCGATTGCCATTCCCTCGTTTATGAAGGCGAGAACGCAGTCCCAGCAGAATGCCTGCATCAACAACCTGCGTCAGATTGAGTCGGGCAAGGAACAGTGGGCGTTGGCGACCAAGAAGGCCACAGGCGTTGCGGTTGTGACGTCCGAAGTGATGGAATATATCAAGAATCCTGCGGCGTCGACAAACTGCCCGGCGGGTGGTGTGGTCACGTTTAATGCCGTCGGAACCAATGCGGCTTGTAATTCTACAAGTAGCTCGCACTTGCTGTCCAACTAATACTCGGGCAAGCATGTGATGTGAAATGCAGTCCTGGATTCAGGACTGCATTTTTTATTCCCGGTAAGGCTGTTGTGCTTTGTAGCCATTCAGCCGAATCTGGACGGCGTTGGACGAAATCGAATTAGTTTGAATCATCCCTGGCGTTCGAGCGATCAGAACAAGTGCCCGTTCAGCGTACTTCACGGCATTTGAATAGTCGCCTGCTTCCGCATAGGCCGCCGCCAGAATATCGGCCGCACGGGCACTTTCCTGCTTCGAGCCCTCAAGGAGCAGCTTTGCCATCTCAATTGCCAATGTCCCGTTTCGAACTTCGTTTGAAGGGCAGGTGGCTAGAAGCCAGGCCACCTGCGCCCTGGCAAACCAGTAGGCGGGGTTGTATTTGAGGGATAGTGCAAAGTGATTTACCGCCTGTTGGTATTGGTTATCCCGGGAAAAGGCTATTCCAAGTAATCCGTGTGTTTGACTGTCACCCGGCTGGATCTCAAGAACCCGGTTCCACTCGACAATGGCTTCACTGATATGGTTTTCGGAAAACAGGGCCTGCCCCAAATTCAGATAAGCCCAGGCTGCGCCGGGCATGACGCGAATGGCTTCGCGAAAATGCTGTTTTGCTGCTTCGGGATGATTTGAGTTGAGGGCAATGTTCCCGAGGTTGTTGTGGGCCATGCTGTAATATAAGGGAAGGGGCGGTCTTCCCGGTCTTGAATAATTCTTTTTTATAATCTCGGGCGAAAGTTTTGAAAAATCGGGTAATCTCGCCAGAAGCGTGGTGCAGAGTGGCTCCGCTTCTCCATACCGCCCCTCATTGATGAATGCGCTCGAAAGTGCGACAGCGGTTCTGAAATTATCGGGTCGCTTAAGCAGGACATCCTTCCACATGGATTCTTCTGAATGATAGGTTTCATTGCGGAAGTGAGTGAGAATTCCGAAGATTAGCACCACCACTCCCAGAAGGATCACTCCGAAGCGCATGATTGGGGAGTCTGACCGTTCACCCTTAATGCAGTGGCGGCTTAAGCCTTCATGAATGAGGATAACAATAAAAGCGAGGACGCCGGCCAGGGGCAAATACATTCGATGTTCGAAGGCAACATCGGGAAGCGGGTTAATGCTGGAGGTGGGGGCCAGAATAATGAAGAACCATGCCCCGACAAATCCCGCCCAGGATCTTCGCCAGAGTGCCCATACTGATGCACCTGCAAGGAGCAGAGTCAGTGTCCCCGGCCACAAAGCCTCTGAGAATGAGTTGACCAGCGGCCAGCGATAATCCAGGCAGAGCGGGTAAGGGATGAGGGAAAGTTTGAGATAGTGGATCAGGACATTTAACTGAGTTAACGCATAATCCCAGCGGACGGAGTCCGTGGTGAAGAGTGCGGCCTGCTCTTCCGTCGCCTCTGCGATCCCCATGACAAGAAGCCCGAAAAATACAATCCATGTTGAAAAGAAAACAGAATGAAGTTTCCAGCGCTGTCGTGCCAAATCACTCCATGATGAGGCGATGAACACGCCGTCATAAAGGAACAGAAGAATCGGCGCGCAGACCATAATTTCCTTTGTTCCCATTCCAATGGCGCATGCAGCAACAGCGGCGGCAACCCAGATCTTGGAATGGGGGGAAGACTGCGCCCTGATGAAGCCATAGAATGTCATCAGGAAAAACAGTCCCATCAACGCCTCGATTCGCTGAGCGATGTAGGTGACGCTTTCTGTTTGCAGGGGGTGAACGATCCAGAGGAGGGCAATTGCAAAAGCCAAACCCGGGGCGCTGGCGTTGAATCGGGCGTTCCATCGGGGCAACAGGAGGGTGCGTCGCATCACGCCGTAAAGGAACAGTCCTGCACCACAATGAATCAGAATATTGATCAGATGGTATTCTGCCGGGGAAAATCCGGACCAGGCGTAGTTTAAGGAAAATGAAATTGCCGCCACAATACGGGTGGGCGAAATCGACGAGCCCCCTTGAGGCCAGAGGCTGAAAATGTTGGGGTTGTTCACAACAACCGACATGTCGTCAAAGATAAAAGGGGATGCGAAGATGTTTGAATAGACAACAAAACCCGCTGAGATAAGGATCAAAGGGTGCCAGAATGACGATTTTGTTGGAAAATGTCGTGCTCGAAAACCCATATCGCGCCTTGTAAAATGGTGTGGAACGTTGTTGGGATACCTTATACATTGTTGGAAACCGTGTAAAACCGTTTATTGAATGAAGCCTGAACCCGAAAGAATACTTGTGATCATGCCCGCCCTGAACGAGGCGGGCCGAATTGGTGCCGTCATCAGGGGTATTGCCTCCGTCCTGCCTGCAGCGGATATTGTGGTGGTGAATGACGGGTCCTCCGACGCTACGGGAGCCGAAGCGATGGGGGCCGGGGCCACTGTGCTTTCTCATGCCGTCCAGATGGGGTATGGAGCCAGTTTGGAAACAGCGTACCTCTATGCCGCACAAAAAAAGTATGACATCGTGCTCCAGATGGACAGTGATGGGCAGCATCTGGCCAGCGAACTTCCTGTCCTGCTCAATACGATGAGGGAGGGGCCGTTTGATATTGTTCTGGGATCGCGTTATGCGGCCTCTGGCGGTTTATTTCAGACGTCTTTAGTCAGGCGATTAGGGCAGCGGTTTTTCGGGATTTTGTTGTGGATCTTGACCGGGCGGCGGTTTTCAGACCCCACGAGCGGGTTTCAGGGATTGAATTGCCGGGCGATCCGGTTCTTCTCCAGTGGGGTGTTTCCCTGCGATTATCCGGATGCCGATGTCCTGTTAATGGCCCATGAAGCGGGGTTGAGATTGGGGGAGGTCCCGGTCCGGATGGTGTCACGCTATGGCGGAGCCTCCATGCATGATGGTTGGAAGCCCCTTTATTACGGGATGAAAATGCTGCTTTCCCTGTTTATCGTTCGGCTAAACACTTCGCGTTGGCGTCGCTGGAAGAGTGGCCTGGAATCTTAGGAAAAGGAGCCAACTCATGTTGTATCAACAGTTTATTGTTTCACTGATTATCGGCGTTTTGCTGCTGGTGTTGATTTTCAGGCTGGTTCAAAAGGGTTTCTTGGATATTGCCTATTGCTGGCTCTGGCTGGGAATCGGGGTGGGGATTATTGCTTTGGTTCTGAATTATGAATGGCTGTTGAAATTGTCCGACTTGATCGGCGCGGTTACGGCCACCACCACTCTCTTTTTATTGGGATTTATGGTCATTCTGTTGATGTGCCTTCAGTTTTCCATGATCATTTCAGCGCACCGTAGGCAGATCAAACGTCTGACCCAGCGGTTAGCGATCCTTGAGGAAACCAAGGGGAATAAGAAGGCTGACGAGGCAACCCCATGACGGTGCGTCTGGCCTTGGTTTCGGCCCCCGTAAGTCTGGGTGAGCGTTATGGCCTTTTTTCCGGTGCGGGCAGTACGGAGCCTTCGTTTGGGTTGCTGTGTCTTGCCGCCGTCGCTCGACAGGCTGGTGCAACGGTTAAAGTCATTGAATCATCCGCACGGGGACTTGATCCCGAGTCAACCCTGAAGGAGATTTTGGAGTTTTCGCCGCATTGTGTCGGCTTTTCGGCAACAACATCGGATATTATCCCGATTTCTGCGCTCGCCGCTCGAGTGAAGACCGTTTTACCTCAAGTTTTGACCCTCATCGGAGGATGTCATGTCACCGCGCTTCCCGAGGAAACCCTTAACGCCTTTCCGGCATTGGATCTGGCTGTGCTGGGGGAGGGGGAGGAAACATTAAGGGAAGTTCTGGGGCGTCTGGAAGCGGGTGATCATTTTCCGGATGGTATTGCCGGAACGGCGAGGCGGGCAGGGACTGTTGTTCGGAGATATCCGGCACGTGACCTCATTGCCAACTTGGACACCCTGCCCTTGCCCGCATGGGATTTACTGGAAGGGTTTCCCTCGCTTTTCAAGCCGTCTCCCTCCCGCATCAGGCGTTGGCCCTGCGCCTCCATCGTCTTGACAAGGGGCTGTCCGAATCAGTGTAAATTCTGTGATCGGTCCGTGTTTGGAAATCAGTGTCGTGCCTATAGTCCGGAATATGCCGTCAGCCTTGTCCGGGATCTTTATGACCGTTATGGGGTTCGTGAACTATTGATTGAGGACGACACCTTTGTGATTGTGAAGGAGCGGGTTCGTGAGTTCTGCGAGCGGTTGATTCAGGAAAAGCTTAAGATCAGCTGGTCATGCCTCGGGCGCGCGGACCGGGTGGATCCTGATTTGTTGCGACTGATGCGCCGGGCGGGATGCTGGCAAATGTCCTACGGCATCGAAAGCGGGGATCCTGAGATCCTCAAGGCCATGTGTAAACGCCTGGATCTTGATCAAATCCGACAGGCGATCCTGTGGAGCCGCAAGGCGGGATTACGGACAAAGGGTTTTTTCATTGTTGGATTTCCCGGTGAGACTCTGGACTCCCTCGAGCGAACCCGCCGGTTTGCGTGTTCGTTACCCTTGGATGATATCACGGTGATGCAGATGACGCCCTTTCCCGGAAGCGAACTGTATTCCCTGGCGGATCAGGCGGGGATGTTTGATCGGGACTGGCGGAAAATGAATATCGTCAACACCGTCTTTGTGCCACATGGACTGACGCAGGAAGGTCTGGAGTCCGCGCGCTCCCGATTGCTGCGGGACTTTTACTTTCGCCCCGAAGTGTTATGGCGTCAGGCTCTGCATATCGGGGGTCATCCGCGCCTATGGAAAGCAGCGGTGTCAGGTTTTTGTTCATTGCTCAGGGTTGTGAGAGGAGCCTGATGTCATGAAAATTGGAGTGAACACCTTGTTTTTGATACCCGGTGAGGTAGGGGGCTCTGAAACCTATTTGCGGGACATCCTGAGATATGCTGTGCCACGGCATCCTGAAATTGAATGGGTGCTGTTTACCAATGCGGAAAATCACGCCTCGTTTGAGCAGGCTTTTTCAGGGGTTACTACAGTCACGCTTTACCCCATGGGCTTTTCGGCGAGTCGGCGGACTGCGAGGATTCTCCACGAGCAGTTTAGTCTTCCCCGCGCCGCGCGCCGGGCGGGGGTGGATGTCTTATGGTCGCCGGGCTATACGGCCCCGTTTTGGGCGCCGTGCCCCCAGGTGGTCTCGGTGCTCGATATGCAATATTGTGAATTCCCTCACGATTTGTCGTTTTCGGCCCTGTGGGCAACCCGTTTCCTTGTGCCGCTCGCCTTGCGTGTGGCGAGACGGGTGATTACGCTTTCAGAGTTCAGTCGAAGCCAGATTATGCGCTATGTTGGTGTGGCTTCAGAAAAAATCATTCCAATTCATTTGGCAGCGGGGCCTGAGTTCAGTCAGATGATAACAGGGGAAGACGGAAAGGCGCGGCGCGCCGCGCTGATACCGCCTGAGCCCTATGTATTCTGCGTGGCGAATACCTATCCCCATAAAAATGTTCACTCGCTGGTCGAAGCGTTTGGGCTTTTAGCGGATCAATCGAAGTTCAATCTGGTTCTGGTCGGGGTGGCGCGGCGCGGGGAAGCGCTTGTCAAAGCCGCTTTGGACAGGATGCCTGTGCCTCATCGGGAGCGGGTGAAACGGTTACAAGGATTGGATCGCCGGGATCTGGTGGCGTTGTATCAGGGGGCGTCCGTTTTTGCCTTTCCCTCCCTGTATGAGGGATTCGGGTTACCGGTACTTGAGGCCATGGCGGCAGGGGTACCAGTGGTAACGACGGAACGGGGGCCGATGCGGGAGATTGGCGGGGAGGCCATCCGGTATTGTGATGGAACTCCTGCGGAACTGGCCCGGCATCTGAATGAGTTGCTGAAACTGGATTGGGTGGCGCGTGAAGAGGTGATTCAACGGGCGAAAGAACGGGCGGCAGCCTTTACCTGGGAAAAGACAGCCGACCAGACGGTCGCGACACTGAGCGCGGTTGCCCGTTCTATCGGGTGATATCCAGAATCCGGGATTGAAGCGTATCCTCGGGAGACGGGCCTTCAATATAGGACGTAGTGCGGTACTCAGTGATATCGTTGAGGTTGTGAAGCATTTCCCGGAGTGATTCTGCGGCATCAATGCTTGAGTTGAGCAGTTCTTCGCTCATCGCCTTATCGGCCGGGCGAACCCGTTGAAGCAGTTCCAGGCTGGCCAGGAGGACGGTGGCGGGTTGACCCAGGTGATGACAGGCGGCCCCGAGGCTTTCCACCATGACACGTTGTCGTTCAGCCTTATTTTCAGACTCCTGTGCGCGGATACGGTCGCTGATATCCAGGAAGGAGAGTACCATGCCGACCAGTTGTTCATCTGTATCGCGGTTGGGTGCGGCGGCGAGCTGAGCGTGCAGGGAGGCGCCGTCTTTCCCCCGAAGGGTTACCTGACCGGCCCAGTTTTCTCCGTTTTTGACGCTTTGCCTTATGGTTAGGGCTAAATCCTGATTGATGATCAGGTCGCTGAGATTTCGGCCGATGAGAGCCTCTGTTTTTGCTTCGCCGAAAAGCTGTGTGCCGGCAAGATTGATATAGTCAATCTGACCCTCCAGGTCGGCGATTGCGATGCCGGTCGCTGCGTTCTGGATGGCTTTATTGACGGTGCGCAAGGTTTCCTCAGCCTGACGGCGCCAACTGATGTCACGGATGAAGCAGCTGAGATAATTTTCGCCGCGGATTTTGACCCGATTGACGGCTATTTCGGAAGGGAACAGGACCTGATCCTTTCGGGCGCAATAGGCCTGGATGAGGACGAAGCGATCCTTTTCGATTCCGGCATGGAGGGTTGAAAGGGTTCCGGCATCAGCCCCCGAGATGATGTTCGTTAAATTGAGGGTGATAAGTTCCTTGCGGGTGTACTTCAGGAAATCCACAGCGCGCGTATTGGCATCCACGATTTTGCCCGACAGCGTGGCGACAATG
Organism: uncultured bacterium; assembly: GCA_903958395.1. Classification (GTDB taxonomy): domain Bacteria; phylum Verrucomicrobiota; class Kiritimatiellia; order CAIKKV01; family CAITUY01; genus JAABPW01. The sequence goes on along the minus strand of CAJBSZ010000247.1, from coordinate 45,756 downwards.
GCACCATCGTAAACACTTTGGAAGAGTTGCTGGAAGTCGGTGTCGCCGAGCGAGGAATGATTGTCAGCCTGAGAGGGAATAGAGGGAGGCGGCTCAGGACTCGGCATGACGCCGCGTTCCTTGTCGTGTTTCCGAAGCGCCTCCTTTAAGTCAGGAGATATATCAATTCGCATGGTTTGAGATGCACGAGCAATCATAATCGCCCCGTTTCAATAATGATCTTCATACCATACGCCGTTGTTGAGTTATGTCAAGAAGGGGGCTTTGACTAATCTTAATCCTGCCATGCGGTAATGATCACTTTATCCGTGGAGGCGGCCAGACTCCCTCCCGGGGGGACGGGGGTTGGATCGCTGTAAAGCATTCCCGACCACCCGCCATTTTTGGACACATTCCCTGCGGCGATAATCGCGCCTGAGCCAAGAACATCGCCATTGCCCTGCTTATCGAAACTACCCGTTTTGCAGTAAATCAGGCCGTTCAAATACAGTGTTTTGGCTTGTTTGACGGTGATGGTCCCATCCCGCGAGGCAAGCACCGGGTATCGATTCACCTTGTTCAAGGCAATGTTTCCATTCCCGGTCGTTTTCAGTTCGATTGCGCCTGTTGCGATAAAACACCCGTTGTAGGTGCCGTTTCCGAAAGACATTGAGCCATTAACCCACATGACGCCACCATTCGGAGTCACGGTGCCAGACAGGGATTTTCCGCTGGCGAAAACCTGATTATTAGAGAGAGCCGTGTTGTAATAAGGAGTCAAGTCAATGTTAGGAATGGTCACCGTCGGCACATTGGTCACGATGGGTTGTCCAATGTTGCTTCCTGAAATTGAGGGTGCTTTCCCGATACCGGTAATGGTGGCGTTGCCTACCAGGCTGATTCCCATGCAGGAAGACACATTGGCTCGTGCAATATTGATTCCATTGGCGGAATACGTCCCGTTGCAGTGCATCCAGCCGTTGCTCATCTGCATATCCGAATTGCCGGCCCAGCCGAGATCGCCGCCGGCCAGAATTGCAAAGCCGTACGGACCTACTCCCTGCACGGGAGCCCCATTGGTGGTGAGTGTTGGAATGTTTCTGATGTCCACTTTAACCATTGCCGTTGCCGTTCCGAAGAGGCCTGTACAGCTGATGGAGGCCGTGTTCGAAGCCACGGATATAACGGCGGCATCATAGGTTCCGCCGTCAAAACTTGTCGCGGGGAAATTGTTTGGATCCAGACGGGCGGCAAAATTTGTTTTCATGAGGTTATAGGCCTGATTGGCGCCCGCCTCGGCGATCATTTGCGCCTTAACATAGTCCCGAAGATGAGCGGCGGCAAAGATCTGCTGGCGGCCGGTGGTCACCGTGCTGGCGGCCACAATGGCAATCAGGAACACAATTCCCATTACCGCAAGTAATGCAGAGCCCGTTCGATCAAGAAGCTGGGAGTGATTCGAGGAATTCATAATTCACCTTGCCTTACTTTTTAACCTTGTCTCATAGTGCCGTATTTATTGCTGCCATGCCATAATTAACACTTTATCCCGGCTGGAGATGTTGGCTCCGCCGGGAGGGATGGGGGTGGGATCGCTGTAAAGCATTCCTGACCATCCGCCATTTTTAGACACATTCCCTGCGGCAATGATGGCTCCTGTGCCGTAAACATCACCATTCCCCTGTTTGTCGAAGCTGCCGGTCTTGCAGTAAATCAACCCGTTGAATGTGAGCGTTTTAGCTTGTTTAACCGTGATGGTTCCATCCCGGGAGGCGAGAACGGGGTATTGGTTGACCTTGGTGAGCGTAATAGAGTTATTGCCTGTGGTTTTCATTTCAATCGCGCCTGTGGCGATAAAGCAACCCGTGAACGTACCATTGCCTACCGCCATCGAGCCGTTGACCCACATGACGCCACCGGGCGGTGTGATGTCTCCCGAGAGTACTTTTCCGCTGGGGAAAACCTGGCCGTTTGCCAGCGCAACATTGTAGTACGGCGTCAGATCAATGTCGGGAATCGAAACGGTTGGCACGGGAGTAACCAAAGGCTCACCCACGCCGCCTCCTGAGATCGAGGGCGCTTTGCCGGTACCGGTGATGGTGGCGCCGCCGACCATGTTGATTCCCAAATGGGAGGCCACATTTCCCCGGACGATGTTGATTCCGTTGGCCGAATACGTTCCATTGCAGTGCATCCAGCCGCCCCCGACATCGATGTCTGAATTGCCGGCCCATCCCAAGTCACCCCCGCTCAGAATGGCGAAGCCGTATGGATCGGCGCCGGGCACGGGCGCCCCGTTGGTGGAGGTGGCTGGGAAGTTCTGGATATCCACTTTAGTGATGGCGGTGGCGCTCCCGTATATGCCGGTGCTTGTGATGGAGGCCTTGTTTGAACTGATCGGGATCACTGTGGCGTCATAGTTTCCGCCATCAAAGGGTGTGGGCGGGAAATTGTTGGAATCCAGACGTGCTGCAAAGTTCGTTTTCATGACATTGTAGGCCTGATTGGCACCCGCCTCTGAAATCATCTGGGCCTTTACATAATCACGTAGATGAGCTGCCGAAAAAATCTGTTGGCGACCCATCACCACCATGGAGGCGGCTACAATCGCAATCAGGAATACAATGCCCATCACGGCTACTAACGCGGATCCGGACTGTCTCGAAAACCCGATCTGTAAGGTTGTATTCATGGTACACCCCGTCTGTTTATTTGCCCGTATTTCTTGGTTCAATTTCTGTCGTCATGGATGAAGTGAGTCGTTTTGGCGTAGCACCCCATCCGATAATATCCTCATAGATTTCCAAATCCACACGCAATCCCTTCGCCAGGGGATTTCCATCCACAGTGACTTCGCAGATCCCGTAGTTCGGGCCCTTGGTCATAGTGGCACTGATATCGACAACCTTGGTGGCGCCCGTCCACTTGATGGTCACATCCTTCAATTTCGGGCTGTTCCATCCCCAATAATCGGGGTCCAATGTGGCTTGGAACTGGACATAACGTTTATTACCACAGGTGATAGTGGCGGGGGATGAAAGGAACGCGGTTACATTGGACCAGGCGGGAGCATCCAACAAGGATTCGTTGATACCCGTGCGAACCTTGAGTTTGATCAAGGTATTGGCCGGGCAGGAGGCGTTCCAGCTGATGGTGGAATAAACAGGAGTATCAATCTTGGTATCAAAAATCTGGGAGGTGAACAGTCCGTTGGTGGGGTAGGTGGTATAAATGCCGTAGATCCCATAGAGATTGGGGTGAGTGGAATAGGGCTTCGAAGACCAGCTGGAGGCCTGAGCATCGGTCGCTGATGGGCTCGAAGAGGCAGGCAGAACATAACAGCCCGGTGCGTTGGGATAGGTTTCCGGCCAGGATGTGATGTTGGCCGTAGTGTCATCAAGCAGAAATGAAATGAGATAGTTCTTGCTTGAATCGATGGCAAACGGGGCTTGCGGAATAGCCCATGCGCTGGTTCCGGCGGAAAGGGTTTGGCTTGCATTGCCGCTAAAGTAGAGTTGTGTGCCCGTTGTGGCGGCGTTCGGGCTGCAGTTGGTTGGGTCAGCTGCTTCTGCAATATAAGCCGCCAGAATGCGCAAAGCTCCGTTGGTGGCGGCTTGGAAAAGAACATAGGGGTAATGACCGCTGAACCGTATGGCGCCGTTGTTTTCAGAGAGGCTACTTCCCCGGAGCAAGACTCGTACGACACAACTGGTCAAGGTGTTGTTGTCGACAAGAGGGGTTCCGGTTCCTGTCTGGTTGGCTGCTGTCCAGGCATAGGGATCAGAAGGACTCCCCCAGGGATAGCCCGGACTGCCCTCGAGTTGAACAATGTAGTCTTTGGGCGAGAGGGATGAGTCGAATCCGACGATGGTTCTCTTGCAGAGTGCGCCCTGCCCGCGGAAGTTGGTTTCCTCCCACCGGTCATTATCGATGCTCAGGGTAAAATACGAGCCGGTTGTCGCGGACGGAAAGCTGAGCTGATAATTTCCGCTCCATGATCCTTGTGCCATGTATTCCGAGGCGGCCGTGGCGCCAGACTGTGCTGTTGCGGGCAGTTGGCCCTCGCCTTCGCGGGGCTCGCCGCAGGCGGAGGCCGTCAGGGTATCCAGACCGATTTTATAACCTGAGCTCGCCGCATTTTTCCCGATGACATTGAATTTCACAAGATGCGTGCCGGTGTCCAGGAGGATGGAGCCGAAGGCGACATCCATATCGCGTTCGGTTGTGGCGGAATACCCGTCGAAGGTTGCGCTTTTGCTCCAGAGTTCCCACGTGAAAAGGTTTTTGAAAATGGCATGGCTGGAGGCGTTTGCGCTGCCGTAGGTCGCACTGCCACTGCCGTTTGTAACGACGCTGGCGAGTTGTTCCTGACATTGAGCGGGAGTCAGGGAATTGTCGCGGGGTGTGAAAACGGTTTTTCTGAGTTCATTGGGGCTGCCGATCCAGACATGGTAAATCACGGTGCTGGTCCAGAGAATATTTGTTCCTCCAGTCAACATTTCAACAAGAGCGTCATTATTGGTGTCGGACGCCATGGGAAAACTGATGGCGGTATAGGGCCCGGGGCCGGGCGGGAAAAAGTACATCTTGTCCAGCGAGGAGAGCCTCAGGTCGCGCTTGAGATTTTCCATCGTTTTGCGGACATCCATGTCGAGTTCGCTTTGAACGGAACTCAGTTTTTCACCCCGGACCGTGAATAGCCACCCCCCGGTCGCCGCCATTACAACAATGGTTGTTATGGCCAGCGAGATGACCGTCTCGGTCAGCGTATATCCGGAAGCGTGTGGGTTTCGATTCATGGGGTCAGGTACTCCGTAAAGAGCGAGGCAACATTCTCGAAATCATTGGAATAAAGCAGAGTTCGCGCATTCCGGATATCGGTTCGAACGTTAATCTTCGTCAGGCCAGGCTGGTAGTTTGGTGTTACTTCGGTGGTCCGCCGGAAATAGCCCTCCGAAGAGGGAACCCCGCTGTCATTCACAACGATATTGGATTCAGAAAGGCTTGAAAGTTGATCATAGGCGAAATCTCGGGCCCGTTCCAATCGGGCACGGGATATATTGATGGCCACATAATGGTTGCGGGCTGAATAAATGAGAGCCTGGGAACGGTTCACTAAGGTGTAGGATCCCCCAATTACCAGAACAAGAAGCGCCGAACTGATCACCGCCTCGACCAGTGTGAACCCATTTTTTGAAGAGAGAGGGGACATACAGACACCTTTTTTAATGGTTTATTCAAACTTTTCACATCGTCGACATTGTTTTAAGCATATTTCATGCCCATGAGAACCATTTTAATCATCAAGAACCGGCTTGGGGCTCAAGACTTGAAAATAAGAACAATCAACACCTCGATTTCTCAATAGCGAGAAGATTTTCTTAGGGATGACCCTGATACGGGACGTTGTGTTGGGTCACGGCTGAATAATCCGATAAAATTGAACAGGCCAGAGGGCATTGGTGTAGCTCCAGGAGTTGGTTTGAGGGATAGGCCAGGCGGTTTCATTGGTCGCGATGTTCATCCAGTTGGTTGTCATCAGGTTTGTGCTGACCTGCATGATTTGCTGGCTGATCCCATTAGTGCTTCCGGTGGTGTACACCGTAATCGAGAGGGGTGAGGGTTGGATTTTCACACTGGCGATGGAGACGACCTGATGGATATCCGCATCCGTGTCATGGAAAACGGAAACATTAGAATTGGTCGCTACGGCATCACCCTCATCTAGAGCGGGATCACTGATCCATTCGCTGATTTTGAGGGATAGAGAGCGATTGATGAAGATGTCGGTGCCATTGGTCAAGGAGTCCATAATGATTCCGTATCGCGGATCGCCACTATCCATTCCTCCTGAGAACGCAGACAAATCTTGAATAAAGAAGTTCAATGTTCGATTTGTTGAAGTTCCTGCCGGAATATCGCCGAAAGACCATCCGGGCACGAAAAAGCCACCATTTGCGCCCCATCCGGAGTCGGTTTTGTAGCCATACCACCCAGCATAGTTCTGGTTTGTTGTTAGGATGTGGAGTTGATTGGGGTCTTCTCGATACGGAACAACAGTAAGGCTTTCAGGTCGGACGGCGGAGGGCTGATCGGCACCTATGACTGCAAAATCGACCGTCATAATTACATTTCGCAGGGTATTTGTGTATTGAGGAGCAGTTGCAAGATGTTCTTGAAGCCTATTTGTTCCAGCCCCCCATCCAGTAGTGGCAGGTGGATCATTGTAAATATACGCTTCGACATCAAAAGCCCCTATGACGTCGGGACGAAAAACAAGAGATTGAACCTTCACCACCCGGCCCGAAATAGCAAGATGCCCCGCAGATCCGCCCCCTGAGCCACTGATATTGTCATAGAATTCATGGGTTCTGTATTCCGGTTTTGAAGTCGCGACATTCATAAACCATTGGCCCATAACGGCGTGAGCATCGTTGGTCGGGCCGGTAAAACTGGGATAGGGGGTGACGGGCACCTTTGTTACGGGGAGGGAGGGGGCGGCCGAAATAATTCCGGCGGTGCTCAGGATATAGGCCAGTATCTGGAATCGCATCTTAAAATTCATTTCAATGGATCTCCTGTCATCTTTTCCTGCATCGCATTTTCGCCGCGTCTTGTAGAAAGCTATTCCCATGCCTGAATTGTGTCAATAAGGGGATTTTTTTCGAATCCATCCTTCAGCCAATGCTTGCGAAACGCCTTTGATTCTGCTTTATTGCTGGCATCGTATCTGCTTTCACGATAATACGTTGGGCGTTAATTGGAATAGGATGGCATTGACGGCATGACACAACTGTCCGAACTCTTAAAGGTTTTCAAGCGGAACTATTCCGATGTCCTGGGCGTGGATGTAGGCGCCTCCGCTACGAAACTTGTCCGAATCAAGCGTCTTAATGGAAATCCGACATTGGTAGCCGCCAATATTCTGCCCGCGACATCATTGTCGCCTCAGGGCGTTACTCCCTCGTTTTCGAGCCAATTACCAAAGGAAATGAGGGCACGTTATGTGGCGCTGACTACTTCGGCATCCAGCTCCATCATTAAACTCCTGACCTTTCCGCCCCATACGGAAAAATCAACCGAAGATCATGTGACTGAATTGATGGGGCTTGGAACTAATTCCGATTTCCGGGTCGGGTATGAACTGGTAATGGAAACGCGGGCTGAATCACGGGTTTTGGCTGTTGCGATTCCCAATCCGATGGCCCTTGCGTTGTCCGGTCTCTTCCCTGAGGGCGTTCCGGCACCCTGCTCCATTGAGGTTTCGGGTCTGGCGAGCCTGACGGCCTATCAGCGGGGACCAGGAACCCTGCACGCCGACGATTGCGTTGCGATGATTGATTTCGGGGCGGCAGTTACGCTGGTTTCGTTTTTCTTCAAGGGATCATTGGTTCTGATTCGTAAATTTGATTTCGGAACCGTTAATATCTTGAAAAAACTTCAAGACAACCTGGGCGTGGATCAGGAGGTGGCGGCGGGCATATTGAACGACGGATCGTTTGATGTATCGCGGATCATGCATCAGGCGATGGAGCACTTCCTTCAGCAGTTGACGATTGCATGGGATTATGTGGAGCGTCGCGAAAATACGCGTATCGAGAAACTTTATGCCGTCGGTGGCGGCGTTTCATTGCGTCTCTGGGGGCAGGAGATTGAAACCACAACGGGCCAACTCCCCGTGATCTGGAATCCTTTCGAAGCACTGGTCATTCAAGATGGAGCTTTCCCTGACCGGTTGAAGGGCCAGGAGGGGCGGTTTTCTGCAGCCGTGGGTGCAGTTCTGGGAATGTTGAAGCAATAAATTCTCATGCATGTTAACCTTTTACTGGCAGAGGAGCAGAGAAGCTCGAGTCCCGTTTCATTGGGACTCGTCATCCGTCTGGCCGTCATAACGGTTTTGGTTTTACTCGTGGTCTGGGTGTTTTCGTTTTACGCGGAGTACCGCACTCTTCAAAATCAGGTTCATTTGATGGAAGAGGATTGGAAGCGGACGGAGCCGAAATACAAGGCGGCGGTCCAGCTCCGCAACGAGTTGGCTGACAGGAATGTGACCTTGAATGAAATCAAGGGATGGCGGGATTCCCGGATTGCCTGGGGAAAACAACTTGAGTCGCTTTTGCCTGCGGTTCCCGCCGTGATTCAGTTGACTGAGTTGAGGGTGAGTCAGATGGTGCTTTCGCTTTCCAATAATGTGTCCGCCCGCGTTTTTGAAATGAGGATTACCGGGAAAACGGAAGCCCCGCGTTCCGAAGTCAATGTGGTTCAATTTTTGGACGCCTTCAAGCTGCCGCCCTTTTCAGGGGTTATCGAGTCGGCGATTCTTCCGCCCGGCGCTTTTCGCCAGGATCCGGTGGCCAAGACGGATCGCATTTTTGAAATCATCTGCAAATATGTTCCGAGGGCCCTGGAATGAAAATGCCCGCCACGAAAAAAGAACGCATGCTGATGTTTGCCCTGATCGGGGTGGTGGGCGTGGTCGTTCTGGGCGGCGGCATTATGTGGGGTGTTGTACCGTTACTGGATGGACGTCGCGCGATGCAGTCATCCCTGGTTGAAATCGGGGAGAAGTTGAAGAAGGCCAAACGGGAACTCGAGTATGCCCCGGCGATTCAGCGGGAGGCTGACGATGCGGTAAGCCAGATGGCGCGGATCCGGGCCGAGAACATTCTGCGTCCCATTCTGGGATCCTACCTGGTCGGAGTCAGCGAGCAGATCGAGTCAATGGCCCGGTCGACCGGGGTCCGGATCGAGGAAATCCGCGAGGTCGGGGTGGTGAATATTCCCGCCAAGGGGAAAAATATGTCGCTCCAGGCGTTTAAGTCTTTTGTCGTACAGGTGAGCGCCGAGGCCTCCTTCGAGTCGATTTTTCAGTTCCTCCAGAAGATGGAAGATCGCAATCCGTTTTTCTGTGTGAATGAAATCGGGATTTCATGCCAACCGGACAGCCCGGAGAAGCAGCGGCTGACGGTGAGGATGGAGTGGCCCATCGAGCCGAGTACAGAAGGTGGGAAAGGGGGCGGATTATGAGCCGGTCCCTTCTTGTGGTGTTTGTTCTGGCGCTCCACAGTCTCTTGGTGTTCGGACTGTGGGGGCAGGAACCCATCCCGCCCCTTGTGCCGGGGACGGTTTTGGCCCCTGGTCAACTCGTTGTCGGGCAGACGGCTTCTGGTGAAGAAAACGCTGTTGCGCCGGTCGTTCGGGTGCGGGATCCTTTTTGGCCGGTCGGATACACCCCCAAAATTGTCAACAAAACAGTCGAATCCAAAGCGGGCGGCGCGTCTGCGCAGGCTATCGCTTCGGTAATGCCAGAACGTGCCCGTACGCCGCAGTGGGATGAGGCGCGACGAAAACTAGATATCCGGGGAATCAGCCTGATTGGTCGCGACAAGGCAAGCGGGCAACCCAAGTTTTTGGCCATGGTTGCGGGACGATTGGTGGAGGAAGGCAACGTGGTGAATGTGACTTATGAAGATCGCGTCTACCGGTGGAAAATTGTGGGCATCGGCAAGGGTGGAGTGTCATTTCAAAAACTGGATGTCAGGCAGGAATAATCACGAGAGAATGGGGAGCCATAAACGATGAAAACTAATACACTGGGCAAATGGGTTTTTGCGATGGGAATGGCAGCTTTTGCGGCCGTAGTTCCGGTCGGATGCGATAGCGGTACCGGTGATGACAGTGAATTGGATAATTACTTTGTCAACCATCCCTATGTGTCGGATCCCCGGGACGGCGGATCTGGCGTGGTGAGCATTACACCCGATACCGTCATCGTGAACACGGTGGGGGGCCGTGCCGTGTTTGCCTTCAATGGCGGGACGGCACCCTATACCTGGGATGTTGCGGATTCTTCAAAGGGGACCATTTCCGGGAGCGGGGCGCAGGGCGTGTATACCGCCACGGTGGTCGGGGAGAATGATGTGATCGCCTATGACCGGGAAGGGCATGCGGCCATTGCCAAGATTACCGGGTCATCCGGCGGGTCGTCCGGCGCAGAATTGGCCGTTAGCGCCTCTACGACGACCCTCGATAGCAATGGATCCATGGCGGTGCTCAAGGCAACCGGTGGCGTAGAGCCGTATAGTTGGAGTGTTGCAACAGGAACCAAGGGCGGATTTGTGGGAGCGGATACGGGAACTACGGTTGTTTATGTCCGGAATGCGGCGGGTGACAATGCCGTGACGGTAACCGACAGCACGGGGGCAAGGGCCAGTGTCGTGATGGTTCAAAAACCGTAATTTCTTCAGCCCCGTACGGAGGTGTTATCATGAGGAAGACATTCAGGCAAAACTGGCTCGCCGGTTTTCTGATGCTGGGGATTACCCTGACCGGGGCGATTTCCTCATATTCACAATCGGTCTCCGGGTACGTCGTCAATAATTCCAAATGGAAGGACACCTTTTCTGAATTCCCCGGGGATGGGGACGGGCAGGGGCAGTTGGTCGTAATTCTCGTGGCTTCAGATAAAACAGTGCTGGATTTTAGCATCCCGACCAATGGCGTTATGCCTTTGCAGGGTCTTTCCCGGTATAATAACCTTGGTACGGGCCTTACTAATGGCACGTACACGGTGTGGGCTTGGCTCGATGGGGATATGAACGGGGCGCTCGACACCGGCGAACCCTACGGGAAAAAAGATGTTACGATCACAACGACTAGTGTGTCCGGCGTAGGCATCACGGTGAAGGATGATAATTCTGGGAACGGTCTCCCGGATTGGTGGGAATTTCACTGGTTTTTCTGGTCTGATCGACCTACTTTTGGTTTTGGGTCTGGCGAAGATCCGGATGGTGACGGGTTGACGAATTTGCAGGAGGCTAATCTGGCAACGGGCAACTTCGGGCTTGAGACTATCCTTGATCCCGCCAATTGGGATTCCGACGGGGATGCAATGGATGACGGGTGGGAAGCCCGGTATTTTGTCACAGATCCCCTGTGTGCCCCTTATTACCGCACGGGAATGAGTCCGGTGGTGACGAATACGACCCGTGATTTTGACGGGGATGGTCTTTCCGATTGGCAGGAGTATTGCGGGGTTGATGGTGTTCCCCGTGTGATTGATGACGTTGCTGTGGACGGGATTGTCAAGGGCAAGGTGGCTTCAGCGGATGACTTGAATCCTTTGGATATTGATGGTGATTACGATCTTTTGCTCGATAGTTTTGAGGCGGCATGGTACGACCCGGCGAACCGGCTGGATCCCAATGCCGGCCTGATTGGGCTCCCCACAAATGGCGCGACTGTTAATATCGCGATTGCCCAGGAGGATTCAGACCGGGATGGATTGACTAATTTCAGGGAGCAAGGGCTTCTGGAATCATTTCATCAGGTGTCAACAAATGGCTGGATTTGGAACTGGGATACACAACCTCCTTTTAAGTTTGTTTTTTACAAGGATTCCAAGGAAGTCACCCATCGCATCTGCACCATGGTTGCCAATGGCGGCCAAAGCCTTACCGACTTGGGGCTTGGCCTTGTTCCTGATGAAACCATTCCTGTGACGACAAATCGTTTCATGTTGAGACACGACGGTTGGACTGACCCCACGGAGGGGACGGGATACACATACGCTAATGAGGATATTCCGCCAGGTCATGATTCCGATGACGACGGACTTCCCGATGGTTGGGAGGTTCAGTTCAATCTGGATCCCCGTGATGACGGATTTGGAGGTGTTTGGGATCAGGGCCCGTTTGGCGATCCGGATGATGATGGGTTGATGAATATCGAGGAATATTACGGACAGGACGGAAACCGCTCGGCTACAGATTCTTATATCAACGGTACCGGCGACGAAACTAACCCTTACCGATACAATTGGCGACCCGACTTGACCTATACCTGGCGGTGGTTCAATGTTGATGCTGAATCTGCTGAACTCGGAAATTCAGACATGGAGTTGGGCCGCCCCTATTTCGGAACCGGCATCAGTCGGGGGCAGACCCTGGGGAGTGCCTTGCCGACAGCGCCCCTGGGAGCAGATTTGGGGTCCGATTCGGATGATGACGAAATTTCTGACTTGAATGAAATCAATCCGGCTCGGGGCATTATTCCCTCAAGTCCCGTGGATTCATGCGATCCGTTTATTCCCCGCTCTGCGTTGATCACGAGTTCAAACGGGATTCCCGTTCCTGCTCCTGAAACGACGCCCGCGAACGGCTTCCATGCCACCGGAACGCGGCGGGATTTGCAACGACGTGACTGGACGCTGGAGTGTCAGGTGAAGTTGCTGGGAGCCAATCTCTCTGGCGATTTGTTTAATTTCCAGACCGTTTTTGGCGGTCGGTCATGCATTGTCTATCAGCTTGCGCTGTCAAACAATGTTCCTGTGTTGATGGGGCACAATACCCGTTCAAACCTTTTCACCGTTTCCGCCAATACCCTGCCAACCAATCAATGGGTTCACCTGGCGGCGGTATGGGATCATCTCAATAATAGTCTGACTCTCTATATTGACGGGGTTCTTGCCATGGCGCCCCAGCCTATGGATGAAAGCTTCTCGAAATATATGTTCCCCGCCACCAATGCCTTGGCGCTGGCGGCTTCTCCGGATGAGTCCTTTGTCAATCATCTGATGCTGGATGAAGTTCGGATTTGGGGATTGGCCAGAACGGCCGCGCAGATTGCCGACTATTCCCACAAACTGGCTCCTCCGGTGAACGGTGACGATGTGTGGATTGCCGGAACGGATTTCGACACCATCCTGGTTCATGGTGGGGGAATCTTTGAGCGCGAGCCCGGGGTTCCGCTGACCAATGTTTATGTCAAGGGAGGAAGTTATTGGATTGATAGTGGTGACGGTGTTTATGACGCCTCCAAAGACACGATGCTTTTGAAAGGAACGAACATTATCCAGAACGGCATGCCCGGAACCCTTGTGAACAGGGTGTTTTGGAATGACAAGGACGACAGCGGCAACTTTACCCGAAATTGTCTGCTGGCCTATTATCGGTTTGATGACGGAGGCAGTTCGGCGGAGGATTTTGCGCGGCGGGCTAAAAACGGATTAATGGGTGCCGTGAACGAAGAATACCGGTTTGGTGACCGCGGATACGCCTTGTCCACTAACTTCTTCACCTTTGTGACCAATGGCGCGGCTTTGGTTTACGGGGTCGATAAGCGAGGTGCCGATGATTCCGATCATGATGGCTTGCCGGATGCCTGGGAATTGATCCACGGGCTGGATCCCTGGGATGATGGCACTTGGCAGGAAACGTCTTCCGGTGCCAAGGATGGGCCGAATGGGCCGAAGGGGGATCCCGATCACGATGGTTTGATTAACCGGTATGAGTATTGGGCGGGAACAAATCCCCGGGCCCAAATCTCGGATATCGGCGGAACCCTGGATACCCAGCGGGATCGGGATGGGGATGGCGTGGTCAATCTTACCGAACAATTGCTGGGCTCCCGTCCGGACATCATTGACACCGATGATGATGGGGTTTCCGATAACGAGGAACAGGCCATGGGCACAAGCCCCGTAAATCCGGTCGATCCCGCCACTTCCCGGGCCGGTGTGTTTGGTGGGGCGGCAGGAGATTTCCTGGAGGTCCCCGTTAATATCAAACAGCGGTTGACCAGTTGGACTGTCGAAGCATGGGTCAAGCCAACCAATACGATTGATGGGGCGGGAATTCTGATGCGGCGGGTTGTGGAAAATCTTGCAGGAGAAACACAGGCTGTAAATTATGTTGTGGGTCTGGAAACCAATGGTGCCGGACTCAGGGCTTACGCCGGCTATGTGTGGCCTGATGGGACGCGCTATATTGTTTCAGGCGGAGTCATCTCGTCGGGAGTGTGGACCCATATTGCTGCTACGTTTGACGCAAATAATGCCCTTCAGAAGTTGTATACCAATGCGGTGCTGGCGGGAAGTATCACGAATACTTTCCATGTCGCCCCGCCGGTTAACGGGCTGGGAGGCCAGACCTTTGTGCGGATCGGCGAGGATTTTGGCGGGACGCTCGACGAGGTCAGACTTTGGAGCACGGCGCGCTCGGTGTCCCAGATCCGGGCGAATACCAATGGAGTGATTTCAGCGTCGGATATGGGCGGCTTGGTTCATTATTTCCGGTTTGATGACGGACAGGCCGTCACCAATATCAATTTTCCCTCGTTTAATGAATTCCATCAGCCTGCCGGGTTTCAGGATTTCACATATGATAGCGATTGGAACGAGGAGTGGCGGCACGCGGCCGTTACCCATGATAATGTGTTGACTGCGGAGGGGGCCATTCTGCCACCCCCTTCGCTTCGAATCATTCTGCAGCCGGATGATGTTGTTCTCATGGGGGCGCAATGGTGGGTGGATGGGAGCGGTTGGCAGGATAGTAGTGCCAGCGTTCAGGGGTTGACCCCCGGCGCCCATACAATTACCTACAAGCCCATTTCGGGGTGGACCGAGCCTGTTCGCGAAACGGTGTTTTTAACCAATGGTGTTGCCACCACTTTTACACGCCAATATATGCAGCAAGCGAGCGTGGTCGTGTGGTTCAACAACCTGATAACTCCTGAGGATGCCGCATGGCGGGTGAATGGCGGGGCCTGGATGCAAAGCGGGATGGTCGTCTCGAACTTGCATGCCGGAACAAATACGCTGTCCTATTTTGATATCCCCGGTTGGTTTGCGCCTCCTGTGGAATCCGTTGTCATGGAGCCCGGCACGACCACGGAACTGTTGCGCGAATATTCGGTCATGACCAGTTCTGTGTCGGCGATTATTCTTCCCACCAATGCAGTCGCGGCCGGTGCCTTATGGCGTGTGGATGGCGGAGCGTGGCGGAATAGTGCCGAGCAGGTTGGGGGACTCTCCTTGTCCAGTCATGTCATTGAGTTTTCATCCCTTTCCAGGTGGATCACGCCGGCAAGCATTTCGTTTGCGCCGACCAATCAGGTGATGATCGTTGTCACAGGACGATACACCCAGGTGACTGGATTGGCAGTAGATATCATGCCGGCTGCCGCCGTTGTTACCGGGGCACAATGGCGAGTCTCGGGGGGGGGCTGGACTGATAGCGGGGTTCTGATGCCGTTGGTCCCGGGAACCTATACGGTTCAATTTAAATCGATTGGAGGCAATTGGTTGTCTCCGGGAGATCGTACGGCGATCATTGTCGATCAGCAGGTGACGGAATTGGCGGGAACGTATTTCCAGGCGGACGTTATGGGTGGAAATATTTCGACCAATCCGGGCGATTTTTACTGGCCGTATGGAGTGGCGCTGGATGCCCTGCACCGGTTGTATGTTTCCGATACCTGGAATGACCGGATTCAGATGTATGATCCCGTGAGTCAGGCGTGGAGTGTGATCGGACCCAAGGGGAGCGCTGCCGGGCAGTTCTTGAAACCGTTTGGCCTCACGATTGATCCTGCGGGGAATGTGTATGTGGCCGATCAGAATAACAATCGAATCCAGAAACGGATCGCCTCGAATAATGTCTGGGTGGTTGTGGGATCCAATACTCAGGGAACGGCCCTGGGGCAGTTCAAGCAGCCCGCCGATCTGGCTTTGGATTCCGCGCTTAACCTTTATGTTGCGGATTATATGGGGGATCGGGTTCAGAAATTGAGCACCTCCGGGGTATGGTCGGTCTTTGTCACGAATGGGATGACAGCGGGGCGAGTGACCCGTCCGCAAGGTATTATGGTTGATGGGGCGGGTTCCATTTATGTGTCCGATATGGGTGCAGATTCAAATTCGATGAGCCGGATTCAGAAGTTTTCCAGCAGCGGGGCCTTGCAGGGCGTTTTGGGAGACAATCAGGTCGCCAACGGCGGATTTAACGGCCCAGCTGGCTTGTCTATGGGAGGCGGAACCCTGTATGTGGCCGATGTCTTGAATAATAGGATTGTGGCAACGCCCACCAATGGCGTCACCTGGACGACTCTGGTGGGTGGGGCTGCCTTGAACGGCCCGGAAGATGTGGCTTGGGATCCACGGGGATTTCTCTATATCGTGGATTCTCAGAATAGCCGTATTTTGAGAATTCCGATAATTCCCGGGGCTGTAACCAACGGCATCGCTCAGTTAACAGCCATGATGTCCTCCGGCACAAACACGACCTTCACCATCTCCTGGTTTGGCCGCCTGAACTGGAATTATGCCGTGCAATATGCTGACACACTGATGACGCCTTGGTATACACTGCCCGGCGGTTCAAATATTGTGGGGTTGGATGTGATGACGAATTATACAGACACAACGATATTGGGAATTTCAAACCGGTTTTACCGGGTGATCGGGTATTGAAGAAGAAAGGGTTGACGCTATGACCAAACGACAGGTTTCATGTGGCTTTTGGGTCGCTGTTTTTATGCTTCTGGGCATGAGGGTCGTGCAGGCGGAATATCGCAGTATCGGACTGACCCCTGAGGCTGAATTTGTGGCCCTTTCAGATGTGGCGGCCGTGCCGGTATCAGGCGGGGCTGAAGCGGCTGCTCCGGCAGTCGGGGGAATGATTTCCGATATAAGTCCTTCCCCGGCGGCGAGCCCTGTTGACTCTGCGGTCCTTATTGTCGTGGAGCCAACTCAGGCGGTAACAGGAGCGGTTGCGGAGTCTGTCTCGGACACGGCAACGAACATGACGGTTGCAACGGAAACGGTGCCGGTCGCCTCGTTCCCGTCTTCTGAAAAACAGAATCTGATCTCCGTGGCCCTGGATGATGTGCCCCTGCAGGATGTGGTCCGGTTGTTTACCAAGATTTCCGGTGCGAATATTATCGCCTCATCCACCAATTTGCAGGGGAAAGTGACTGTCAATCTCCAGGATGTCGAGTGGAAGCCGGCGCTGGATTCCATTCTGGATATGTATAGCCTGATGGTTCTTGAAAAGGTGCCCGGTTCATCGATCTATAGCGTGACCGTAAAACCTCCAGGGGCCTCAGATCCGATGATATCCCAGTCGATTTTTCTGAACCATGCCCAGGTATCCAATGTGGCGGCAATTGTTACCCGCATGCTGGTCAAAGATGGCATCGTCTCGGCGTTTCCCAATGCCAATGCGCTTGTGATCCGGAGTACGGCTGCGAATCTTAATGAAATTCGCAAGGTGGTTGAAGAAATCGACCTTCCCCGTCAGCAGGTTTACATTGAAGCTAAATTCCTGGAACTAACCGATGAGGCGATCAAAGATCTGGGAATCAACTGGCAGGTTCTGGAAGGCTACGGGGTTGGAGTGGGAACCATGAGCCAGACCCTTATCGACAGCCGGAGTAAATTCAACGGACAGCGCACAGGGTTGGGAACCGTGGATTCAGACTTGCGGTCAGCGGGCGCCTCGTCCGCCGGACTCCCGGGGTCGGGAGCAACGGACAGCCGCTCGTCAAAGGATGTGCTCACCAGCGGTAATTCCCTGTCCTTGAGCGATACAACTCTTGACGGATTACAGTCAACTGTCAGCTCCTCATCCGGGCGGGATGTGTCCGATACGATCACGAAATCCGCCAATTACACTCGCGAGTCGGAACGCATCGCCGGTCAGCATCTCTCCGATGTTCGTACGGCCGTGCTAAGCGCCGATGATTTTCGAGTGGTGTTGAGCGCTTTGCAGCAGATCAATGGTATCAGTGTGGTGTCCAATCCAAAAATCATTGTCGCCAATGAGGAGACCGCAAATATCAAAATCGGGAACAAGGAGCCGAATATCAAGGGGACGGTTACTCCGGGTCAGCAGGGGCAGGCGAATACCACCACCTATGCGTTGGATGACAAATTGCCCTACTTTCAATACGGAATAACCCTGGATGTGACTCCGACCATCAATAGTCAGGGCAATATCCGCGTAAATATAATTCCAACACTCAGTCGTTTTATTAGCAACAAGACTTCCCCTGACAACAATACCTATCCCATTACCTCTGAAAAAACGATCAAGACATCCTTCAGTCTTGAGAGCGGGAAAACTGCTGCCATCGGCGGATTGACCGAAACCGAGGAGCGTGAGGAAGTTAAAAAGGTTCCGCTTCTCGGGGATATCCCCTTGATCGGGAAATATCTGTTCACCCATACCCACAAGCGACGCACTCAAACGGAGACGATTATTTTCGTGACAGTGGGGCTTGCCAATCCTAAGACCCTTCAGCGGGATGAAGGACTGCCCGAGGATACCACCCTGGCTCAGAAGCATATGGAGGCGAAACGGCTTGCAGCCAATCCTCGTGGCGGAAAGAAATCCGATGAAAAGGGTGCTATGCCCGTTGAGCCCACCAAAACCCCCTGAGGCATTGGCTTCTCTTTTTTGATTTGCCTAGGGGGCGGGTTTTGATATTAACCACATGTCGGCAGCGTTTAGCTTGTTGACAATCAAACTCATCAGACGAGAAAAAGGATATATCATGAAATACGGGCGGTTTTTGAAGATTACGATGGTCGCCGGACTGGCGATGGGGCTTTTGACGAAGGTGGCTTCCGTGCAGGCGGAAGAAAAAGGAGACCGGCATCCGTTCAATATTTCCGTGTCCCCCGGCTTTATGGACATGGAGGGCGATTTTCCCACCAAGGATGGTTTCGTCGGAACCGTCAAACTGGGCTATGACCTGAATGACTGGTGGAGCCTTGAAGGCGGAATTTTTCTCGCGCCGATCCTGAAGGCCCAATACTACAATCATCAGAATCCGGACGGAAGCTGGGTTCGTATTAACCGCCTTCAGGAAGAGGCGGGTGTCGATGAAACCACAGGTTACGGCCTTGTCGGCGACGCCTTGTTTCATCCGACTCCCTGGAAGCGCGTGGATCCTTATCTGGCCATTGGCTTTCAAGCCATCGGGTTCACGGATGACATGAAGAATCATGATCAGTTCGGGCTCGGCTTGCGCGGTGGCGCGGGCGTGATCTACAACATCAATGACTCCTGGGGTGTCCGTGCAGATTATCGCGCAGCCTTCGGGAACGGCAGCAGCAAGGGAACCGTCAACTCCGTTACCGAAGTCGGTGTGCGTTATGTTTTCGGCGCCAATGTTGCCCCGAACTTCCTGGTGTCCGGCGGTCCCAAGGACAGCGATGCCGACGGGTTGACTGATGAGGAAGAAGCGAAGTTGGGGACGAATCCCCTCGATCCCGACACGGATCACGATCAGCTCGGTGATTTTGACGAAGTGCGGAAGTATCATACGGATCCCCTTAATCCCGACACGGATTTTGATGCACTGAAGGATGGCGCCGAGGTTTTCAATTACACGACTGATCCCCTGAATCGCGATACGGACGGCGGTGGAGTTGCGGATGGCCACGAAGTGATCGAGGATTTGACGGATCCCCGCGCCGGACATGGTGCCGACGACCTTCAGTTGTTCGAACTGAATATCCAGTTCGATTGGAACAAGGACGTCATCAAGGCGGAATATTTCAAGGACCTCGATATCATTGGGAAGGTTCTTTCCCGTGATCCCGGCGCCACGGCCCGCATCGAGGGGCATGCCGACAAGCGCAAACTGTCGCGTGCGGACTATAACCTGCAGCTTTCCGAGCGCCGGGCCAAGGCGTGTCTGACCTATCTGGCAACCAAGTGGAATATTGCTCCCGCAAGAATGGTTGCTGTCGGATACGGGTTCAGCCGGCCGAAGGCCAAGAATGATTCGTTGAATGGGAACCCGGTCAACCGTCGCGTAGAGGTCTATATCCGTAAGTCCGGTCAGGCGGAACCCACGGCCCCTCTGTCCCAGGTTGAAGTCAATAATGTCGGCGCGGTGATTCCGGTTGCAGCGCCCAAAGGCAAGTAAGATCAAGACAATGCTGAAGGCCCGGAACAGTGATGTTCCGGGCCTTTTTTTCAATCATGACTGATGTTCCCGCCATGTCGATGCGACGCCGGTTTCGTGCCCGGTTCGAAGTGCTGGCATTTCATCTTGCCGGGCGCCTGATTCCCGTCCTCTCCAGGCGGTCTGTCGTGGCTCTGGCGCGCTTCTCGGGGCGTCTGGCATGGCTGGTGGCCCGGCGGGAACGGCGTGTCGCCCTGGCCAATCTGGAGCTTGCCTTCGGGACGACGTTGTCGCCGGATGCAAAGCGGGATCTTGTGCGGAAATCGTTTTCCACCTTTGTTCTGACCGGCTTGGACTATTTCTGGTTTTCACGGGATCGCGAAAAACGTATGGCGGACTGGGTTGTGGTTCATGATGACAATTGGCCGTGGATGCGGCAGGGTGCCACGATTGCTGTGACTGCGCATTTCGGGAACTGGGAGATTCTAGGCTGGCTGACTGTCCAGCATGGTTCAAAGATCGCCAGTGTCGCCAAGCCGGTTAAAAACCCCCTCATTGATGCCGAAATCAACAGGATGCGCACGTTGTCCGGACAGCGGATTATTCCCCGGGAAGGGGCGCTCCGTTCTCTGGTGCGGGTTTTGCGTGAAGGCGGGACGATTGCGCTGTTGCTGGATCAGGACACCTTGCCGGCCGAAGGCGGCGTTTTCGTTCCCTTCTTTGAGGTCCCCGTTCCGGTCTCCACGGCGGCGGCGGGATTGGCGTTGAAGTTAAAAGTCCCGATCCTGATGGCGTTCTGCTCCTGCAACGAAGAAGGGGTTTATCATTGTCATACCCGTGAACTGCTGTTGCCGGAAGACATGGAGGGAATGACGCCTGAAGCGGTTACCGTCCGGATTACCCAGTATCTTGAAAAACAACTTCGTGACGATCCCGGGCACTGGCTTTGGACCTACAAGCGCTGGAAGCGTCGCCTCCCCGGGTTTGATCCCGCGCGCTACCCCTATTACGCGGATTGCTGAAGCCGGCCTGTTGGGGTTTCTGTTTTCGGCACAGTTCTCCAGCGGCGATGAACCCAGATCCATTGGTCAGGATACTCCCGGATCACATCCTCGATGATCTTGGTGTAGAGCTGGGTGTAATGGCTGATGGTTTCAGGCTTCCGGTCAGGGGGCGGCGGGATAGGGGCCATCACCTTGACCCGGTGTCGTCCATTTTCAAGCCGGATCATAAAGATGGGAACAACAGCCGCTCCTGACTGGGCCGACATATAGGCGAGTCCCGGACTGGTGCAGGCAGGCTTCCCGAAGAAATCCACAAAGATTCCCTCAGTGTTGATCATGTTCTGGTCGAGAATGAAGGCCACGATTTCGTTTTTACGCAAGGCGCTCAGACATTGCCGATAGGAATTATGGGCGGGAAGAAATTTCAGTCCGAATCGGCTCCGGGCCGCCATCCACCAGTCATTGATAGCTTTGTTCTTGATCACTTTCGTGATGATCGTGGTGGGGTAGTTGAATTTTGGGGCGATGGTGCAAAGCAGGTCGAAGTTCCCCAGATGGGCCGTCAGGGCAAGTGCCCCTTTCCCGGCGGCAAGGACTTCCCGTAGGGGGGCATCGTTATCCCAGGTGACATAGTCCTGGAGGTAGGCTGTGGTGACGGTTGGCATGCGCATTTCCTCAGCGGCATTCATACCGAGGTTCCGGTAAACCTGATTTAAAAGGCGCTTGCGTTCGGACTCGCTTTTTTCGGGAAGGCTGCGCTGGAGGGCTTCCTCCGCATCCCGGCGATGGTGCCGGACAACGATTCCATAGAACCAGCCGATGGCGCTGCCCAACGCCAGTGCCCGGTTCAGGGAGAGCGCTCCGAAGATTTTGCTCAAACACTTGAGTGCGACTGAAAGCATGATGCCGGTAACTTATTGATTAACGAAGGTTTGGTCAAGCAAGGGGGAAAGGTTGAGTTTGACCTGAAAAGAGCAGTTGGCCGTAGCGCGTTGAAAGCCGGGTTTATTGCCGATCTTGATCTTTCCTCCAGATTTTAACAGTATCTGTACTTCAACAGGTAAACAGCGGGGATAGAAACATGAAAAATACATTAATGGCGGTAGTAGCGGCGGGTTTGGCGGCAGGATCGGTGTTCGGAGCGGGGAGCGTGACGTCAGCCCCGTTCGGCAAGATGCCGGACGGTACTGCGGTGTCGATCTATACCCTGACAAACACCCGGGGAATGGAAGCCCGCATCATGAATTACGGGGGCATCGTTGTGACGCTCAAGGCGCCAGACAAGGCCGGGAAATACGGGGATGTGGTGTTGGGGTACGAAAAGCTCGAGGATTACATCAAGGCGAGCCCGTATTTCGGCTGTCTGGTGGGGCGGTATGGTAACCGCATCGCGAAGGGTAAGTTTACACTGGATGGGACGGAGTACCATTTGGCGACGAACAACATTGGCAACCACCTGCACGGCGGTATCAAGGGGTTCGACAAGGTAGTGTGGACGGCAAAGCCTGCGGAATCAAAGGAAGGAGCGGCGCTGGAATTGAAGTACGTCAGCAGAGACGGTGAGGAAGGTTATCCCGGCACGCTGTCCATAACGGCACTCTACACGGTGACGGAGAAAAATGAGTTGAAACTGGAATTCACGGCCACAACTGACAAGCCGACAGTTTGTAATTTGACCCATCACTCCTATTTCAATTTGGCGGGAAAAGGGGACATCCTCGGGCATAAGGTCGTAATCAAGGCGTCTCATTTCACGCCGGTGGATGAAACCCTGATCCCGACGGGGGAGCTCAAACCGGTAGAGGGCACGCCATTTGATTTTCGCCAGGCGACGGCGATCGCGGCTCGCATCAACGCAAAGGATGAGCAGTTGAAGTTCGGGCTCGGTTATGACCACAACTGGGCCATTGATAAGCCTGCGGGTAAGCTGGCGCTGATGGCGGAGGTGCGTGAGGCTGCATCAGGGCGCCTCATGCAGGTGCTATCCACGGAACCTGGACTGCAGTTCTATTCTGGAAACTTCCTGGATGGGTCTAATGTTGGCAAGGGTGGGGTGGCGTACCAGTACCGGACGGGTTTCTGTATGGAGCCCCAGCACTACCCCGATTCGCCTAACAAGCCGCAGTTCCCATCGGTCGTTCTGAGGCCGGGACAAGTCTATCACAACACGATCATTTACAGGTTTGGCGTGGAAAAACTCTAGTATTCCGGGATGGTGTTATCCGCGTCACACGGAGGGGACGATCCAGAAAAAAGTAGCGGGTTCCCGGCCCTCGACGAGTCTGCCCTTGCCACGGCGGGGAACGCCTTATCATTTCAACGGACTGGTAATGCGTCTGGCTATTGGCGAATAACCCGATAGCGGCCCTTTTGGAAAACGCATAGGGCGTCAGGGTTCGGCTTTGGATCGAGCGTGTCTGTATAGATCAGCAGGTTTCCCGTGCCGGATTGTGGCAGTAAGGCAAGGGGAGTCGGCCAATATCCGGCTTTGATATACAGCATACTTTCGTCAACCGCGGATAAGGCGGCGGAATAAACGGTGGCGGGATTTTGTCCGCCCGCCCATTCGACCAGGGCCGACAGCGCCGGCTCAGGCGGGGCTTGAAATCGAATGGGCAGGACAGAAATGATGAATGCCATGATCATGATGACGACGGCCGTTCTTCCCAGTTTATGTCGATAGAGCCTTCTCAAGCCCTGCCAGGGCAGGGTAACCAGTCCATAGCCTCCGAGGATGGCCAGCATCGGGTAAAGCGGAAGGGCATAGCGGGGGCGCTTGTCCGGGAACAGATTGATGGCGATAGCCCAGATCACCAGCCAGATCAGGGCGAAGGTGAGGGCATTCCGATGATGACGCGAAACGGTTCCCCGCATCCATCGGGCAATGCCGCACACCAGGAGAATCATCCATGGCCAATAGGTCTTTCCGTTTTCAACCGCATAGTACCAGATGGGTTGATTGTTGATGTGCCCCTGCATCCGCTGAACCACCTCGTGGCCGAAGTACTGGTTGATGAAAAGACCCCCGTGAAGCATGGCCATGGAAAGGTGCCAGGGTAAAGCGATGGCCAGGGTCACGATCAGGAATCCCGCGAAATCCCGGATTCTGAGGAACTTGAATGATGGCCCGATGAAGTACCAGGATACGAAAATGACGGGAATCAGTAAGGCCATGAGAGGTTTGCAGAGAAGGGCGAGGCCCAGGGGGATGCCCGCCAGCCAGGCATACTGACGGCGGCGGGTGTGGGCGGCGGCAATCCACAGGGCGGCGGCCGCCAGCATAAAGAAGAGTTGCCACATGTCCAGGGAGATTTCCCGCGTACGACGGAAAAACTCATAACTCAGGGCGAGAATGGAGCCTGCCGCCAGCGCCGTGGCGCGTCCCATGAGGCGGCGTGTCATGAAGACGGTAAGCAATACGCAACCTGCCGCCGCGAGGATGGTTGGAATACGGATCACCGCAAGCGTGATTCCAAACAGGTGGAGAATCAGGCCGTGAATCCAGAAAACAAGGGGAGGCTTATTGAAGTACGGGACGGCCGGGTGCTCGTGAAGCGTCCAGAACAGACTGGGATCCTGCCAGGCCTGGAGCCCAATGGCTCCGTAATGAGCCGTTTCGACCCTGAAATCACCCTGTTCCAAATGCGGCAAAGTCACCGCGAAAAGAAGCAGGAGCGGAATGATGTAAATCCAATATGTTCGGTTCATTCGTGTTGAATGACGGGAAGATATTGCATCTGGCCCCCGCTTGCACTAATTTTTCACTTCATGAAGCAGATTTTCGAAAATGTATCCGTTGAGCAAAAGGCGTTTTATGCGCTTCTTGCGACGGCCTTCACAATCCCTTTTTCGATCGCTCTAGGGCAGTTATTTGTAGGACTTTGTCTACTGGTCTTTTGCGCCGGGGTTGCACAACGGCAGATCCGGGTTCATCTGCCGTCTGTGCTCGTGGTGGCAGGAGTGTTTATCGGGTGGGCAATCGTTTCTTCGGTTTTCGGTGGGACCGGGCATGGACTTTGGCAACGATGCGGGAAGTTGTGCTGGTTTTTTTTGATTCCCGTGACGGCGTCCCTGCTGGTCCAGCCCGAGCGGTCGCTGAAACTGATCCGGTCATTCATGGCGGGGTGCGCGCTCTTAAGCATCAAGGATCTTGTGCTCTATCCCGTTTTGGCATGGCGTAAGCCGGTTCCCGACTTTCTGACGGCCCTGATCGATAAAGGATCCATGACGGATGGGCAGATGCTGATGTTGGGGGTGGTGGGGTCAACGTTCCTGATTCTGGCCATGGTCAAAACGGGGCGGAGGGTGGTTTGGTGGGAATGGGCCATCTTGGTCGTGTCAGTGGCTGGTCTGCTGATTAACTTTAAACGGGGATCATGGTTCTGCGCGATCATCCTGGTCGGAGTGGCCATTTTATGGAATTTGCGCTGGCGCGCCTGGATCCCGGCGATTTTGGTGATTTTCTTGTTTTTCATGATTCCGCCGGTGCAGTCAAGGCTCGGGCAATTGAAGCGGGAGTTTAATGTGGAGGGTGGGGGACGTCTCACCATGTGGTTCAAAATTGCCCCCGCCCTTATCCAGGAACACCCGCAAGGCGTGGGATATGGCTGTCTGACCAATGAGATGATGCGCGATGTCTTCCGGTGGGTGGAGCCGAGTCGGAATCATCTTCATTCCAATTGGGCACAGGTTTTGGTGGAAACCGGTTGGGTTGGCTTGATGTTATATCTGATCTGGATGGGTAAGTCGCTGGGAGACGGGATTGTCTGGATCATGCGGGGAAAGGGAAGATCGGCTGTCGAGCGGGCGAATGCGATTGTGGTGATGCTGATGCTGGCCGGCCTGCTGTTAAATGGTTTTGTGGAATACAACTTCGGAGACACTGAAATTATCATTCTTTACGCATTTCTGATGGGGATGGCCGCCGCCGGGGCACGCCGCCCGGAGATGATTATGAAACCAATTCTTAATGGGCGCTTATGAAAGTATTACTTGTGGCAGGGGTTGGTGAGCGGCCGGAAGCGCATCTTTTCCCTGAACTGGCGGCCAGGGGCGTCCAGATTAAACTCCTTTGCGATACCACATCCCCTTACTTTGATCCCCTGAGGGAAACGGGTTTTCCAATGACTCATTTTGTCATGAAGGCCCGGATTGATCCTGCGGCGATACGTGTCCTCTGGCGGACTCTGCGGGCGGATTCTTATGATATTTTACACGCGTTCAACAGCCGGGCACTCTCGAATGGCCTGATTGCCTCTACGGGAATGAATCTGAAACGCATCGGGTTTTGTGGTACCATGGGACACCTGAAGCGATGGGATCCCTCCGCCCGTCTGGCTGTGTTGAGTCCGCGTGCCGACCGGATTGTATGCGTCTCCAAGGCGGTTATGAATTATCTTCACGGACTGGGCGTTCCCGATAGTCGCCTCCTCACGATTTATGCCGGGCACGATCCGGCCTGGTTTGTTTCGGCACCCCGCTCGGCACTGCGGGAGTTTGGCATTCCGGACAATGCCGTGGTGATCGCCTGTACCGCGAAAGCCCGTCCAATCAAGGGGGTTCCCATCCTTTTGCAGGCGGTTCGCCGCCTGGCGGCTGATCTTCCGGTCCATGTCCTGCTGATTGGACAGAATGATGATTCCGAGATCAGTGAACTTCTTGATGATCCCGTGTTGCGTGAGAGAATTCACCTGACGGGCTTTCGCATGGATGCGCCAGCACTGATGGGCGCCTGCGATCTGTTTGTGATGCCGACGCTCAGGAACGAAGGGCTGTCCAAGGCCGTCGCTGAGGCGATGTGCCTGGCGGTTCCCTCGATCATCTCGGCGGTTGGGGGGATGGTGGAACTTGTGGAGGATGGAAAGACTGGAATGATTGTTCCCCCATGCGATCCTGTGCGGTTGGCGGAGGCTATCAGGAAATATGCCAGTGATCCCATACTGCGGAAACAGCATGGTCTCGCCGCCCGTGAGCGTCTTGTCGCTTCTTTTTCATTTACGCAAATGGCTGACCAGACGGTGGCGATGTATCAGTCCCTTACTCCATGAAAGTGCTGAGAATACAGGGCTTAGTCCTATTCCTTGTGATTGCCGCGCTGGCACTGGGCGCGGTGCTTATTCATCCTTACGACACCGGTATCTTTCATTATTTTCGATCATTCGCCAGTCGAGCCGGAAAATATCATCTTATCCGGGAAGTCCTTGAGATGTTCCGGCCATTGGGTCAGGGCGACGTCATCTTGATGATTGCCTTCGGCCTGGGTCTATGCGGTGCGCGTCGTCACGCGTTGCACATTATAATCGGGCTTGCTGTGATGGCTATCCTGATCACGCCTGTGAAGATCGGAGTGGGCCGCGAGCGCCCGGCGTTTAAGAACTTTCAGTCTTTTCCCAGCGGGGATGTTGCCACCGTTGCCGTATTCGTAACGCCGTTTGCCTGCCTGGCTCCCTGGAGTGTGCCCGCAGCGGTTCTTGTCACCGGCGGCGTTGCCCTGGAGCGGGTGTACTATGGCCGCCACTATGCCAGCGATGCCCTGGCGGGTGCAGGATTTGGAGTGCTTTCAGCCGCCCTGGCCCTGGCGGTTCTTCAACGATGGCGCTGGCGCCCCAAACGGCACTGGTGCGCCCTGGCAGGACTGCTCCTTGTGACGATCACCGCGATTGCAAGCTTCCTTCGTCCTGGCGGGGCCTTCTATCTGCTCGATGTGCTCCGGGTCTGGGGGCCGCTGGGGATGTTTCTCATTCTGGCGCGTTTAGTACCCACCTGGGTTCGGAAACACAGGACTAATTCCGGACTCATCCCGCAGAAAATGGCCAGGGGCGGAGTCGGGTCCCGGTTGTTACGGGCCGCGGGTCTCATGGGGGGATGCGTGCTGGTGGTGGTGCCCTGGTTCATGCCGGTCTTCGGGCTGCGAATTCCCCTTGTGGTCATGGGACTGCTTGCCCTGTTTACGGCTCATGTCATCGGGAGGCTGAAACAGCGAAACCATCCGGAGTCGATTTTAATCATGACTGTCTTTGGTTTCGGTTGTGCGATTCTGTCCCTTGCGTTATCTCTCATCCCGGCCATTCACGCGTATCGAAATGCGATTTTGACCTTTTAATCTTTTGGAATGAGACGCTTCTTTCTGAAGAAATCCTGCAACATGGCCCGGCATGGTTCTTCCAGAATTCCCTGAATGATTTCGGGCCGGTGGTTGAGTTGCGGGTGATTCAGGATGTTAAACACCGAGACGGCGCCGCCCCGTTTGGGATCCGGCACTCCGAAAACCACCACCGGAATACGAGCCAGCACGATGGCCCCGGCGCACATGGGGCAGGGCTCCTTGGTGACATAGAGAAGGGTGTCGGTCAGGCGCCAGTCGCCCACCGCCGAGGCCGCCTGGGTAATGGCGATCATCTCTGCATGAGCGGTGGGATCCTTCAGTAATTCGGTCTGGTTGTGGGCCCGGCCGATGACGGCGCCGTCCTTGACGATGATGGCTCCGACCGGCACTTCGTCGGCATCTGCGGAGCGTTGGGCCTCCCGCAATGCCAAGTGCATAAAGTACTCGTGACCTTGTTCCATTATGGCAGCGTCGGCAGTCTTCAGAACGCGGTCATTTCGTCGTAGAACTTGACGATGTCGTGGGTGTTGCCGCTTTCCATGAACTGAATAGCCTCGCGCGGGTGGCGGTTCAGGATACCGCTGATCATGTAGGGAATGCTGTAGCCCCAGAAGAAGTCCTTGCGCAGGGGCTCAATGGTTTCCTGGATGCATTGCAGTAGTGGACGGATGCGGTACTTCGGGTTGTGGAGAAACCCGAGTAGAAGTTCCATCTGGCAATTGCCCGCGCCGCGGCCAAGGCCCGCCAGACTGGCGTCGAGATAATTGGCGCCGCAGATGATCGCCTCAATGGTATTGGCATAGGCCAGCTGGCAGTTGTTGTGGGTGTGGATTCCAATCTGCTGGTCACCGGCTTTGGCAAACTTCTTAAATTTGTTCATCAACGCCCGGATCTGTTCGCTATAGAGCGTTCCGAAACTGTCCACGAGGTAAACGATATCCACGTCCGATTGGCAGAGCGCTTCCAGGGCGCCATCCAGTTCATACTCCGGAACAGTGGAGATGGCCATCAGGTTCACCGTGGTCTCGTAACCCTTCTCATGGGCATCCTTGATCATCTCCAGCGCCATGGGGATCTGGTGGACATAGGTGGCGACGCGGATCATGTCGATCACGCTCTTGTCGCGGGGGAGAATGTCGGTCTTGTAATCGGTACGCTCGGCATCGGCCATGACGGAGAGCTTGAGATCGCCCTTTTTGTCGCCAACAACCTGCCTGAGAACATCCTCATCACAGAATTTCCACAGGCCGTTTTCCGTCTGGGAGAAAACCTTCTTTGACCCCTTGTAGCCGAGCTCCATGTAGTCAACGCCGGCCGCGCAGCAAGTCTGGTACACCTTCTTGACCAAATCGACATCGAATTTGTGGTCATTCATTAATCCGCCATCGCGGATTGTCACGTCCATGACCTTGATTTCAGGACGGAATGAAACCCATCCTTTGCTTCCGATTGCCTGTTCACTTGCTGTCATAAGAGCCTCTTTCTGGATAAAAGGGACGTATTGAGTCCATTTTGGGTCAGTTTGTCAATCCAGATTGATTCCGGATCCATCGCGAGAAGAATGCAAATGGAGGGGTGCGGTGCCCTATGGGGGTGAAGGGGGGGGGCGGGTTGGCGAGTAGACGTCGCAAACTTTCCGCCGGCTTTTCCCGGTCGAACTCCGCCATTACCGTCATTCCATAGGTTCCAATCCAGCACTCTTCGCCTGCCAGGGGCAGGGGGTCGGAGCCGCCGATGATCGTGTAGCCGCGCCGGGAAGCCATTTTCATGAGGCTCGGTAACGGCCAGAAGGTGGGCCGAAGCCCGGTGTCGCCGATGAGGAAACTTCCAGCCGCTTGCGTTTCAATCAGTGCCCGGATCCGTTTGCCGCGGCTGAAAAACCATTTTCCTGGCGACCAACTGAGAACCGGTACGGCATCTTGGGCCCGGATCGCCTTAAGCGTGTCTTCCGCAGACAGGCCATTCTTAACGGAAACATCCATGCCCAGTGCCAGAATCTCCAGCTTCTCGGCGGTCACAATCTGCCGTCCTGCAATGAGATACCCCATGATCTGGTCGTGCTTCAAGAGGGTGATCGCGCCCGCATCCGGCCCCGCAACCAGTGTGAAGGGACCGTATTGGCAGGCTTTCCCGTCCTTCAAAATCTCCTGATAAAACCGGCATGACTGGCTTTCCGCCAGAAGTCCCATGAATACAGCGCTCGCCCCGCCGGATGGGGATGTGAACTTGCCCAGATTGTCCAGCAGGCAGTTTATAGCACGGGCCACATCGTATCGGGGATACAGATGCAGATGTCCGTCTATGATGAATTGCGTGAGCGCTGTTGCCATGCGGAAGGTTATAAGCTACCCGGCGGGCATGATCAATTCAAACTCACGAGCATCCCATAGAGTCTAAAAGCAGGCAGAATCCCCCCTTACCCCCTTCTCAGTGCCCCATTACTTTCTTGTCTTGATTCGATTTTTCATGCGTCCACGGTACAAGCAAAACAAAACCAAGTGGACCGATCTTTTCGACGCTGAAAATCAGTTTGACTATGCATTGCTGTTGTCGGCAATATCACAACAAGCCATGGATTCTGTGACGTTGCGAGGTTTCGCGGGATCGGCGTGCGTGTGTTTTAGTTATGGCTATGGGATGCTGGTGTCCTGTTATACGTTGTACTGTTATTGTCAACCTTCAGTCGAGAGGAGCATGGTATGAAGAACGATCGTTTTGTCATGTGCATCTCAATGGTGATTATGCTGGGTGCCGTTTCCGCACAGGCGGGCGGGCTGCCAGGGGACGCGGAGGCGGCAACTCATGGTGACGAGGCCGCCAGCGTTCAGCTGGTCAAGGAGACAGAACAGAAGACACTGGATTTCGTCTTCCGGCAGTACAACCTGCCGGTCCTTTCACACTATTCTTACATGATCGGCAGTGGGGGCGAGGCGCTGATTATTGATCCTGCCCGCGATATCAGCCGTTACCTGAAAGACGCGCAGGAACTGGGTCTGAAGATCACGCGGGTGTACTTGACTCATTCCCATGCCGATTTTGTAGCAGGACATGCGGAACTCGCCAAGGCCACTGGAGCGGAGATCATCATGAACAAAGACACCGGGGCCGGCTTTCCGCACAGACCCGTCAAGGACGGCGATGTCATCACCTTCGGCACGGTGCGCGGCATGATCGTGACCACGCCCGGTCATACCCCCGACGGGACATGCCTCTACGTGTACACCCCGGCGAACGAAAGGAACCCTAGGTTTGTCCTCACCGGCGACACGCTCTTCATCGGCAGCGTGGGCCGCCCGGACTTGATGGGCGAAGGCATGAGCGCCGCCGCGCTGGCCGAGATGGGATTCCATTCCTGGAAGGATAAACTGTCCAGACTCCCCGACGACACGAAGTTCTTCCCGGCCCACGGCGCAGGATCCCTCTGTGGTGCCCATCTGAGCGATAAGCCGGTTTCCACCATCGGGGAACAGCGCCGGGAGAACGTCTACCTTCAGCATAAGGACCTGCTGTCCTATGTCATGGCCGTTATTGACGGCCTTCCCGACGCTCCTCAGTATTTCAAGCACAACGCCAAAATGAACCACGATGGGCCGCCCCTTGTGGATTGGGACAAGTCCGCGCCCCCAGCCCTGTACGCCGCTGATATTTTTGCCCAGGGGAAGAAAGGCGTCTGGCTGATCGACATTCGTGACGCCAAGGCGTTCGCCGCGGCCCATCCGCAGGGTGCGATCAGCATCGGCGTACGGGGCCGTTTCGAGACGTGGACCGGCATCATGCTCCCGTGGGGCGAGCCTTTTGTTCTCGTGGGCTCGGACGACGAGGTGCGTGAGGCGGCTTTCCGCCTGAAGCGGATCGGCTATGATGCGCCCACCGGTTTTCTGCAGGGCGGCGTGGAGGCGTGGAAACAGGCGAAGCTGCCTCTGGGCTCCCTCACGCTCTTGAAGGCTCAGGATCTGTATCAGCAGATGCAAGCCGGCGCAGCGCCGATTGTAGTGGATGTGCGCCTCCCGAGCGAGTGGATGGCGTTGCGCATTGGCAATGTACTCAACATACCGATCAACAAGCTGTTTACCGACAGCAAGCGGCTTTCCAAGGATATGCCGGTGCTGACGGTCTGCAACTCCGCCTACCGCTCCAGCATGGGCGCCTCGGTCCTGCTCAAGCAGGGCTTCAAGGAAGTTTTCAACATGGACGGCGGTAGCGAGGCCTGGATCGCGGCCGGGCTGCCGACCCTGGGCGTCACCGGAGGCGGACACGGCACGGCCGCCGCCCCCGCGCGGGCCATCAGACTCCCGGACCGCATCGCCGCCGCCGACCTGAAGCGCTTGCTTATGGACCTGCCGGGCACGTTCGAGATCGTGGATGTGCGACCGTCAACGCAGTTCGCAGACTTCAATCTGCCTGGCGCCATGAACGTGGACATTGCCGACGTGGTCGCCAATCCCGCCTACCTGAACGGCGCGGTTCCGCTCGTGCTCGTGGACCGCGACGGCTCCCTGGCCATGGCCGTCGGCGGCATTCTATCCCAGAAGACGGCACGCCCGATCAAGGTCCTGTTCGGCGGGTTGGAGGCCTACTGGAACGAGTCCGCGGCACCTTTGCAGGCGGGTTCGCCTGCACCGGCGGCCGTTGTGCCGGTAATCAAGCCGGCCGCACCGGCACCGGCCCCGGTGGCGCCTGAGCCGCCTAAAAAGAAAAGCGCGGGGTGCTGAGCGTATGAACAACACCATTCACATTCCTCCGGATGGCCCTAAACCCTATGCAAACCCCTACCTGGCAGGCATCCTGCTCGGGCTTGTGCTCCTGGCTTCCTTCGTCATTCTCGGGGCTGGCCTGGGAGCGTCGGGCGGCATCGCAAGGATGGGCGCTTCGGTTTCAATGTGCGTTTCGGCGCCGCACACGCTCGGCAGCGAGTACTTTGGCAAGTGGGGCGCCAAGCCACTGAACTACTACCTGGTCTTTATGTTCGTGGGAACGTTCATTGGCGCTCTCTTCTCGGCGCTCCTGGCGAACCGCATGCGAATCCAGGTCGAACGCGGCGCCGCAGCGTCCGTGAAACGTCGCCTCGGGTACGCCCTCATGGGCGGACTGCTCGCCGGCTTTGCGAGCCGGCTGGCCCAGGGTTGCACTTCCGGGCAGGCACTGAGCGGTGGCGCACTGCTGCTCAGCGGCAGCATCGTGTTCATGCTTTGTCTTTTTGTCAGCGGCTATGCTACCGCCTGGTTCGTCAGGAGGCAATGGTATGATTAACACCCTTTACAGCCTCGACACCCTCGGAACTCCGATGGCCTTCTTTCTCGCCCTGCTGATCGGGATAGGTTTCGGTTTTGCTCTGGAACGGGCAGGCTTCAGTAGTTCGCGCCGTCTGGCCGGCGTCTTCTACTTTACCGACATGGCTGTCGTGAAGGTGATGTTCTCGGCGCTCATTACGGCCATGCTGGGCCTTTCATACCTGACGGCCTTCGGGTGGATTCACATGGACAAGATCTTCTTCATGCCGACTATCTATGGTGCTCAAATCGTGGGTGGCCTATTGTTCGGCGTGGGTTTTGCCATGGGGGGGTGGTGCCCCGGCACGGCGGCGGCTGGCCTGGCCGCCGGCCGGATCGACGCGCTTGTATTTCTGGTCGGTACGATCGGGGGCAGCATATTGTTCAATGAGCTTTTTCCCATAATCGGCGGACTGTACAGGGCAGGGGATCAGGGAGTGCAGCTGGTGTATGACACTCTAGGCATGTCGCGGAACGCCTTTATTCTGGTGTTTACATGCGTGGCCGTGACGGCCTTCTGGTTGGCCGAGTGGGCTGAAAAGACTCGCATGGGCCGCTCAGCCTATCTTGGATCACCTTTCCTCAAGGCGTTCAGTCTGGCCCTCGTGGCGGTGGCGCTGGGCTTATTCGTGCTTTCTCCCGCCTCGACAGCTGTTACCCGGGCCCCGACAGGCCTTGCCACGGCGCCGTCAGCGGACGAAAAAATCCTCATGGCAAAAGTCCAAGAGGGGCGCGACCACATCATGCCCGAGGAACTGGCCGACCGCCTGATGGCCGGGGAGTCAGATCTCATGCTTGTCGATGTGCGGCCACCGGCCGAGTTCAACACCTACCGCATCCGTGGTGCCGTCAACGTGCCGCTGACCCAATTGGCGGAGACCCTCCAGCCCCGAAAGAACAAGGGGGTGATTGTTCTCTACTCCAACGGAATGACACATCCCGCCCAGGCCCGTGATTCGCTTCAGCGCCAGGGGTTCGTCAACGTATACTTGCTCACGGACGGACTCCAGGGATTTCGGGATATCTGCCTCAAGCCCGTCTCGTTGCGTCCGGAACCGATGTCGGCTGCGGCAGTAGCCCGCATCAACGCCTGGCGCACGTTTTTCACCGCTGACGACGTTTCAACTCTTGTAGGACTTGCCACCCCCCTGGCAAGCGGCCCCAAACCGCATGTTGTCGAGACCGACTGGTTGGCAGGCCGCCTCGACGCGCCGGGCCTCAAGATCATCGATCTGCGGCCTCAGCCCGAATACAACTCCGCGCACATTCCCGGCTCACTCAGCCTGAACGTGGAGAGTCTTCGCGGGAACGTCGGCGGTGTGCCTTCCATGCTCCTGCCGGCGACCATGCTGGCGGCTCAGTTTTCGCTTTTGGGACTCAATCCCTCGGACACCATTGTGCTCGTGTCCGGCGACAAGTTACATGACTCGACGCTGGCCGGTATGGCGTTTGAACGGCTGGGGCACCTGAACTTCGCCGTCCTGAACGGCGGCTACGCCAAGTGGATTCATGAGGGGAGGCCTGCGGACTCTGCGCTACCCGCCGTAGCGGCCTCAAAATACCCCGCCAGTCAGGACGCCGATCGCTTCACCGTGGACTTCGGGACGGTGGTCACCGCCCTTGGCAAACCCGGCACGGTGATCATTGACGTCCGCCCCACAGACTTCTACGTGGGCCAGAAGTCGGACGAAGCCCGCGCCGGCCACATTCCCGGCGCGCAGAACCGCCCGTTCACTGAGGATGTGGTCACGAGTTCCAACAAGGTCGTTGCCCTGAAGCCGCGCGATGCCCTGTCGGCCGCCTACGCCCTGATGATCCCGTCGAAGGATACGGAAATCATTGTACACTGCCGCACCGGTCACCAGGCCAGCCAGACTTACTTTGTGCTCAAGCACCTGCTCGGCTACTCGAATGTGCGTTGGTACGATGCGGGCTGGACGGAATGGGCGGCGCGCCGCGAACTTCCGGTCGTGAACGTAGCCCAGGTCGGCGGGCGCTAAGAACGCTTCCGCTAAACCGCTACAGCCTTGGCGGTCCTATGTGACGCCAGTCATTCAAACTCCATTCCTTTTTGCGACCTTGACGGGGGCGGCTTCCGGCCTGTTTAATAGATCGCTTCATGAGTGATCATCGTAAATCAGCGGGAGTGGTGGGGCTGGCCGTGATGGGATCCCGGATTCTGGGGCTCGTCCGCGAACAGGTTTTTGCCGCCATGTTCGGAACCGGCAAATGCCTGGATGCGTTTCTGGCGGCCTTTCAGATCCCAAACTTGCTTCGCGATCTGTTTGCGGAAGGCGCCCTGTCAACGGCGTTCACCACGACCTTTACAAAGACTCTCGAAAAGGAGGGGGAGCCCCCGGCCTGGCACCTGGCCAGTCTGCTGTTCAGTGCCATGCTCGTGATTATGGGCGGGATATGTGTGGTGGGCATAGCGGCGAGTCCGCTTCTGGTTCAAATCACGAATTTCGGGTTTCACGAGGTTCCTGGAAAATTTGAGCTGACCGTCACGCTGACCCGGATTCTCTTCCCTTTCATCATGCTGGTTTCGCTGGCATCGGTGGTGATGGGCATTCTCAATGCCCGTTTTATTTTCGGCCTGCCCGCATCGGCCTCAACGGTGTTCAATATTGTTTCCGTGGTGGGTGGCGTATTGCTGGCCTTTGTTTTCGACCCGCAGGCGAACTGGCGGCATCCTAACTTTTCCGAGCGGGCTTTGTATGGTGTGACACTGGGAGTCATGCTGGGCGGATTGGCCCAGTTGGGAATGCAACTCCCCTCGCTCTGGAAGCTCGGGTTCCGGTTCCGGTGGACCCTGGATTTCAGCAATCCCCGCCTGCGTCAGGTCTGGGCGCTGGCCTGGCCGAGTATGATTGCCGGCGCGGCCGTTCAGGTCAATGTCCTGGTTAACGGGATGTTTGCCTCGGAAATCAATGGAGCGCGCGGCTGGTTGAACTGCGCCTTTCGCCTGATGCAGTTCCCCATCGGGGTGTTTGGGGTCGCCATTGCAACGGTCACCCTCCCGGCCGTGGCGCGCCTGCATGCCCGTTCTGATATGGGCGGAGTCGGCAAGACCATTGAGGAGTCCCTGCGACTGGCGTTTTTCCTGACAATCCCGGCAACGGTGGGGTTGGTGGTGCTGGCTCCCGATATTATACGGGTCATCTATGAGCACGGAAAATTTAATTCAGCCGACACATTCCTGACGGCTGACGCCCTGCGCGCGTTTTCCATCGGACTGTCCGGCTATGCCGCGATCAAGGTTCTGACGCCCTGTTTTTTCGCGCTCGACCGGCGTCGGACGCCGCTGATGGTCAGTCTCGTGGGAATCGGGCTTAACCTGGTGATGAACTTCACTCTGGTGAAGTATTTCCACTTGGGTCATGTGGGGCTTGCGGCCAGCACCGGTTGCCTGGCACTGGTGAACTTCCTGCAATTGGCCTTGTATCTCAGGGCCGATGTGAATTACGGAAGTTGGCGGCGCTGGTTCCGCTATGCCATGGCGATCGGTGTGCCAGCCCTGGCCTGTGGCGTGGTGGTGTTGAATCTGAAGCACTGGCTGGCCGGGTTCGGTCAGACGTTTCCCTGGCTGGTCGCGGCATTGGCCGTCGAGATTGCCGTGGGCGGACTGGTTTATTTCGGAATGACCTGGATCTTCCGGGTGCATGAAACCCACACTCTGGCGAATCTGTTGCGTCGGAAGGTCCGTGGAGAATGACGAAGCCACTGATTCATGGACTCTCGCGGCTTGAATTGGATGAAGCCTGCAAGGCGCTAGGACTCCCCTCATACCGGGCAGGGCAGATCTGGACGTGGCTTTATGGACAGCGCGTGAGCGATTGGGCGGAGATGAAGAATCTTCCGGCTACCCTGCGCGAAGTCTTGGCCTGTAAATTCGACATCGTTTCCGTCCTAAACCAGAAACTTGAAGGGCCTCCCAAGGGGACTCGGAAAATTCTCGTGGGGCTCCGCGATGGGGAATGCGTGGAGGAAGTGCTGATTCCGGCCGGGGATCGCAGAACCGTCTGCGTGTCCAGTCAGGTCGGTTGCCGGTTCGCTTGTGTTTTCTGCGCCAGCGGGAAGGGCGGCTATGTCCGGAACCTTGACGCCGGTGAGATGGTCGGCCAGGTCCTGCTTGCCTGGAAGGAGTACGGCGACCGTCCCTCCAATATTGTTTTTATGGGAATGGGCGAACCTTTTGACAACACAGACGCCGTGCTCAAGGCGATTCGCATTCTGAATGATCCGGACGGGATAAATATCGGCGCGCGCCACATGACGGTGAGCACAAGCGGGGTGATTCCCGGTATCGAGCGATTGGCGGGCGAGGGGATTCAAGTCGAGCTGTCGGTGTCATTGCATGCGCCCGATGACGCGCTGCGAAGCCGTCTGATGCCGGTTAACCGGAAGTATCCGCTGACGGAGCTTTTGGCGGCCTGCAGGCGATATGTCGCGGCCACGAAGCGGATCATCACGTTTGAATATACGCTCATCCGGGGCGTGAACGATAGCCGTCCGCAGGCCCTGGCGCTGGCGAAGTTGCTCCGCCCGGTTTCCGGTCGCGTCAATCTGATCCCCTTGAGTCCGGTGGAGGGGTTTGAGGGACAGGCGCCGACTGCCGGTACGGCGGAGATGTTCATCGAGGTGCTCGGTAAGACCGGGATCAACGCCACCACGCGGCTATCCAAGGGAACGACGATTGACGCTGCCTGCGGGCAGTTGCGAATGAGGGCGGGTGGGGGAGACTCCAGGAAGACACTAGAATGAAGATAACGACACAAACGAGTTCACGGGCGGTGGCGGCCGGTATGATTGCGCAATGGATGGAGACCGGGGATTTTCCGGACCGGATGATGACCCGTGTGCACTCCAATCGGGGCTTCATCATGGAGGTCACCTACGGGGTGGTCAAATGGAAACGGGAACTGGAATGGGTGTTGAAGCAATGCATGAAGCAATTGCCCGCCATTCCCCTGCGTGCCCACCTGATGGTCGGGCTTTACCAGTTTCTGCACATGGACACGGTGGAAGCCTATGCCGCGGTGAATGAAACGGTAGAGGCGGTCAAGGCGGAGTTTGGCCAGGATGAGGTCAACTTTACCAATGGCGTCTTGCGGCGCGTCCTGCGGGAGAAGCCGCTTGTTCTGGCCGCCCTGAAGACCCAGCCTGCGGGAGTCCGTTTGTCGCACCCCGAAATCCTGATCAAGCGCTGGACGGCCGCCTTCAGTGAGGCGGAGGCCGTGGCGTTGTGCGAATGGAACAATACCCGGGCGGCGGTTACGCTCCGGCTGAACACGGGCCGTATCCAGATGGCGGACTTCCGGGACAGGCTGGCCTCGGAAGGGATCCGGATTGAGCCTCATGGGTTTGATCCGGCCCGGTTCTGTACTCTGGCGCGCGGAGTCAGCGTGGAGGATATCCCGGGATTTGAGGATGGCTGGTTCATGGCCCAGGATCCCTCTACGATCGTGGCTGTGGAGCTGCTGGATCCCAAGCCCCAGGAGCGAATCCTGGACGCCTGTGCGGCGCCGGGCGGCAAGACCGTGGCCATTGCCGAACGTATGGGCGGCGGCGGAACCCTGACCGCCATGGATATCCATGCCGACCGCATGGGATTCCTGACCGACAACCTGGCCCGGATGAATCTGGAAGGAGTTCGGGTCATTGAAGGCGATATGGCCGCCTGTAGCCGGGGTGGGGTCGGTGTTCCCGAACTGGCCGGTCTTTTGTTTGACGGCATTCTGGTGGATGTGCCCTGCACCAATACGGGTGTACTAAGGCGCCGGGCAGATGCACGCTGGCGGTTTTCGCCGGAGCGGCTGGCCAAAGTTTGCGAAACCCAGCGGGCCATCCTGAATGGAGCGGCTGAACGGGTTCGGGTCGGGGGACGGATTGTCTACAGTACCTGCAGTCTGGAGACCGAGGAGGATGAAGGGATGATCTCAGCCTGGCTCAAGGATCATCCCGGCTTCACGCGGGGTACCGAACGAAAGCTTTTCCCGCCCCGTGACGCCGTCGACGGGGCCTTCGCCGCCGTGCTGAAACGAACGGCATAATGGAGTTGCGGTCTTATCGCTTTGTCTTGAGCCGGTAGAAATAACCTGGCGTGGCGTTTTGAACATTGTCCGTGTGAACATTGTCGGGGGGAGTTGCTGTAATACAGTTAACCAGAGGCAAAAACCCGTCCCACGAAAGGTTCGTGGCACGTTCCAGCGTATAAATCTGATTGGACGAACTGTTCCACTGAATCACAAATCCTGTTCCGATAATCTGAACAGCACCCTTTATCGTAAAAACAGAGGCGGGATTCGACGGACTGGTTCCAGCCAGATACTCATTCCAGTCACTCATCCCATCGCCATCGGAATCCCCATCCCTGAGCACAGTGTAAACATTAGTCACCGCTATTGCCGCGTCATAATTCTCATCCCCGCCCTGACTTGCCACAATCTCCGTCGAACCATGGGAGGTGAAGAATAGATCAGTCCCGGAAACTGTCGCCCATAGGGTATTGGATGCAAAACTCACAGCCAGGCCACTTGAGGCGGTTGCACTCAATGACACCGTATTGGACTCCGCGAACACAGAGCCATTGACGGGCAAGAATTGTGTGATGGTTTGGCTGGCCTTTTGAATGATCAGATGTAGCACGATATCCTGAGCGGCGTTGGTTGCTGTGGGCGCAAACACATGATTGGTGACGGAATAGACGCCGGCGGGCAGTCCGAGTATACTCACCCCGCCACTGACCGCGACACTCGCGCCGGACTCCACGCGTCCTCTGGATGGGCCAGGGGAAAACCATGAGGCTTCACCATTGGCCACCACATTGGAGAAAACAAAGCCTGCAGTTCCGGTGTTGGTAATTACAAATACTTGTGGAAGGGGATCCGGTCCGCCATAGATGCCGGTGTAAGTAAGTTGGTCAGGCGTCACTCCAATAACGCCAGCGTCAATCATCTCCTCTTGTTCGGAACTCACCGAAACATTCCCTGCCGCATCCCGGGAACGAACCCGATAGAAAAGGGTTTTCCCACCCATGGATTTCCAATCCAGATCCAAGTCAACCGCCCACGCCCCGTTGGTCATCGTCATGGCGATGTAAGTTTCGCTGTAGGCACTTCCTGACAGACGATATTCAATTTCAGGTTTATTTGTCTCCAGTCCGCTGAGCGGATCGTCAATTTGCGCCGTCACCTGAATGGTGCCAATTGTCTCAGCGGTGAGATTGGACGGTGTCCGGATCCAATCCGAATAGGTTGGAGCGGTTCCATCAATCCAGAACGGTCCGAAACTTGTGCTCATGCCCCAGTTTCCGGCCTTGTCCACGGCTCGTAAGGCCAACCACCAGTTTGTCCCGTCGGCCAGTGCCTCGCTCATTCCATTCGATCCGGTCGTCATCACGGCTAGGGGAGCTGGTGCCGCGCCTTCGTTGGTGAATGCATATCCGTACCCTTTAATACCCGTTCCGGCTCCATCACTCGCCACCCATTGCGCCACGATGTTCCGATTGGTTGACCACACTCCGACCATGGGAGTTGAGCCTGCCAAAATACCCGCCCCGGGCGCCTGATTATCAACGCAGAAAGGAGTGCTGGTTACAGCACTGCTCCACAAGATCCCATTCCAGACGCGGAGCCGAATCCGCGTGTTGGTGGACAGCGCAATTGAAAGACCATTGCCGGTTGTATCCCAGGCGATTGCGAGGAGGTTTGTGGTAAGCCCAATTCCGTTAGTCGTTTCAACACCACCAATCTGACAAGGAGCACCGTTTGTCAGAGTCACACTACCCACTGAGGAACTCACGTCCGCCACCCAAAGATTCGTCCAGGAAACAGCCCCATTTGTGGAGTAAAGCACCTCCGCCTGGCATGACTGTCCTTTCACATCAGACACCGAGCAGTTGATCGTGACCCGGCCCTCTCCGTTGCTCGAGGTCTGCCCGGCGGAGACAAGCTTCGCCACGGGCGGGACATTGGTAACCCATTGCCATGTGAGCACTGTACTGTTCGTCAACAATATCGTGACGTTTGTGCCGCTCCCTGTTGCAGGCTCGCTTCCTTGCATGACCCAGCCTGTGCACACATATTGCGTGATGCCGATTTGTGCCGGGGAACCGGATAGTTGGCAGGATAACGTTTTTCCGGGGTAGTAAAGGGATGACCCAATCGCGGGAAGTGAGGCTCCAAAGGGCGACTGAACGTCGAGTGATACCACCGAGTTTGTCAGGCTTCGTGATGCCTGCTCGGTATTGCCATAGGCTCCCATGTTAATTCGGGAGCCATGGGGAGCCGTTTCATTGGTCCAGTCACTGCCCGGATCTCCCGCATCAATGCAGGCGCTGTGGGCTGTGTCGTTGGTCCACAGATTGGCCGACACATAACGACCTTCCACGCTCTTCAAATGGAAGTCGCCGGCGGCTACGTTTGCAAACTGCGGATTCAGTGACAGGCTATTCGTGTCCTGCCCCGTAAGTATCCAGTCAGCCAGAGTCTGCTTCACGGCGTAGCTGTAATACCCCACTGCTGCACCATTGGTCACGCTTAGGTCGTTGTAATCCGAGAATAGACTGTATCCGGGTAGGGTTCTATAGACGGCGAACGCACCGGACCCATCGGCACGGATGATATTGTTCCTGAGCAGGGTGTCGGAATATCCTGCTATATAGATGCCATACGCATTTCCAAAGACCGTGCAATTACTGATAGTCACGAAGGATGCATTGATCCGGATCCCGGCACCACCGCTTGCAACCGTTGCGTTTCTGGATAGCGAGTTCTCAATCACAACACCAACTCCGCCGATCGATACGCCATAAGAATAATTACTGCAAACATCAACCCGGCTCACGTGACAGTAATTTCCCGTGATGGTTAATCCCGAATACCCACCCCGGATCTTCATCCAGCTTTGAGAGGCTTCCGGGAATTTTGAACTTTGTGCCGTTCGCACCGTCACATTACTTGCCACGATATTCCACCCGTAGCATCCGTTCGCCGTGCTGTTCCGGTTGAGTGTCACCCCGTATGGCGACGCCTCGAACACCACCGGTGCATCGATCATTCCACTATGCATCACCCCTACCGTAATATTAGTCGTCAGAGTGTAGATTCCCGTGTCGATGCGCACGGTATCGCCAGGAACCAGGGTATAGGCATTCAAAATGCCCTGTGGTGTCGCCTTGGGATGTGCCGGGTCAGTGCCGGTGTTCGCATCGTTCCCTACGGCTACGCACCATTCATCAAGGCTGAGCGAAGCATCGTTGACGTAGAAGACCAGAGAAGAACCGATGCGGAAGACAGCGGGGCTGTGGCTTACTGCGGTCTCATCCTGATTGCAGGTTATCCGCGCCAAATAGAGCGCCCCCGGAGACATTCCGCTGATATCCCAACGAAACACTTCGTTCGTTGCTGCCACACCACTTCCCCCAGCCATCCCATTCCACGTTTGTCCCGCATCGGCAGAATACTCCAATCGAACCTTGTCGTTACTTTGCCAGCCCTCGCCCATCCAGGTCCAGCGAATGGACAAGGGCATTGCTTGATCTACAACATTCTCCCGGCCAATCGGTTCCATCAG
Source organism: uncultured bacterium (assembly GCA_903958395.1). Taxonomy (GTDB): domain Bacteria; phylum Verrucomicrobiota; class Kiritimatiellia; order CAIKKV01; family CAITUY01; genus JAABPW01. The sequence continues at coordinate 3,127 of CAJBSZ010000247.1, read as the reverse complement.
ATTCAACTTCCGTTCCAACGGAGTCTTGGAGGCCTGCTCGGTTCCGCCATACGCCCCCAAATTCAGCCGCCCGATGTTCACGTCATGCCCGGGCGACGTATTCGGTGCCGGTTCAAGCCCGGCCTCACCGATGCCCATATCGATACAGGGACTGCTCGAGCCATCCGCTGTCCAAGCCCCGCCATGATAACTTCCTGCCGTGCTTTTCAGGTGGAGATCCCTCATTGTCGGATTCACGAATTGAGGATCCGTTGAAAGGCTATTCGAATCCATCCCCGAACGCCGCCAGTCAGCCAGCGATGGCTGTACCACGCCGTTCAAACTCCCCAATATCGCGCCATTGGTCACAAATAGGTCGTTATAATCAGAAAGTAAAGCGTTCCAGGAATTGATGGCGTATCGGCCGACTCCATCGGCGTGGATGATCGTGTTCCGGAGCGTGATTTCTGAGCCGCTCAGACTGATCCCTTTATTGGCGTTTCCGAAAACGGTACAATTACTGATCGTCACATAAGAGGAACTGACAGAAATTCCATTTCCCCTGTCGATGCTGGAGAAGTCATACATGTCTCTCACCACGGAGTTCTCAATAATTCCATACGAGGCCGAACCCTCGAACCATACCCCGCAATACACGTTGCTACAGAGATCCACGCAACTCAGGCGGGAATACCCACCCCTCGTGTAAACACCATATCCGGCACGCGTTATCTTCATCCAACTCTGGGGAACGTCTGGATAAGTTACGCTTTGCGCTGTCCGAATCGTCACATTACTTGCCAATATATACCAGACGAACCCCATCACTAGAGAGTTCCGGTCGAGGGTTACCCCATACGGCGACGCCTCGAATACGAGCGGTGCATTGCTCTTTCCGCTATACGCTACTGGAACGTTGATTTCTTGCGTCAGGATATAATTTCCCGTATCGATCCTTACAGTGTCCCCGGGAACCAGTGTATAAGCACTCAAAATGCCCTGCACCGTCGCCTTGGGATGAGCCGGATCCAACCCGGTGTTTGTATTCGTGCCCGCCGCAGTACACCAGGCATCATAGTTGGTGAACGCATCGTTGACGTAGAAACAACGCCATATTGCAAAGTCGCCATCCGAAACATGGGAAAGGCTTACGGCATTATTCCATGACACCCGAATCCGATAGGTTGAAAAATTTGCCAGTCCCGCCGTAGGCCAGTTGAAAATTCCAAGGTCATAGGCAAGGTTATCTGCCCCCGTGATCGGGCTCCATGCCGTTCCGGAATTTGTAGAAACCTCAAGTCTGACGGTATCCCCGGTGACCCAATCAGTTCCCGCCGTGGACCAGAGGATTCCAACCGTGTCGCCACCATCGAACACCTCGCCGCCGTTCGGGTACGTTACTGCCAGCTGCCTGTTCAGTGTCACATCGTAGGTCACGGTGTTGTCCGTGCTACTCGACGCCATGTTCCCGTTCTTCGCCGCATCATGGGCTTGGTCGGCCGTGATCGCCGCGATCACTGTGCCTCTACCCGTCATTCCGCTCACCGCCAAATTGTAGGTCGTGTTGCTACCCGTGACCGTGGCCGTTGTCGCTCCGGCTGTCCCGCCCAGCATCACGGCGTCTGCGTCAAAATCTGCAACAGGTTCACTGAACACCACCGTAAAATTGATTGGCGAGCCGTTCGTCGGATCCGCCTGCCCAGTTGCCTGATTGATCGTCACCGTTGGTGGTATTACATCGTAGGTTACCATGTTGTCCGTGCTGGTTGAGGCCACATTCCCATTTCCGGTCGCATCGTGAACTTTGTTGGACTCAATCATCACGATCACCCCGCCACTGCCCGATATGATGTCCACCTCCACGTTGTAAGTTGTGCCGCTGCCTGTGGTATTGACTATCGTACTCATCCCCGAGCCGCTTACCGTCACGCTGTTGAAGAAAAAGTCGTCCACCGGTTCGCTAAAAACCACGGTGAAGTTGATGGGTGAGCCGTTCGTTGGATCCGCCTGGCCTGATGCCTGGTTGATCGTTACCGTTGGTGCCGTTCCGTCATAAGCGACCGAATTGTCGGTGCTGGAGGAAGCGGTATTTCCATTACCAGCGGCGTCATGTGCCTGGTCAGCCGCAATCGAGGCAATCACGGTGCCGTCACCAGTCATCCCGCTCACGGCCACCAAATAGTTTTTTCCACTGCCCGTCACCGTGACTGTCGTCGCGCCCGCTGTTCCCTCAATTGTGACGTCGCTGGAGGCGAAATCAGTCACCGTTTCGCTGTACAACACCGTGAAGTTAATGGGCGAATTCTTCGCCGGATCCGCCTGACCCGCCGTCTGGTTGATCGTTACTGTCGGTGCCGTTGCGTCATAGGTCACCGTTTTATCCGTGCTGGTCGAGGCGTTATTGAGGTTGCCGGCCATGTCGTGGGCTTTTCCGGCGGTAATCGTCGCGATCACCGTGCCGTTGTTCGTCATTCCGCTTGCCGCTACATTATAAGTCGTGCCGCCGCCCGTGACCGTCGCCGTCGTCGCCCCGGCTACTCCACTCAGTGTCACATCACCATCAAAAAAATCGTATACCGGCTCGCTGAACAGCACAGTGAAGTTGATTGACGAGCTGTTCGTCGGATCTGCTTGTCCTGCCGCCTGGTTGATCGTCACTGAAGGATTCGTTATGTCATAGGATACTGTGTTGTCGGTGCTGGTGGATGCGGCATTCCTGTTTCCGGCTGCGTCCTGAGCCTTATTGGTCGCAATCGTTGCAATCACCGTGCCACTGCCTGTCATCCCACTCACCGCCACATTATAGGTTGTGCCACCGCCCGTGACCGTGGCGGTCTTGGTTCCCGTGGCAGTGCCGCCAATTGTCACATCGCCGGTGGCGAAGTCGGCCACCGATTCGCTGAACATCACGGTGAAGTTGATCGGCGAGCTGTTCGTTGGATCCGCCTGACCCGCCGCCTGGTCGATTGTAACCGTTGGTGCCGTTCCATCGTAGGTTACGGTGTTATCGGTGCTCGTGGACGCAGTATTTCCGTTTCCGGCTGCATCGCGCGCCTTTCCTGCCGCCACCGAGGGGATCACTGTGCCATTGCCCGTCATCCCGCTCACGGCCACATTATAAGTTGTGCCGCCGCCCGTGACCGTTGCC
>CAJBSZ010000246.1 GCA_903958395.1 uncultured bacterium | reverse complement strand
TGCCAGTCGTTCGCCTGGATATCCGCAGCCAAGGCTGATGCGACTTTGCCCTCCAGACCATCTGGAACTAAACCGAGATGCAGGGCAAAGGCATCCACACTCTGACTGCCATAGGTGTGCCGCCGCGGGTGATAGAATACTTCATGAAAGGCTCGTCCAATCGCCGCCGCCAAAGCGCCAAACCGGACCGCATCCTTTTCCTGCCCCAGCGCCCCGGCCGTCGCGGCCAGACGTTTGGCACACATGAAGAAACAGGCGGTGGAGATTTGGGGTACAGTCAACCCGGCCACAGCCATGTGGCGCGGCGGGGCCCAATCATCCAGCCCGCAGGTCAGGATGTGCTTGCGCCGGGGCCAAGGAGGAGCCTTGACCTGACCATACAAGTCAAACGGACGCTGTGCCGCAGGATCGCCAGCCAAGACCTCCAGGTGCTCAACCCATGCCTTCATGAGCGGGTAGTTCTCTTTTAGCACCGATCGATCACCCGTGTACTGGTAGAGCAGCCAGGGAATTTCCACCTGAGCGGAACCCCATGCCGGGGCGGCCTTGAGACAATGGCGACGACCCGGCACCACCATCATCCAATCGCCATAGGCCTGACGGGAAGTTCGGATGTCGTCCACAAACTTGCGCCAGAAGTCCGCCGCATCCCAGTTGAACATCACCGCCTCGGCAATCACCCAGGCATCCCCCGTCCACCCGCACTTTTCCCGCGTCGGACAGTCCGTGGGCACCCCGTGCAGGTTGCAGGTGATCGTACGCTTGATGACCTCGTGCAGGGTGTTCAGCGCGGGCAGGGAACACTTAAATTGTCCGACTTCAGGCAAAGCGGTATGAACCTTGATGGCTGTCACGGTGCCAAGCCGGGGCGATTCAGGCAGTCCGGTCACTTCGACATACCGGAAACCTCGATAGGTGAACCGGGGTTCCCAGGTCTCGCGCCGATTACCCCGGATGATGTAACGGTCGGTGGGCAACACCCGCAGGTAATCGGCGCCACAACTATTTTGCTGCACCATTCCCGCATCATCCAATGCCTCGGAAAACCGCAGACAAATCTCCTGACCGGGATGCCCCTTTACCGACAAGCGCGTCCAACCCGCCAGCATTTCCCCGAAGTCGAACACAAACACGCCGGAACGCGGTTCTGAAAATTTCACCGCCGGGATTTGGCGCATCCGCTTGATGGGCGGTAGCGGCTGCGGCTCAAGCGCCCCCCCTGGAGCCGGCAACACAGTCGCAGCCCGCCATGAGCGGTCGTCGAATCCCGGGCAATCCCATCCCGGCTGTTCCAGCCGGGCATCATAACTCTCGCCGGCATAGACATTATTGAGGGTGATGGGACTGAAGTCGGCTTTCCAGTGCCGGTCGGTGGCCAGCACGCTCCGCCCGTCAACCCGTAATTCGAGAAACGCCCGGGGCGTTCCGTAAATCCCGTTACCGCCCGCCATGCCGCGCTGGTCCCACACTCGGGACTGGTGATACCAACCATCGCCCAAAATAATACCTACGGTGTTGATGCCGTGACGAAGATGCTTTGTCACATCATGGGAGACATAAAACACGCGTTGTTGATAGTCCGTCTGGGCAGGATCGAGGACATGGTCGCCCACCCGGCGGCCGTTGAGATAAAGTTCATAATAGCCCAAACCACAGACCCGCACGTGGGCGTCCTTCGGCACCACCGGCAAGCGAAACTCCCGGCGGAGCATCATGGCCCAACCTGACCGGTATTCCTTGCCCATTCCTATCCATTTTGCCATGGGTTCACCCAAACAATGCCTGGCGCCGGGTATTGGGTTTCGCCAGCCGGTCAATGCGGTAGAGCGGCGAAAGAACGATGTCGCCCCCTTTGACTTTCCAGCTTCCCTGCCCGGCATATTCCAATTCCGTGTCACGAGTCAGCGACACCGCCTCCGATCGTGGTCCAGCGTCCTCGCTCTCCATATCATAATCCACAGCCAGAATCATGGGCCCATGCCGGAAACTGAACCGGCCTTCCGTGCTGTTCGCGTTGAGGGTTTCTTCAGTATGAAGCTTAATCCCGAAATCCAAACTCAGCACCATGCCGGGGGCCAACCGTGTCCGAGCCACCAGGAACCCATCCTTCAGCGAGGTAGCCACTGGTTTCCCGTTCACGGCCAGTTTGACGGTTCGGCGCTTGCGCCAGGACGGAAGATAGAACTTCACCGTATAGGTCGTCTTTGGCCTGGAGGCGGCCAGCACTTCCAGCCGCACGGTTCCATTGTACGGATAGCCCGTCGTCTCGCGAAGCTGGACCGTCCCTCCCGCCAGCTTCACCGTCGCCGTGTTGTTGTGATAGAAGGGCAAAACCAGGGTGTTGCCCGAAGTCATGAAAACCGACTCACAGGCGCGGGCGAAAAACTCACCGCCGCGCATCGTACAGCACCAGTAAACCTCGTAGGTCCGAGGCTGCACCATGCGTGAATCATATTCCACGGACGGCTCATGCGGCGCCAATTCCGCACCGAGACAGAAATCCGTACCGAAACTACCGATTGTCCGCTGGGCATGGGTGGCGGCATTATAATAAATATGATGAGCGTCCTCCAGGTATTCAACACGCCCCGTCAACTTCCACAGCCAGATGGCAATGATATAGGAATCGATGATCCCGCAGGGTTCCGTCCAGCGCGGCTTGCCCCACCAGTTGTAATTCCCATAGTGCTCGGTCATCGCCACCGCTTTGTAGCGATCAAAAATCCGACACGCCGCCGCCAGATGGGTGGTGTTGCCGGTGACCTCGGCGAAGCGAATGATTCCCCGCAGCGCACTCAACGTCGCGTGGGTCTGGACGTGCAATCCCTCAAGGTCGATCTTGAGAAACCGCTCGATCATCACCTCGGCCAATTCTTTCAGTTCGGGCCACCGCAGCAGCCGATAGGCGTCGCTCACACCATCCAGCGCGATAAAACCGCACCCGAGATCACCCGACAGGGCATGCGACTTTCCCTTGCTTTGGAGCTTAGACAATACCCACCCCTGGAGATTGGCGATATCCGCCTGACACACGGGATAACGCCGGTAATTCTCCTTCGCCGGCAACACGAGATTGCGCAGGATCTGTTCGATCCAGCCGAGCACGCGCCGATCCTTCTTCCATTCATAGTGGGCAATCAAACCACGCAGCAACCAACTGTGACCGGCAAGCTGCTGTTCATCGCTCGCGCCTTCCTGACAGATCACTCCATAGTATCCGCGCGTATTGAAATTTCCCGGGACGCCATCAATGATCTGATCCAGCCAGGCAGGAGGACGATGCGTCGCTTGCGCCTGCGACACCAGGGCAAGGATGATGCGGCCCTCCCAGTCGGCGGGCCAGCCATGCTGGTCGGCTGAGAACACTTCCCAGGGCCTATACCATTTACCCTCCAGGCGGGCATAATTCATGACAGACCGCACCGCCAGGTCACCCTGCACATCAAGACGCGCCAGTGAAACGGGTTTAAGAATATCGTTGTGAATTGTTGTTCGGGTCTTTGCTGTCGATTTCATATGTTCAGGAGTTATTATGTAGTTTCAACCTCATGCAAGGCACCGCGCCGAGCCTCCAGTTCACTCCGCACCGCAAGGGCTCGCGCCTTTGTCAGGGGGAACTTCCAGAGAAGCACAACCGCACAAACGGCCATAAATGCCGGACATACCGCCACCATGAAACGCAATTTACTCAGGGTTTCCACCGTCTGCACGCCCAGCTTCTCGTTAAAACCAGCCCACACCAGCAGGTACCCGACCAGCACCGTGCTGATGGAGAAAATCGTCTTGATCGCCACCGCTGTCACCGCCCCATACATCCCCTCACGCCGTTGCCGCGTTTTAATCTCGTCAAGATCACAGATATCGACCAAAACGGAATTATAGAGCATCAACAGCCCCCCCAGGGACATCGCGGCCACCAGGTTGTAGATCATGAACAGCCACGGCACAGCCGGATTGAACAACCACCAGGTCAGCAATGCTCCGGGAATCAGAACGGCCTGACCCAACGACAACATGGCAATCTTGCCATACCGGGTGGCAATCCAATTGATCAACGGTACCGAGGCAATTCCCAGGACCGTGCTGACAGTGGCATTGGCTAAAAGATACGTTCCTCCCAGCACCTTGTTCCCCCCACAGACGTGATAAATCACCAGATAATTATGAAACGGCAGAACCAGCGCCCCCAGGAGACCGCAGGCCAGAATGGCGAGATAATGAATGAATACCCGGTTGCCCAGGGTAAACCGGAAGGCCGCGCCCAGTTTAATTTTCTCCTGACCCGCTTTCCCGCCCAGTCCCCCGCCGGACACCGGAGCAATTTTTCGTTCCCGGCAGAAGATCACCGGTGCCAGGGCGCATAACAGGATAATCAGGCTGAACAGGAGGGCCACACCGCGAATCCCGTAAATTTCGGGGTGGTCTGTCTGTTCCGGCTTGCCGATTGCAAACAGGGGCAGAAACGACATTTTGTACGCGGCATTCAGCATCAGGCCACTGAGCGTAAGAAAAACGAAACGCCACGCCTGAACACGCGTGCGCTCATTATAATCTGGCGTTAATTCCATTCCCAGCGCGTTATAAGAAATCGCGAATATCCCATACGCCTGGTAACACAGAATCGAGAAAACGAGAAACCAGAGGAATATCTGAACAGGAGACCAGGCGGCTGACGGGAACCAGAGCAGCACGAAAACAAGGGCGCCGAATATCGCCGAGCCAAGCATCCAGGGGCGGCGTCGACCCCAACGGGTTTGCGTGTTGTCGGACCAATATCCGTAGAGCGGATCCAGGATCGCATCCAAGAGGCGGGGAATGGTCTGTCCCCATCCCAGCCAGATCGGATTGATCAGAAAGCCCAGGTTAAAGATCAGGTTGACCCATGCGGAAACCGCATTCACCATCACATTTTCAAAAACCGCGCCCGACGACCAAGCCAGTTTGATCACCGCCGGAACACGGTCTTCGGGTTTCATCGCGGGAGGCATTCCCGTTATCTGATTGGAGCCGCCTGAATTCCTAGAGTCCATGGCCGTTACTGTAGACGGCCCACCGCTCCATTGTAACCGGAATTTTTACCGTGCCTACATTCAGTTTTGCGCCATCGCACAATAGAACGAAATGCACATAGACACTTCATGCGGAGGGATCAGACTCCTACCGCAATCGACGAAAGTCAGCAGGCGAGAGCCCTATCATGGATCGAAACACCCGGGAAAAATGATATGGATCGTCAAAACCGGCCTCCTCAGCCACCTGCTTCACCAGAGCACCGGATTGTTGCAACCGACCTGCGGCGAAATTCATTTTAAGACGGAGCAGATGCTGATAAGGACTCTGATGGTCATAACGCCTGAAAAGACGACACAGGTAGGCATTGTTGACATGGCACTCGTTCGCGATCTGTTTCAGTGTGCGCAACCTCAGACAATGCTGCTCGATGTATCGGCGGCATTGCTCATAGGTTGAGAAGGCCATGGTCTCCGCCCCCTCCACGGGGGCACGAGCACCGGCAATGCGAAGCGCCAGGCATTCCAGAAGCTTCGCGCAGAGATCAACACTTTCCCGGCGAACCCGCAATCCATTTTCGATCAGTTCATCGAAAAGCGGCTGTAAGGCCTGCGGCGGAAAGACCTCCAACACGCACCCGGGCGAAAGATAACAGGACCGCATTAATTTGGCCGCCCCGGGGCCCGCGAAATCCACAAAATATTTAACCAGGGAACTCGCGGGATCCCCGCTGATGTGATGCGACACCCCGGGACCATAGGCGAAGAGTTGCCCGGGCTTTAAAGCATAGGAACGCCCTTTGAGATTCAACTGACCTGAACCCCGCACAACATATTCGATGGAGTAAAACGGAAATGTGTCACGCTTAATGGCATAGTCCGGAGTACACTGTTCCACCCCCCCGCACACGACAACGAGCGGCTGATTCCGCGAGGGACTGAGATCCAGATAAAACCGGCGCGATTCCGACACATCCGGCGAAAAAAAGGCCGGCGGCGTCTTCTTTTCCGGCAATATCATCTTTTTGGGTTTCATAAGAATAGGTCAATAATATCCATCAGGAAGCCAACTATAGCCATTCCACATCGACTGGCAAGCGATATCATGAATGGCATCGATACTGAGAAGACGATTTAATACAGAACGGCAAACAGAGCACTCAGATAAACAGAGAGGAAAAAGATGAAAGAAACGAAACGAAACGTTGAAAAAGATGCACCCATGAAGAAGAACGACCTGATCGTCATCACCGGCGCTGGCGGCTTCATTGCCGGCAACCTCGCGCTCTACTTCAGCAAGAAAGGCTTCACGAATATCCGCGCCGTGGACAAGAAACCGATCAGCGAGTGGTATCTCCACGTTCCCGGAGTGCAGAATCTTTGTCTCGATGTCAGCGAGGCAGGGAACTGCCATCGCGTCTGCGAGGGGGCGGTCGAAGTTTATAACCTTGCGGCCGACATGGGCGGCATGGGCTTCATCGAGCGCTTCCGCGTCGAATGCCTGCGATCCATCCTCATCAACACCCACATGGTCGAAGCCGCCTACAAAGCGGGGGCACGCCGGTATTTCTACTCCAGCTCCGCCTGCGCCTACAACACCCTGCTCCAACAGGATCCCAACGTACGCGCCCTCAAGGAATCCGATGCCTACCCGGCAATGGCCGAACGCGGCTACGGCTGGGAGAAACTGGTCTCCGAAATGTTCTGTCAGGAATACTGGCATGAGCGCGGCATGAAAACCTTCATCGCGCGCTTCCACAACGTCTATGGTCCGCACGGCACATGGGACGGGGGGCGGGAGAAGGCGCCGGCCGCCATCTGCCGGAAGGTCATCGAGGGAATAGACAAAAAAGACCTGAACATCATGATTTGGGGGAATGGCGATCAAACCCGCAGCTTTATGTACATTGACGACTGCGTGAAGGGGATCGACATGATCACGCATTGTGACGACTTGATCGCCACGCCCATCAACCTGGGTTCCAGCGAATTGGTCTCCATCAACACGCTCGTCAGCAAGATTGAAAAGATCGCAGGCGTGAAAATGAAGCGTTCATACGATCTCGCCGCCCCGCAGGGGGTCGCCGGCCGCAACTCTGACAACACCTTCATCAAGAAGGTTCTCAAGTGGGAACCGGGCACCACGCTGGATAAAGGTCTGGCGGAAACATATAAGTGGATCAAGAGCCAGTACGAGAAGCGTAAAAAAGGAGAACGGGTCGGCATCGGTTGAGCCAGCCTCACTCCACCATGAAAAATCCTGAGTCCATCAAAAAGGCGTTGGGGTTAATCCCCAACCGCCTGCAACTGGCAGGCGGCTGGATCGACCAGCCGTTTGTCTCTCGCCACAACCCAAAGCCACCCGGCTCCATGGTGGTGGTGCAAATCGAGCCGAATTTCCGACCCATGGACCGCTCGGGTATCGCCAGCGGCACGCGGGCCATTGCGACGAAATTGTGGCAGGGCAAACTCCCCCATCGCCCTCCTGCTGAACTGGTGAGGGAATTGTATGAGGCCGAAAACAAAGGGAAAGCAGACCCCAGCGGCTCACAGGATATGATTGGGTTGATCTATCCCGGGGTCAACCGGCTGGACTACGACTTCAAGGTGGATGGTGGCGTATTCCCGGCACATATCGAATCGATGAATAATGCGAAGGTGGCTCGCTGGCTGAACAAAGTCCTGCACATCCTTCCCATTGAACCCAGGCCATCTGGCTATCATCCTCTCGGACAAAAGAACCTTGACCCGAAATGGGTGGCCAAGCTGGGTCAGTCCGGGAAAGACTGCTTTGACGCCATTCGTCATATGGATGTGACCGCGCTGGGGGCCTCGCTCAATCTGACCATGAAGTGCTGGCAAACCCTGTTGCCGCAAACCGTCACGCATCCGCTTATCAAGGTCGATTTGGCGAGGCTGCTGAAAGCCTATCAACAGCGATATTCAGGGGCGATGTACTCAGGTTGCGGCGGCGGTTATTTGATCGTCGTCTCCAGTGAACCCGTGCCCGGTGCATTTCACATTACGGTCAGGATTGCCAAATAAATGGACACCCGACACCCTATCATTGTCTCCGGTGGATTTGATGATATCCGTTCGCGGCATCTGCGGTTTCTCGAGGAAGCGGCCAAACTGGGCGAGCTGTCGGTGCTTTTGTGGTCAGATGACCTCATCCGGGAGAAAACCGGCACCGCCCCGAAGTTTCCGTTGGCCGAGCGGCTCTACTTCCTCAATGCCGTGCGCTATGTGTCACGGTCGATACCGGTTGAAAAGCCGGTTCCGCAAGATATCCCCGCCATCCTGAACGGCAAGACAGGCTTCATCTGGGTGGATGAAGAGCCCCAGGCAAATGACGCGAACCGTTCGTTCTGCCGGGAGCATGGGGTGGAGTACCGCCTGCTGCCCGCATCACAGATGGCGGGTTTCCCCGAGCCCTCTCCGATGCCGTCCGCCCCTGGACGCAAGAAGGTCGTCGTGACGGGCTGTTACGATTGGTTCCACACGGGCCACATACGCTTCACCGAGGAAGTCAGCTCCTATGGCGACCTCTATGTCATTGTCGGCCACGATGCCAACCTCCGCCTCCTCAAAGGCGAAGGACATCCGTTGTTTTCCCAGGATGAGCGGCGTTACGTGGTGGGCTCAATCAAGTACGTGAAGCAAGCCCTGATTTCCAGTGGCGAAGGGTGGCTGGACGCCGATCCAGAAATACGGCAATTGAAGCCTGACCTCTACGCTGTGAACGATGACGGTGCCAAAGGCGGTAAGCGCGAGTATTGCGAGAAAATGGGCATCGAATACCTCGTCCTGAAACGAACGCCCGCACCGGGACTGCAACGGCGGAGCAGCACCGACCTGCGCGGTTTCTAAGGAAACTCACAGGAATCTGGATCGGCGGACGATACCGTGCGAAGCCACGGACCCCCAACGCCACGGCAGTACGGAATTCTTGACATCCCCCCCCGCCATCGGCACCATTCCGCGCCCTATGAAGAACACAACACGTATCGCTGTCCTGAGTGGAGATGGAATTGGTCCCGAAATCATGGAGCAGGCCATCCGGGTCCTGAATGCCGTCGACAAACGCTTCGACCTCGGGCTGGAGTATATCCCCGCCGATGTCGGTGGCGCCGCCATCGACCGGCAGGGCTGCGCCCTCCCGCAAAGCACCCTGAAAATCTGCGCCTCCAGCCGGGCCATCCTCTTCGGTTCCGTCGGCGGCCCCAAGTGGGAAACCCTTCCCCCGGAGCAGCAACCCGAGCGGGGCGCCCTGCTTCCCCTGCGTCGGCACTTCAGCCTGTTCTGTAACCTCCGCCCCGCCAAACTCCCGCCCGCCATGCTCCCCTGCTCTCCCATCAAGGCCGAACTCTGCCCGGACGGATTTGATATCCTGTGCGTCCGGGAACTCACCGGCGATGTCTATTTCGGGCAACCCAAGGGACGGGAAGGCACCGGCCCTTCCGAACGGGCGTTCGACACCATGGCCTACACCCGTTACGAAATCGAACGCGTGGCCCATGTGGCCTTTGCCATGGCGCGGCAACGGAATAAAAAAGTGACTTCGGTGGACAAGGCGAACGTCCTCACCTCCATGGTGCTCTGGCGTGAAGCGGTCACCGAAATCGGGCGCGAGTATCCCGACGTCACCCTTCAACACATGTATGTGGATAACACCGCCATGCAGTTGTTGCGCTGCCCGCAGCAGTTCGACGTGCTCCTGTGCGGCAATATGTTCGGGGATATCATCAGCGACGAATGCGCCATGCTGGCGGGATCGCTCGGCATGCTCCCCTCCGCCAGTCTGAACGAGAACGGATTCGGCCTGTATGAGCCGGCGGGCGGCTCCGCACCGGACATCGCCGGAAAGGGCATCGCCAACCCGATCGCCCAGATCCTTTCCGCCGCCATGATGCTCCGCCATTCCCTGGAACGGGACGATGCCGCCGCAGCCATTGAACAAGCGGTGGAACGCGTCCTGGCGACCGGCCTGCGTACCCGTGACATTGCCCGGGATCCCGGCCAGACCGTGGTCGGCACCGCCGGAATGGGCGACGCGATCGTCAGCGCCGTCCTGGCGGGGTGATCTCCCTGCCCCGTGGCTTTGCCGGGGGCGCGGCAACCACTCTGAAGGATAAGGCGGGAAGCGTCACCGTCACCGGGCGCGTCACCTTCAGGGATGTGACGACATTGGTCACGGCACCGGGCTTACCCGGCTCGGCGTTTTTGGCGGCTTGTTTCTGACGCCAGGCAATTTCTTCAGGAGTGGCCTCACGATCGACGAACATAGTCGCCGACAGAATGAGATTACCCGACAATCCCAGCGGCACTTTGCTGTCGGCAAACACGACCACCGTGGCTTTGTTCTGTCCTGCTGGAAAATGAGTCTTCCGGAGTGAAATCCCCTTTGGCGGATCCACCAAGTCTACCCGGATCGGTTTCTCGTAACCCGGCCGCCGCGTCAGGGTAACCGGAATCGCCGTCTCCTGCCCGGGCGCCAGCACGAGGCCGCCCGCCGCCAGCTTGGGTGTGACCGAATAAGGAACAACGGGGCGAGTCACCCACACGGTTTCCTCCTGAAAGGGAAGCAGATGCTGGTACAAAAAGGCCTGCATAAGATTTTCTGCCGGAACGGCCAGGTGAACAAGAGTCTTGCCTCCCGTCTCCGCTCTCCCGACCAAATGGAGCGATTGCTTCCCGGCGGCTTTGAGGGACGCCGATACCGTCAGGGTGATTTTATCCATTCCCTCGGGGATGACCGCCCCATCCAGTGACAATCCCGACGCGGAGCCATCCAGCGAGAGGGTGATGGCGCCTTTAAAATTGTCACGCCGGATCACATGAACCGTCAGGGGCACCGTGCCGCCTGCCGGAAGACAGACGGCGGCGGGAGTCATGCGCAAGTCGAAATCGGGAAGCGGCGCACTGATCCTCAGGCGATAGGCATACTCCGCCCCACCCCGCCCCTGCTTGTCGGTGATCATGACAACATAGTTTCCCGTCTCCGGCAGCACCATCATCAATCCTGAATCCGCCTGATGCGTAATAAACCCCTCGCCCGTATCCTTGATGTCATCATTCTCCGCCAGGACCTGGCCCCGGCTATCCATCACGGCAATCGCGGAATCCAGAGGAGAGCCCAGCCGCCGTGCATGTACATCCAGGCAAATGGACTGCCCTTTCGTTCCGGAAAAGCGGGTGAAATGTTTTTCGCCGACCGCGCGAATGCACCCGTTGAGCACCACCGGCAAAACCACTTTCTGCGCCTTGGTCTCGAGCGTCGCGGGGCTGGATTCCGTCCGTTCAGGAAGTTCGCTGAGTGAAAAGAGGATCGGATTGGAGACCAGTTCCCGGTTGGTGACCACGAGGTGCTGAAGCGCTGGCGAATCGGGCCCCGCCTCCACCAGCAGGGAGCTGACGGGCAGATTCACCCCGGTCAAGGCCACCCGGACAGGCTTGGCCCCCCGCGGGGCGCCCAGCGGAAAAATACCGGTGATAAAGGGTAGCTCGCCGAGTTTGACCCGATAGACAAAATCCTCCCGTCCGCGATAGAGGGTATCCCGGATCGTCAGGGTGTACACCCCGTCTTCGGGAACCTTATAGAACAGCACCGGATCCTGGCTGAATTGAAAATCACTCGCCTCGGCAACCGGTTTCCCGAGGGAATTGTAAAGGACAATGATAGCCTGAAACCAGCCGGGCACGCCATCGGCAATGTAGGGTAACAGTGCCCGGGCCGCCACTTCCGCAACCAGTTGCTGCCCCTTCACGGCTGAAAACTTGAAAGCATCCACATCCCCGGGCAGGATCACGCCGTTGACTGCAACGGGCAGGGTCGGGAGGGTCATGGCGGCCTTGAGGGTGTTGTTCGTTTCGACCTCCTTCATCTCATTCAACTGGCCGACCTGGAAGGTGAGTTTGTTCGACAGGGAATTGGTCGTTACCAGGCAGAGATCCCGGTTGCCGGGCTCGACATCCGGCGCCACCGTCACCCGGAGCGTGACCACTTCATCAATCACCGCCTGGTTCTTTTTCTTATTTTTTCGCTTCTTGAACTCCACCCCGGCCTCCGGATCCTTGGAGTCGATCACCTGGGCCGTCACGCCGGTCCCTGAGACCAACGCCGCCGAGGCGCCATAGATGTTCTCGCCGCCAATTTTTATCGTCACGGTGGTTCCCTGCCTGCCGCCCGCCGGATAAAGGTATCCGATGTGGGCAGGCTTCCCGGCTTGGAGGGATTTCTGTGCAACGGCGGGCAAAACACACGCCAGCAGAGCCAGGAACACCCGGATTTTCACATGATCTCCCGGAGTAATCCGCCGGTCTCCTTGGCGGGAATTTCATGGCGGACCAGGGGCGAGACACACACCTTGGCACCCTGGGGCGTCGCTAATTCCGCCGCCGGGTCAATATCCAGCAACTCAAACATGCTGCCTAGAAGATCCCAGGGGTAGATGGGTCGCTCCACGACCGTCTCGCCCCGCTCATCCGTCTTGCCCACAACCATTCCGCCCCGAAACCCGCCGCCGGCCACCAGCGTTGAGAACGCCTTCCCGTAATGGCCCCGTCCCCCATCCCAGGGCGCTTCCTGCTGAATTTTCGGAGTGCGCCCGAATTCGCCTCCAACCCACACCAGCGTACTATCCAGAAGGCCGTGATCCGACAAATCCTGAAGCAGGGCCGACACCCCCTGGTCAAGGACCGGGAGCTTGGTGGACATTTCCTGAAAGTGCTTCTTATGCGTATCCCAGCCCTGGTGATTGAGGGTGACGAACGGGACACCCCGCTCAACCAGCCGACGGGCGAGCAGGCAGGACTGACCGAATTTGTTCCGGCCATAACGATCGCGCATTTCCGGCTTTTCCTCCGCGAGGGCAAAGGCCTTGCCGGTCGTCCCGAGGATCATTTCATAGGCCTCATCCCGGCTCGCGTTAAGGACCTTCACCACGGATTCATCGCGGTGCTCGGTTCCGAATCCATCCAGCTCGCCTAAAAGAACCCGCCGGTCGCGCTGCCGTTCCTCAGTCACCGACTCGGACACGATGCCCTCGACGGCGAACGGATCGCGCCCGGGATCGCCGCCCGTCGAAAAGGGCTTGTACTTGGAGCCGAGAAACCCGGATTCTGAAAAACGCCCCTGGGGAGAAGTCATCGTGATATAGGGAGGAAGCATTCCCTTATACCCGCCGTTGTAGCCCTTGAAATAG
>CAJBSZ010000245.1 GCA_903958395.1 uncultured bacterium | reverse complement strand
CCTATTTATATCAATTACCAATTGATAAAATCAAGCAGAAAAATCGCCGCGTTGTCCTTTTCTTTTCGAGTAATTTCGACGCCTCGCGCTTTAACTCTCGCAGAACGGGGGCTATGCGGTCATCTTGACGCTGATCCCCGCATCTGGCATGCTCCCAGCACTGGCAGTCGCTACGTCGGCCGGTTCAGCCAAGAGCCAAGGAGTGTGCTATGAGACGATTTACGCTGGGTGGTGTCGTGTGGCTGTTCGGTGTGGCGGCGCTGGCGCTGGCGGACACGGGGTTTCGCCTGACCGGCAATGGCATATATGAAGACGTGCAGCCACCACTGCACTGGTCTGCGACCAGCAACGTGGTCTGGAGTGCCCGGCTGAAGTGGTCCAACGCCTCGCCGATCGTGCTCGGCGATCAGGTGATTGTCTGCGAGGAGCCGGATGTGCTGCTGTCGTTGGGTTTTGCGGATGGCCAGCTGCGTTGGGCCGTAACGAACAGCTATTTTGAGGCGCTGCCGCCAGCCGAGGGCGAGGTCGCTCGTGCGAACCAACAGAAGAGTGAGGCGCTGCGCCAAACGCTGCGCGATGCCGAAAAGCAATTGCGTGAAAGCGAGAAGGCGGCCAAGGCTAATACCAATGATGCGGCCGCCACGACTGGTTGGAAGGCGGCCCAGCAGGAGGTGGCCGCGTTGCGCAAGCAGCTTGAACCGTTGCAGAAATACCGGCTGCCGGATACGCACAGCGTGACCGGCTACACGTCGCCGACGCCGGTCACCGATGGACGCAATGTGTACGCGGTTTTCTGTTCCGGCGTGGTGGTCGGTGTCACGCCCACGGGGCAGCGCCTCTGGACACGTCTGCTGCCGGCGCGCCCCCATCATGGCTGGGGGCACTCCGCCTCGCCGCGGCTGGCGGGCAACCTGCTGCTGGTGCATTTCGGCAATCGGCTCTTTGCGCTGGATGTGCAGACGGGCGTCGACCAATGGACGGCCGATGCCCCGAGCGGCTTCGGTTCGCCGGTGGTTGAACCGGTGGAGGGGACGCCCGTGGTTATTACGCCGGGCGGCGATTTCATTGCGGTGACCGATGGTCGGAAGCGCGCTGTCGGACTTTTCAAGTTCCCCTGGAACGGGCCGGTGGTCAAGGATGGCGTGGTCTATCAGATTGACGAGGGGGGGGCGGCGGCGTATCCCATCAAGCTCGATGGCGCGGCCAAGCCGGCGCCCTTATGGACCACCAAGGTGCCGGCCGGCCGGTATTACGCTACGTCCCTCTGGCAGGCAGGGTTACTCTATAATGTGAGCCAGGGCGGAACACTGGTGGTCCTGAATGCCAGCGATGGCAGCGTGGTCTACGAGAAGGCGCTCGGCTTCGGTGGCGGGACCGTTTATCCCAGCCCGACTCTGGCCGGTGGCCGGATCTATCTCAGTTGTGATAATGGCGTGACGGTGGTGATCCGCCCGGGTCGGGTTTATGAGGAATTGGCGCGCAACAAACTGCCGGAGTTCCGCAGTTGCCCGGTCTTTCGCGGTGAGAGCATGCTGGTGCGTACCCTCAACGGGGTCGTGCGGGTGCAGGAGAAGTAGTCTCTCTGTAGGCCAGTAGAGGTTCAAGGATTCGTATGATAAAGAACGTTTTGATCGCGGTAGTTGCCGGCACCGGCCTGTGGCTCGGCCTGCTGGACGTGGCCTCGGCTGCGAGCACGCCCAACCAGACCTGGAATGGGTTCACCTACACGGTGACCAGCAACGAGGTGACGATCCTGGCGTGGCAGTCGAGCGCGACCGCGTTGGAGATCCCCGCGGAAATCGATGGGAAGCCGGTGCGAAGCATCGGACAGAAGGCTTTTTCACAAAAGCGTGAGCTCAAGAACGTCAGCATGCCAGATAGCGTGCGCCAGATCGGTGTGCTGGCTTTCGAGTTGTGCATCAGCCTTACCAATGTCGCGTTGGGCAAGGCGGTCGACCGCCTTGGCGATGGCGCGTTCGCCGGCTGTTACGTCCTGCGGGATGTGCAGTTGCCGGAAGGGTTGGCGAGCGTGGGCTCCGGGGCGTTTCAAGATTGCCGCGGCCTCTCGCGTGTGGTGCTCCCCGCCAGCCTGCGGACGCTGGGCGACGGCGTGTTCACCGGTTGTGCCGGTCTCAAGACCGTGGCATTGGCCGAGGGCAATGAGTCGTTCAGCATGCGAGAGGGCGTGTTGTTCAATCGCGACCTGACCACATTATTCCGCTATCCTGCCGCGCAAACATATTCGGACTACATCATTCCCGCAAGCGTCACACGCATCGCCGGGAACGCCTTTGAAAGCAGTCGCGCCTTGAGGAGCGTGACCATCCCGCCGACGGTCACGAACATCGGCGCCGGGGCGTTCCTCTATTGCGAGAAACTCGGGAGCATCACACTGCCGGAAGGTGTAACGAGTATCGCGTCGAAGTCGTTCGACGAGTGCCGCAGTTTGACCAATGTGACCTTCGGTAGCCGGGTGACCAACATCTGTTCCGAAGCATTCTTCCGCTGTGCCAGCCTGAAGCGCGTGGTGATTCCGGACAGCGTGAGCGTGCTGGGCGACTCGGCCTTTTCCGAGTGTGGCAGCCTGGAAGACGTGACGCTCGGCGCCGGCCTCGAGCGACTCGGCACCTGGGTGTTCGGCTCCGGACGCGCGCTGAAACAAATTCGGCTGCCCGACCGCCTGCGTCGTATCGGCAGCCATGCCTTCACGGGTTGCGGTATCACCAACCTGGTGATCGGCCCGCAGGTGAACGAGTTGGACATCTATACGCTAGGTGGGATCGCGAACTATGTGATTGCCGAGGATAACCAGACCTACCTGCTCCGACAGGGCGTGCTCTTCAGCCGCGACATGACCACGCTCCTGCGCTATCCGCCCTTGCGGGAAAATACCGAATATAGGGTGCCTGATGGCGTCACCACCGTGGGGGCGAACGCTTTCGCGGGCGTCACCACGCTGACGCGACTGGTTCTTGCGGCAACCGTGACGAACATCGGGGCAGGGGCCTTCCAGCGCTCCGCCTTGCGACAAGTGGCCATACCGGCCGGTATCCGCCTAATCGGGCGCCAGGCGTTTGGTTCCTGCGCCCAACTCGAAGCGGTGCTCTTCGAGGGCGATATGCCGCCTTTGAATGCGGACATCTTAGCGAACACGTCGGCCACCGTCTGTTACCGCGAGGGGGCCCAAGGCTGGACTAACGAAACCGCTTATGGCCGGCCGGCCTGGGGCACGAGCACGGATGGGCGCTTTCTTTTCGCCGTGCAGAACCGGCAAACCGTTGCGATCAGACGCTACCTTGGCACACCCAGCGCGGTGCGGGTGCCCGACATGCTGGCCGGCCTGCCGGTGACGGCCATCGGCGCGCAGGCGTTCGCCTCCAATACCATACTGACCAGCGTGACGATTCCTGCCAGCGTGACTGGGCTTGCCCGGCGCGCGTTTGCGTCGTGTGCCAGCCTGGAAAGTGTCGTTTTCGAGGGCCACGCGCCCTATGTCGAGGCGGATGTGTTCGCGAACACGCCCGCGAGCATCTACCACCGTTCGGGCGCGCAAGGATGGGATTCATCCTTCGCAGGCCGTCCGGCCTTGGCCTGTTCGTTTGACAACGGCTTGGCCTTTATGCCGGAGGCAGACGGCAGCCTGGCGCTGGTCCATTGTTTTACCACCAATCGCAGCGTGACCGTGCCAGCGGAGATGGCCGGTAAGCCCGTGGGCGTGATCGGTCCGCAAGCGTTTGCGGGGGGCCGGGAATTGATCGCGGTAACGATTCCCGCCAGTGTGCGCCGGATCGGTGCGCGGGCGTTCGACGGCTGCTATCGCCTGACGAGCGTGGCTGGCGCGACGCATGTCCCGGCCGTCGGTCCGGCCGCCTTCGCATGCTGCTACAGTTTGACGAACGCCGTGCTGGCGGGGCCGCGGCCGGGCGACGCTGAGCCAACGGTTGACGCCGCGGCTGGCCGCATGAGTTTGCATCTGCGCATGGCCAACGGAGACACGCTTACCGGGATCACCACGCTGCGGGCGTTGCCACTACGGATGGCCGACGCACTGCTCAGCGTGCCGCTTGCGCACATAGCGGCCATCACGCGTGGAGCGGGGGGCGCGGCGTATGCCATCCGGCTGCGGAAGGGCGACCTGCTGGAGGGAGAGATTGAGCTCAAGCAGGTTGAGATCACAGGGCTGTTTGGCAAGGTGGCGGTCGATGTCCGGCAGATTGCGGAGCTGGAGGTTGCGCCGGCCGTGAGTGCGCGCGTTCCCTGAGCGGCGTGGTGTGTGATGGCGGGGCGGTGCCGGTTCACGGAACCGGCTGAATGCTTCTAATCGCGAGGATGGGGATTTCCAGCGTGGCTTTTTTTGGGGATCCAGCGCTTGCCATCATCAGCGCGGCGGCCTCTCGGGCCATGGCCGCAAAGTCCTGTACCGCTACGAAGACTTCGGCGGCCGGTGCTATCGAACCAAGCCATGCGTCGAATACCGCACCAAAGAGTCGTGTCTCCGGCTCACGACTCCGGACCTTTTCCAGCGCCGTCCATACGTCCTGCTGGTTGATGCCCACGATTCCCAATGGTGCGTTGCCAGGGGGCGGTTCAAGTTCGTCGAGGGAAGCCGCGTAGGTGCACGGTATGGCATGTTGGCGGGCGAAGTGCAGGCAGGCCGAGCGGCGCGCGTGCGTCACCTCGTTGGCATCAGCTAAGTAGCAGATCAGCCGGCCGGCACCGCTGCGCACGACACGTTCTGTCAGATCGGCAGCCGCCAAGGCATTGGCGGATGTTACAATAGGGACGGTTGAGCGTGCCGGGTAACGATCCAGAAAGACGATGGGTAAGCCACCCGCGTACAAGGCCTCCTCATACCGGTCGCAGAGCCCGCGTACGGAGGGAATGATCACCACGCCGTCAAATTCGCCCTGTGCGGCCTTTTCCAGCAGACGGCGATAGATACCGTCATCATTCTGGTGGGTTGCCAGATAGAGGTCGGTGCCGCCGGCGGCCAAATGGGCGGCAAGTTCACGAGCCGCCTCCTGCTCTAGCGTGGAGCGGAAGCTACCGGCGATGAGCAGGACATTGCCGGTTCGTCCTGTGCGCAGTGCCCGCGCGGCCTGGTGCATGCGATAGCCCAAGCGCGCGGCCTGGGCCTTGATTCGCGCCGTGGTATGCGCGTTGACGACCGGGTCGTCACGTAGCGCCCGCGACGCGGTGGAACGATCCACGCCGCAGGCCGCGGCTACATCAGAAAGACGAATGGTCATAAGACTACTTCGGTTTCGCCACGTAGGTCTTGATCTCAAACGGTGCAAGTTCAATGGTCAGACTCGGCGCGCATGGCACGGCCTTGCGCTCCTTCCATTCGAGCAGATCCGATTCCGCAAGTGTGACATGGCCGCGATGGCTGACCAGGGTGCCCTGCGAGCGGCGCCCGTCCGTTTCGACCACGCGCAACACCACATGTTCCGACTTTTCGGCACGTTTGATGACTTCGAGCGACAGACCCTTGCCGCTGATACTGAACGGCGCGCGATCAATCCGGCAGCGATAGCCGTGGAATAGCAGTGGCGTCACATTGAGCATGGCAGCCTCGGCACGCACGTTAGATTCGGAAAGCGCACCGGTGTGCGGCAGCAGCGCATAGGTGAACTCGTGCTCGCCAAGATCGGCATCCGGATCCGGATGCGTCGATGAACGCAGGAGATTGAGGTCGATGGTGTGGCCCTTGACCTTCCAGCCGTACTTGCAGTTGTTAAGGACGGCTACGCCGCGATCATGTTCGCTGAGGTCGGCGAACCTATGCCCGCAGACTTCGAAGGCCGCCTTATCCCAGGTGGTGTTATCAGCCGTGCTGCGTTCCAGTGTCCCATACTGGATGTCGAATGAGGCGCGGTCGGTCTTGATATTCACCGCGAAGGAAGTCCTGAGCATGCGGTGCATTTCGTGCCAGTTGACCTTGGTTACGAAATCCAGCCGCCGGGAGCCGGCTGTCAGGAAGACCTCCTGCACGATCGACGACTGGCCGATGGCGAGGTTGAAGCGGATTCCCTGGCGTACCGGGCCGGCCGCGCACGAGGCCTGTCCGCGGGCGCCGGCGTTCTCGATGAACTGTTCGGTGTAGAAGAAGTCAATGTCCCATGCGTCCCAACTGGTAGGACGGTCTTCGTACAGCGACAGGACGTTGCCTTTGCTGCCTGCGGCCAGCACCGGCCGGCCCGTGGTTTTGTCAATGGCTTCCGTGATTTCGGCGCTTTGGTTGAATACATAACGGACGAGGTCATTCTCGAGCACGAGCAGGTCGGATTTCTTTGTGGTAGCAGGCGCGCGGAGGCCTGTGCGGGTAAGTGTTAGGAAGGCGTGGGCGGGAATGGTGACCAGGGCGACCGTTCGGTCACCTTCTATCTGGGTGGGCAGCTCGGTGCCGTCGGCGGTGGCGAGCCCCGTGCGGCCCGTTTCGGCCGGCATGACCACCGCGGCGGTGTAATCGTAGGAGAGGCTGTTGTGCAGCATGACCGACTGCTTGTCCTTGGTGCAGGAACCTGCGACGATCTGCTGCGCGGTGTCTGTGCAGGCCTGTAACGCTGCGCCCATGAACTTGGCGGCATCTTCATATACGGCGGCAATGGAACTGCCGGGCAGGATGTCGTGAAACTGATGGGTCAGCAGGGTCTTCCAGGCCTTGTCGAGCACGGCGAGCGGGTAGTGGGCCGGATCGAGTGAAATGGCAAGATGCTCCAGTTGGACCAGTGCGTTTTCCAGTGAGCGATTCCATTTCTTCATGCGCGCCTGCGTAGTCAGCGTGGCCCGGTGCAGTTCGAGGTAGAGTTCGCCCCGCCAGACATCGAGTTCGTTCTGTCGTTTGCCGAGCCGCTTGAAAAATGCTTCGGCCGTGCCGAATTTCACCTTCGGTAGGCCGTCGAGATCGGCCTCACGGAGTCCGGTCTCAATATGTTCGTCCTTGGGCCCGCCCCCGCCATCGCCGATACCAAAGAGGGTTATGAATTCATCCAAGCGGTCCTTTTCCACAAAATTCGCTTCGGCATGCAGCAGTCCCTCGGGGTTCAGGTGCGAGTTGTACGTGTCTTCCGGCGGGAAATGCGTGAGCATCTTGGTGCCGTCCAAACCCTGCCATAGGAACGAGTGGTGGGGGAACGGATTGAACTGGTTCCATGAAATCTTCTGGGTGAGGAACCAGTCGATGCCACACCGGTGCAGAATCTGCGGCATGGTGGCGGCGTAACCGAATACGTCAGGGATCCAACACCCTTTGACATCCACGCCGAATTCATCGCGGAAGAAATTTTTGCCATGCAGGAACTGCCGCACCAGGGCCTCCCCGCCGGTGAGATTGCAGTCGCATTCCACCCACATGCCACCCTGAATTTCCCAACGGCCGGCCTTTACCGCTTGCTTGATCTTGGCATAGAGGATGGGATAGTGGTCCCGTGTGAAGGCGTAGAGTTGCGCCTGGCTCGCCCCGAAGACGTAGCCAGGATAACGCTCGATGTTGGCGATCTGGCTCGCGAAGGTGCGGCCGCACTTGCGCACGCTTTCCGCGAGCGGCCACAGCCAGGCCGTGTCAATGTGCGCGTGTCCGACCGCTATGGTCGTAAGGGCCGAGTGTCCGTTTTGCTTCGCCAGTTCCGGCGCAAGCAGTGCGCGGGTGGCCAGGGCGTTCGCGGGTGTATCAGCAAAGCAGTTCACGGCCGCATTCAGCGCCCGGACAATCCGTGCGCGGCGGGTTGAAGTCTCCGGCAGCGCCTTGGCAAGATGGAACAGTGTATTCATGTCGAGCCACAACGACCGGCAGTCGGTGTCAACGACGCACAGCCTGAGCCGGTTTACTTTGGCGTGAAAGGTGCCGAAGCGTGCGGGATCGTGGCGCGTGATGTGGTTGGAGGCGGCAATGCCGAAGAGCGGATTAGCCGCCGCTTCCGCGAGTATCTCAATTTTTTCGCCACCTTGGCACTGCTCGGAGAGCGGATAGATGTATTTGGCATAGTCGAAGGCAAAGGCGCTGCCGTTGGTGAGGCCATAGAGCGGTGTGCCCTGTCGGTCGTAGATCAGGACTTCGCCGGAAAGTTCGATGTCGGCGCAGATGGCCCGGCCTTGCCATGCTTTCGGCACGGTACCCGTCAACTTGAAGTACCCCGATTCCCAGTTCTTGCCCCAGTCTACCCCTTCGTTGATCGGCTTGCGCTTCAGGTTCACGGTACTGGCGAGCGGCAAGCGTGCGGGCGTGTGGTGGTATGCGGCCGTGAAAACGACATGGCGTTCCAGAATGCGAATGCCCAGCCGTTCGTTGAACTGCCGAATCTTGTTGAGGTAGATGTCGGTGGTACTTTGTTTGACTGTTTTGAGCATGATCCGTCCTTCGGGTTGCGTTTTACGATCTCTAACAAAATGAAAAATTTCCTTATTGCAATCGATTGCAGTGTAAATTAGCAAAGGCTTCGGTGATGTGCAAGTGCATTTTTTAGCGGGTGTAAGACAGGAAAGTGAGAAGAGGGAGTTTGAGCGCAAGGTCAGGCTGCCGTCTTGCTGTTTCCAGACGACGCACGCTCACGCCAATAAAGGGCGTGGAGTTCGTCGGCGACGAGGGCGCGACATCGAAGCACGTTCAGGGATCCAGAAGGGTTCCAGCGTTGGCCGGCGAGGTCGGTGCGTTGGTTGACTAGCGATTTGCAGGTGCCTTCCATGGCACCCGATCCGATGAAGTAGCCAAATTTGCGGAATGTGCCGTAGTCCATGCGGGTGATGTTGGTCCTGAAGTAGCGCAGGGCGTCCTCGATCTGCGCCTTCGCGGGGTGTTGGGCGGGCAGATTCTCGAAGTAGCGGACGACGCAGGCGGCGCCATAGTCCCTCATCAGGCGGCGGCGCAACTTGAACATGGCTTTGCCTCGCATGTGGTGCACATGTTGTACCGCGATGTTCTGGGTATTGCCGATATCGATATAAATAGAAAAGTGATCACCCTGCAGTTCTCTGATCTTACGCTGGCATCATGCAAGGGCGCCATGCCGGTAGGCGATGGTTTAGTAAAATTGGAATGGAAGCGCGATGGAAGCAATATCACTTATCAATATGAATGCCCCGAGGGATATAAAGTGGTGGTTAAAAACAACTCAACCTCAAAACTGCTTTTTAAGAAATCTCCGGATCCGGCGGAAACCAATAATGGTATCAGGCAGGGCGGACATTCACATAATGATTATGAACAAAAACGTCCCTTTTTCTCTGCATGGGAATCCAACTTAAGCTCGATCGAAGCCGATATCTGGGCAGTTGGTGATCAGCTTATTGTAGCTCACGGCCAGAAGGAGGTCGCACTGGGCAGGTCGTTGGACAGCCTTTATCTGCAGCCAATAGTGGCAAAATTCAAAAGAAACGGAAACAAGGCCTGGAAGGAAAATAATAATTCATTTATTCTGCTCATTGACCTGAAAACATCCTATGAGCCTACTCTGGATATGCTGATACGCAAGATATCGGCCTATCCGCAGGTATTTAATCCGGCCGTCAATCCGCGCGCAGTGAGAGTGGTGGTTTCGGGCAACACGCCCCCACCGTCATTATTTAAAAACTATTCCCCGATCATCGGGTTCGATGGCAGGCCAGGCATTGAGTACACAGGAGAACAGCTGGAACGGATCGCCCTGATCAGTGAAAGTCTGGATAAAGTGTGCACCCTGAATGGTGATAAGCCTTTGCCGGAGGAGGAGCTTCTGAAAATCGAAAAGGTAATCCGTAAGGTACATAAACTGGGTAAGCCCGTCAGGTTCTGGGGTGCACCTGACCATCCGGAAGCATGGGATACCTTCCGGTTATTGGGAGTCGATCTGATCAATACCGACCAGCCCGAACGGTTTGCTGAATATCTGAAACATACACCGCTGAACAAACCCACCGAACTTTTCAGAGCCGGCGATTCCGGCTATGCCTGCTTCAGGATACCTGCCATGGTAAAATCGAAAAAGGGAACTTTGCTTGCTTTTGCTGAGGCCCGCAAAAAGGGTTGTTCCGATACGGGTGATATAGATCTTGTACTCCGCCGCTCAACCGACCAGGGAAAAACCTGGAGCACCCTTCAGGTCATTTGGGATGATGGTGAAAATGTTGCCGGCAATCCAGCTCCGGTGGTTGATTATGAAACCGGAACCATCATCCTGCTGTCGACCTGGAATCTTGGCACGGACCATGAATCCATGATCATTGATCAGACCAGCAAGGATACCCGCAGAATCTTTATCATGCAATCAGCCGATGACGGCACCACCTGGAATCAGCCCCGGGAGATTACCTCCATGGTGAAATTGCCCTCCTGGACCTGGTATGCCACCGGCCCGGTTCATGGAATACAGCTGAAGAGCAAGCCTTACAAGGGCAGGCTCATGATTCCGTGTGACCATATCGAGGCCGGAACCAAAAAATATTTCAGTCACGTTATATATTCCGATGACCATGGCTCCACCTGGAAACTCGGCGGCACCACACCACAGGATCAGGTAAATGAGTGCACTGTGGCTGAACTCCCGGACGGAAAGCTGATGCTGAACATGCGCAATTACGAGAGGAAGCAGAGGAGCAGAAAGGTGAGTAGCTCCATGGATGGCGGAGCAACGTGGAGTGACCTTGTTAATGATCCGGCACTAATTGAGCCCATTTGCCAGGCAGCCTTGCTGGATATCACCATTAATGGCCGGCAAAAAGCGCTGGCATTCCTGAATCCTGCAGATTCGGCCGGCCGGCGCAATCTGGAGCTGAAAATCAGCCGTGACGAAGGGAAAACATGGGAGTTGATGAGCACCATACAAAGAGGCCCCGCTGCCTATTCCGATCTGGTGCAGGTGAGCAAAAATGAGCTCGGATGCCTGTATGAAGCCGGTAAAAAATCAGCTTATGAGGGGATATATTTCAATAAAGTGCCAATCTCCTTAAAGGCTGTTGAAGTAACGAACACAACAATTCTTGACAAGGCTGCATTCAAACATTATGCTGATAAGTTCAACGAACAGGACAAGCAGGAGCTGCATGTGGATGTTGTGCCGGGCACAAAGATGATCCGCAACGCTGATGCCTGGCCATTTATGGTGGCCAATATCCCCTTTTTCGAATGTCCCGACAAAGAGATTGAGGAAGTATATTATTACCGCTGGTGGACCTTCCGGAAGCATATCAAGCAAACACCGGAAGGGTATGTCATCACCGAGTTCATGCCTAATGTATCCTGGGCAAGAAAGTACAATTCCATTTCCTGTCCGGCGATGCACCACTTCAGGGAGGGCCGCTGGCTCCGCAATCCGGATTTTATTAAAGATTACGGCCTTTTCTGGCTCAGGCAGGGGGGTGATCCCTACGTGTACAGTTTCCCGATTGCCGAGAGTTTCCTTCAGTTCCAGATGGTGCATCCTGATAAAGCCCTTCTCACTGATGTACTGCCTGATCTGGTCAACAATTTTCATGAATGGGAAAAGCGCCGCCGAAGCCCGGATGGCTTGTTCTGGCAAAACGATGGTCAGGATGGAATGGAAGTGGCCATCGGCGGAACAGGCAAAAGACCGACAATCAATTCCTATATGTTTGCCGATGCGCGCGCAATCTCGATAATTGCCACCATGGCCGGGAAAAGTGAATTGGCCGGTGAGTTCAGCGCGGAATCAGAAAAAATAAAACAACTGACCCTCGATAAGCTCTGGGACCCTAAAGCCAATTTTTTCAAGGTGATACCCACCGCCGGTGGAGGAAGTAAAACGGAAGCTCCCCCTGAATCACTGAGCGATGCCCGTGAACTGCTGGGGTACATCCCCTGGTATGTTGAGCTGCCACCGAAAAATGCAGGGTATGAAACTGCCTGGAATCAGCTGATGGATCCTAAAGGTTTTTATGCACCATTCGGACCCACCACCGCAGAGCAACGGCACCCCGGCTTCCGTGTCAGCTACGAAGGGCATGAATGCCAGTGGAACGGCCCCAGCTGGCCCTTTGCCACCTCACAGACATTAACCGCGCTGGCCAATGTGCTTAACGATTATCCGCAGACAGTGATCACTAAAGATGATTTCTTTGAAACTCTCAAGATCTATACAAAATCGCACCGGTTCCGCCAGATTCCTCCGGATGGGGTTACCATCATCAACGAAAATTTATGGATCGATGAAAACCTCAATCCATTCAACGGCGATTGGCTGGCCCGCACACGCATGGAAATCCAGAATTACAATCATGGTTTTCAGGAGCGCGGCATTTACTACAATCATTCCACCTATAACGATATAATCATTAACGGACTGGTGGGACTCAGGCCATCTCTTGATAATACCTTAACTGTTAACCCATTAATTCCGGATAGCTGGGACTGGTTCTGCCTGGACGATATCTTCTACCAAGGCAAACGGATCACCATCCTCTGGGACCGGAACGGAACTAAATACAAGAAGGGTATCGGGTTTCAGGTATCAGTTGATGGAAAGGTGAAAGCAAAGAGTAAAAAGATCATGCCAGTAACCTTGTTATTGGACTAATACGATTTTAACGGATTGATTGGCCGATAATTTCAGCCTGATTTTACCATTGGTGACCGTAAAATTGCTGAATACAGTTCGGCCTTTATCTGTTAATTCATAAACCTTGAGACCGGCATTCCGGTACTCTTCCGGAAGGGTCCATTCCCGGTCCGAGCCATTCTGACTGAAAGCATAAATCCCGCCATGGGTGGGAACAAAACGATCATCATCATCGGCGATAATCATATCTTTCCAGGTGACCCTGAGTTTATCAGTGCTTTTATCGTAAACGGATAGTACATCATCGGAAAAACGGATGGTGTAACTGCCGTCATTCCGGTTAACTTCCAGCATCTCTTTTGTTAGCAGGAACTGATATAATATGGAGCTCAGATAGATCAGCTGCTTCATTTTCACCTTCTGGGTTTCATATGACAGATGCCCTTTGTACTCCTTGTATGAAATATCCTGGGTGATAGAGTTGCCCATGCCGCATAAGTATCTCAGTGGGGCCTCACCTTCCGGGATTCCCCCGCCGACTATTTTACCGTGGTATATCTGCTTATACTCAAAAATCAGGCGGAAATAAGTCCACATACCAACGGCTACCGGTGATAAATCTATCGGATTACCATTCTGGGTTTCAGTAGTGATCAGTATCCCCTTTTTATTTAGCCATTCAGCAATCGGCTTCAGTCCGAGTTCATATTCCTCCAAAACCCCGATGGTATCTTTTTCCCATTGAGGGTTGCAATTTGTGACCCTCATTGCATCAAAATGGATGCTCCTTTTTATTGGGAAGATCTTGAGAAGCTCCTCCAGCCTCCGATAAATACTCCCGGTTGCAACATCCTTATAATGGGATATATGGAAGGCACTGTCGGCGAAAATTTCCCAGAACATGGGGGAATCGTCATAATCGGAAGCCATGATTTCTTTTGAAAAATACTTGTTCCCTTTATAGGCATCGCACAAGTTTGCATGGATACTCAGCACTGAGTTGATACTGTCGCAATATCCTGAGAGTGAATATAATTCCTTACTGGTTCCCATACGGGGATTCAGCTGATCGAGAGCAGGGTAACCGGTATCATGACCATCATACTGCCATCCAACGAGATAAATGATTTGTGGAATTCCATCAGTTATATTTTTGATATAGTTGATGATTTCCTTCGACTGGGCCAGGTTTGTGCAGGGGTTATCCTTATTACCTGAATCATTGATTTTGATTTTGTACCAGATGGAATTTTTGTGCAATTCATCCGGCCCTTTCATCTGCCGGTTACACCACACGTAATAGTCACCGTTATCTATTTTGCCATTACCGTTCAGGTCTCCGATAAAGGAAAGCCGGGCCTCATAATCCGGCATCTGTTTGGTTTTAACCTTATAATAATATTTGTTGGGGGCCATGTTGCATCCGGCTGAATCGCTCCAGATTTTTATCGGATAAACATTCATGTTGGTGCTGATTGCCATGCAGAATTTCTGAGGATGCCAGATACAGGCAAAATAGGGCATTCCGGCCCGTTGGATGGTATCGCCGGCATTCCCGTACAAAGAATTGTAGTAACCGATACCGCGTGAGAAGACTTTTTCCCTGACAAAGGGTACGCGTGTCCAGTTTTTAACGGTCCACCAATGAAAGCTGGTATCCCTGATGCTCACCCAGGGTTGTTCCTGAAACCCTATTTCATTAAGGGAATTGCTTTTGTCCTCGATGTTTGTGATTCTCATCCTGACGGAGGCGGAATCTATCCAAAAGAGAAAATCCGCTTTTATCTCCGGATGGTTCAGGTTCATTTCATAAACCACCGTATCGCCTTTCATGCGGGATTTAATTTCCCACTGGCTCCATTCCTTCAATTCTCCGTTTACTGTCAGTCCCCTTCCTATTTGGGGACTAACAGTATCAGAAGAATAAATGATGTTTTTAAAAACAGGCATTGCTGAGTAGAAGTCGACCCTCAGATTGCCTTTTTCAATGGTGATAATTCTATCCCTGGAGCAGGAAACAGCAATTACCCCGATCAATAATAATAATCTTAATCGCGGATGCACCTTACTGAGTATGCTTCGCTTTTCGGCCAGGCTCCGCGGGAAATACCAACAGTGTCAGCACTCATATACCGGTCGTATGCTTTCGTTGCATCAAAGCTCGTAGCCGTCCAGTAAACTGCTGAGGTCATCAATTGATAAAAGCCATTTCCGTCCAGTAATCCGGAAGGTATAGCATTAAATTTGGCAGAGTTTGTGTTGCTGTTTGCACCCCATGCCGTGGTGGCTTTCAGCTTAAGTTCCACGGATCCGCCTGTTCTCCATCCGTTTTTATCGGCATCGGCCTGCGACATACCAAGGTACATCTCCATGGTTTTCCATTCGGCATCGGTCGGAAGGTGCCATCCATCAGGACAAGCGATCAAGGCTGCCGCATAATTGTATAAAGCACCGTAGTTATCCCAGTTCGGAGTAGCCATTGCTGCCGTGACGCTGGTGCCTTCGTATCCGAATACATAACTTCTGGCTTCGGTAGTTGATACTACTGTAGAAGGATTGGCGTAAGGCAGATAGGCCATATTATTT
>CAJBSZ010000244.1 GCA_903958395.1 uncultured bacterium | reverse complement strand
TCCTGCATGGTTACGGTCTCGGTCAGGCCATTCCCGTCGTCCACCGCCCGGATCTCGGAGAACCCGTTGGTATCCCAGGCACTGTTTATCAGGTTGCTACAGCGTTCGATCCAGTACGAGATGTCATGCGGCGGCAACCGCCGGGTATACACCACGGTCGGCAGGCTATTTGAATCACGGCTCAATACGAAACCACCCTGATCCTTGGACATCGGATTGCGGTTCAAGGCATATTCCATCAGGTTCTTCTCCCCGTCGCCATCCGGGTCGTCGTTCCACGCACCAACACCCGGATAGTGGGTGAGCCATGAGGTGAAGGTGGGACGGGTCACGACCAGCCGGACATAACCGGCGAGACTGGTATCCACAGCATAGCCGTAAGATTCGTCGGGCACCGTTCCGATGGCCAGGCCATTGTTCACCAGATTGCCTGCCGGATACGTGAACAGGACATAGGTTCCCGGTGCAAACCCGCCCGCATTGGTGATATTGATCGTGCCGTCAAGGGTGAGCGTGCCGGTCACAGCCACAACATCGCCAGTGGCCCCAAACGCGCCTTGCAGCACGGCGCTACTGGAAAGGGTCAGCGAGTTGCTGACCGTCAGGATGCCACCCCCGTTGCCCCGGACCAGATTCCCGTTGACCGTAACCGGCGCGCTGATACTGCCGGTTCCGGACAGGGTAGAGCTCGTGCCGATGATCACACCGGGAACCCGCAAGTACCCATTGTTCAGCGCCAATAACGAACCTGTACCACCCAGCGTTAGGCCGGACAAGTCGGCCACGCCACCCACGGTGAACACCGACCCGACACCGCCCAGCGTGACACTGCCGTTGGTCAGGACACCACCGGGCCATACGGCCAGGGAGTTACCGGTGGCGCTGGCGTTCCCGCCAATGGCCAACGTGCTGCCCCCCATATACCAGCGGGAATTCACCGCTCCATTCGCCCCGGCGATGATGACGGAGTTGCTGTTCGCCCCGGCGGCGATGCCATTGGTGCTGGCGCCTGCGGTGAACATCTGGCCACCATTGGTGATGATGATCGAATTCCGGGACGAGCCCGCACTGCCAATCTTGATGGAGCTTATATTGGTGATGACACCGCCCTGATCCACTTTGACCCTGTTCCCAGTGACACTATTGTTGCCTTTGCCGAGTTCGATGGCAAAGCCCCGCCCATTCAGGAGTGACGTCGCATTGGTCGTGCTGCCGACATAGACGCAGTTACTGTTGCCCCCTCCCAAACTGGTACTCGAGGCGATATTGATGATATTGCCAGCGAACACCTGGCCACCGTTGGTAATCACAAGAGAGTTCCGATGCGCGCCAGTTCCATAGCCAACCAGCAGAAAGAAATTACTGACAACACCCCCATTGGCAACCTGGACCAGAGTATCCGCCGATCCATTAATATATATTCTATTCCCGGCCTTGCCCATCCAGGCCGAGTTGGCCCCATCAATGATGACGGATTTACTGTTATTGACGCCATTGCTGATCGCACAATCGGCTGAGTTGAAGACCCGGCCTCCGTTGACCACCACCAGTGCAGCCCCCGCCGTGGCGCCGATCGAAACATTAGAGACCACCCCGCCATCCACCCTCACTGTGCCGGCGCTAATGCTCGTCCCTCCGGAATAGGTATTAGTGGCGGTCAAGGTCAACATCCCATCGCCGGTCTTGGTGAGCGGGCTGGCGCCGTCGACCGGGCCGCTGACCTGAAGGAGGCCGCCCGCATTGACGAACCAAGTGTTGGTCGAGCCCAACGTGATGGGCACATTGATGGCGTAGACTTCGCTATTGCTGGCGGCAATCCCCCTGTTGACGATCAGCCCGCCGCCGCTGCCGGCAACGACAAAATCACCGGCGCGATTGAAAATCACACTGCTGACGATAGGGCTGACGGTGTCCACAACACTCGTACGGCCCCCCGTTCCGAAAATGACGTCACCACCGTAATCGGGAACGATGGAAGGATTCCAGTTCCCGGCCACCGACCAATTGCCACTGGGCGCCGCATTGGTCCATGTGGCCGCCAGGGGCACGGCAACGTTGACATAATTCGATCGGGTCTGCGAACTGGATCCGACCGGCCCGCTGACAACCAACGTGACGGTTTTCCCTCCAACCGCCACATAGGTGTGTTCAAAAGTGGCAAGATTCGTGTTGAGGGTTGTGCCATCGCCAAAATCCCAGACACGGTTGGTGATACTGCCCATCGAGGTATCGGTGAACATAACGGTGAGCGCGGCAGCTCCACTGGTGGGACTGCCGGTAAACATGGCGACAGGCGAATCGCCCGCCGCGATGGCGGTAACGGCATTGGTGGAGTTTCCCCCGTTGCTGGTGAAAATGACATTGTCGGTATTGGTGGCGGCGGCGCCGGGTGCGGTGAAGGAAACAACCACATTGGCGGCACTCCGGGCGGCCACGGTGTAGGGACTGCCGGAAACGACCGCAAACGGCGCGGACACGCCCCCGGCCGTCCCGGACAGCGCAAAGTCGCCGCTATTGGTCACAATGAACTGGGCCTGGACGACGACCCCGGTCCTGATAGTGCCGAAGTCGAGGACGGACGGACGGACCTCCAGTTTTTGCAGGGAGAGCACGGTGGTGACTGTGCTGGCGATATTGTTCGAAGAATAAAGCCCCCATTCCGCTGGACTGTTCGCGCAAATGGTATTGGTAAAGGATCCGCCCCTGTCGGGGACAACGGTGATTTGCATGGTGGCACAGGCATTACTCGCCATCGTGCCCAGTTGGCAAATAACCGTGCGGCCGGAGAGAATGGGAGAGCCCTGGCTGGCGGAGGCGGAACTGAATGTGACATCGTGCGGCAGAGTATCGACAACGACCACGTTGGAGGCAGACAGCGGTCCCAGGTTGGTGATCGCCAGCATGTAGGTGAGCGGATTGCCCACCACGACCGGATCCGGACTATCGGTGACGCCCACCGCCACATCGCTATCCGGCACCAGTCGCCAGCTATGCACCCAGTCCACGGTCATCGTATTTCGTTGTGGATCGTGGAGGGACTCGAGGGTCGGCAGGCCATTCCACAGCTGAACCTCATTGCAGAAAAACATGTAATGCTTATCGTTCATGGGCCCTCCAGGAACCACGGACACCACGTTCGAGTCATTATGGTAGAACCGAACGTCGTTGGTTTCGTACCGCCACATCCCGTAGACATGAAAATCCGACGCCGAGTCGTAAGGCATCTGCCACCGCCGCGGTGTCGACACATCATTCGCCCCATTCTGCGCACAATAGTGCGTGTTCATGAGCATGAGATTGGTCGTCGCGGGATCCTGGCCTTCCCCAAAGTTCTCGATAACATCGATCTCCTCGCTGTCCGCCACAGTCGAACTCGGCTTATGAAACCAGAATGCATTAGCCATACAGAGGCGTCCAACCTTGATGGACGCTTCGTAGTAGCAATAAGGTTCCGCCACGCGAGTCTTTGATGATACACAGGACGCCTCAACCCAATTCTCATACTGTGGATTCTGCACATCGGCCATATTGGTGACCGCTGTAGTCATGCGCAACTGCAGGAATCCATTCGAGACCGCCACATTTTGCGGCACGAACTGGCTGGGCGTCCGACCCGTCCAATAGGGATGGTAGTTGTACCACTTGGAGGTATCCAGCTCTGAGACGTTGAATTCATCGGTCAGTTCGGGCATGACCACCCAATGCCCCCCCGGTGGCGGCAGAGGCGGCCCTGCATGAACCAGAAACGCTGGCAACACCACGAAATAGACTAAACAAATGAACGAACGCACAGAAATGTCATTTGAAATACGCCTATCCTTTGTCTTACTCATGGACTCATTATTGATCAGACAGCACTTTTCGCCTATTCCCATAAAGGGGGGAGAGGGTCAGTCCCTTACGAATTTAATCAATCGAATATTGGTCATGATTTTGACAGGAAAAAAATTGAACAGAAGCCCCTTCGACGGGTTCGGCAGGCTCACCGCAGGCAAGCTCAGGGCAGCGCACCGAAGATCGCAAAGGGTTATTGTTTTTCCGCCGACATGCCCGCCGGAGCTCCGGCGAATAGCCGGACGCAGGAGGGAGGCGGTGAAGAATTACTCTTCTTCGCGTCTTCTGTTCAAATTCTTTCCTTTGTTACAACCCTGACAGATCCGAACACCACACCTCGTTGAGGGACTCGCTTGTCGCCCGGTTGTAGTACAAACGCTTTCCATCCCTCGAAAAGGCCGGATTGACATGGGCCCTCATGCCCCAGGTCACATGCCGGAAATTGTGCGACATGAGGGTCGCCGTTGCATTCGTTGAGCCCTTTCTGTAGAGGGTGATGACGGGATCAGTGTTATACCAAGACTCCCCCGCAAACCATTGCTTATCGGGACTCATGGTGTTATGCGTCGCGGCCCCGGCAAGGGTTTCAATCCATTTTCCGTCGCGTGTCCATCGCCTGATCGAGTTGTTGTTCTCCAAACCATCCTGCACCGCCCGGTCATTCCCGAAAATGGACTGATGGCCCTCATACCAGTTGAAATGCATCGGCTTTTTCCCAAAGAAGACCACATCGGTGAAATCGGGACGGAACGAGAACAAATACTCGCCAATGGGGGCCTTGGGTTTGTTGCTTTGGAGACAGAGGGCAATATACGAGCCGTCTTTCGACCAGGTAGCGTGCGAGATGACCCAGTAGGCGGGATCCTTCATGTCTGGCATTCTGTCGGCATACTTCACGAAATCACGCTCATCACAGACCTTGCTTGTCTTCCCTGTCGCGGGATCGAGCACGAAAAGCCCCCTGCCCAATGACGCCCGGTTCTCACCCCCCAACAGGAGCACCTTCCCATTCACCGGTTCGTGGAGGTTTTCCATTCGGGAATAGGGGCCGAATTCAACCGTCCCGTTGATGTTGACAATAGCCGGGCCGCGCTGCTTCCCGTCCCAGACTCCGCTCACCTGGATCCTCCTGTTGTCCACCCAGGCGGTGGCCGCGCCGTTATGGACACAAACGTTATAGACGTCCACGACCTTCGTGCGCGTCTTCAGATCCCTGCTGCAAGTCCACACCTCCCCCTTTCCACCGGAGGCGCTTGTAGGAATGGCCGTCCATTTCATGTAGGCGATCTTCGTTCCGTCGGGACTTTCCGGCGAAACGTCGTACGAGCCAAGACTGCAGAAGGCGCCTTCGGGCGAAACGCGGACGCTCCGTATGCGCGTGGCGTTATCCGCCCCCAGGAGGGCCAGTGGAAAAAGGAGCACAGCCACCGCGATCATTGCCAGCATCGCGGAACGGCGTGAATAGCATGAAATTGTTGTGTTCATCGTGATCCCTCTTTACCCTTCATTGAGTCAGTATTGATCCGGCAACGCGGAACGGCAATTCCCATAAACAGGGGAGGCGGGCGCATTTCACTTTATGTTGCGTCGAGGGGGAGACTTCACCACCATTAAGCCCGGTTTGTTACAACCATTAAGCCCGTTTTGTTACAAGAGAAAAACGTCCCGCTCCCGGAAGACGCTTCTTTCGGGCATTCGAAGCTCTGAGCAAGGGTTGCCATCTTTATTTCAAGTGGCGGGTTTTCCAGCCACACAACCATACGGGCTCAATAGAGGTGGAGGCAGACTTTGCAGGCATCAGAGCCTGTTCAATCCAGCTCGGCTCACGGTTGTCACCTCGAACGTGCAACAACGGCCCAGAAACAAAAGCAGTACGTCCTGGCTCCCCCTATTCATAACGAAAGCAGGCTTGTCCAGCATCAGGGCTGGACTTCCAGTGATTGACAAGCTCGGGCCAGGAGTGGTTAACCTCATTGTTCAAAGCAATATTAAGCGCCCGAGGCGGAGTGGCCCATTCAACTAAATTGGGCTGGCCCGCTTCCCCACGAGAAGATTCGGGTTCCAAGACCCATTGCTGTAGCTTCTCATTGAAGGGGGTAGCGTATTGGCATCCCAGTGAAGTACCGAGGCTCATCTCCGTCCGGGCAAGATTCATTAAAGTGATGTGGCAACTAGTTTTTCGGCATCGAAAGCGGTTCCATTCTGCAGCATGAAGTAAACGCAACGGGCGAGTTTGGAGGCTAGGATGGCGTTGCCTTTGAACTTTCCGTGTTTGGCGATGAGTCGATCAGCATACGGTGCAAGGAGCGGATGATGTCCTTTTCCCAAAACTGCGGCCTCTCCGAAGGCCCATCGCAGGTAGGCATTCCCCATCTTGCCGCCGGCCAGTCCCTTGAACTTTCCGGCGCTGGCAATCGAACCTTTGACCAGCCGCGAGTAACTCAGGAAGTCCCCCACAGAAGGGAATCGCTCGACCGTATCCATCTCGAAGATGATCGTCATAGCCAGTATGCGCCCGATCCCTGGCACGGTGTTCAGCAGAGCATAATAATTCCCTTCATGTCCCTTGGCATGCTTGAGGATCTCGCCCTCCAGCTTCAGGATCTGGGCATCGTAGGCTCGAATCATGTCCATCTCACAACTTGCAGAAAGGCGGTGAAGAGAGTTGTCGTACTGGATCAGGACTCGATCCATCCACTCGTCGCGGTCACCTGCCGGCCGCGATGCAGGTTTGAGTCCTTCTGCCATCTGGTTCGTCGCGATGTGGGCCATCAACGCTCCTCTTTGCCAGACATAACTCATGCGTTGGCGCAGCAACGCACGTACAGGTCTCCTCGCGGCGGGATAGGCATAGGCCTGTGGGATCAGGTTGGACCTCAGCAGGTGAGCCAGTTTTTCCGAGTCGATCCGGTCGTTCTTGTTCTTGCCGCCGTGGATGTGTTTGAGATAAAGCGCGTGGGCCAGCACGAATGGCAGTTTCGCATCGAAGCAGGCATCGGCCAACCAGTACCAGTTGAACGTACACTCGCTCACCACCGTCATCGAATGTCGGTACGGAGCGGCCTTCTTCAGGAAATATGAGAAATCGTTACCGATGATGTTCGTGTGGACCACCTTTTTGCCCTGGCGATCCATGATGCACGCGTACATCTCCCGCGCGTGCAGATCAATCCCGCAGTTGAATTCTGTCTCCGATGTGTAATACTTCATCTCGCTTCTCCTCTTGAGTACGA
Source organism: uncultured bacterium (assembly GCA_903958395.1). Lineage (GTDB taxonomy): Bacteria > Verrucomicrobiota > Kiritimatiellia > CAIKKV01 > CAITUY01 > JAABPW01. The sequence continues at coordinate 10,214 of CAJBSZ010000244.1, read as the reverse complement.
TTAAACAAATTGGGAAGCCGCACACACGGCAAGCCCGCTTATAATGTACCTTGAGGAGAAGCGTTTTGCCCCTCCCAAAGGGCTTAGAGGAGATTCAACTAATCTCCGCTGATTGACACTCATCAAGAAAAGAAACAAATAATGTTGCGGGATTTTCGTCTGCGGAGTACCTCAGCCAAAAATCCCGCAACGGGTTGTCGGGGAATCCGGAGAAATAAACCCTTCGACTCAGCTCAGGGCACCCAGGCAGGCCACTCCGTTTTGTGTGCAACGCTTCCTCATTATCCCTAAATTCTTCACGGAAGGTCGTTTTGCGATTATTGTGGCTGGTGTACTCGCCAGACAGAATAATCGCAAAACATTCTCTTTCTTCTCCCCCATCAGTGCGAATTAGTGAAGATTAGTGGTGAGGTCTTCCTCTCGCCTTGGCGGAGGAGGCGCGGCCGCCCTACCTGATCGTGAACACGGTTCCCTCATATTGGCGTCGGGTGATCACCACAGTCCCGCCCTGATAGGTGATTTGGAAAGTGTTCCTGCCGAGCAGGAATATCAGCCCCTCCGGATAGCCGGAAAACTGCCCGTCGCCGGTCACCCCGGTCACGAGGGTATATTGGGCCCCGACCGGAATGTCGTCGTTGCCCGTGTCCGTCAGCGACAGGACCGCTCCACTGCTGATCGTGACGGCGGATCCCGCCAACCGATTCGACGTCCCCGCCGCGTAGTTGATCTGCATGGCCAACACGCTGCCCGGCTGCAAGGTCACTGCTCCGGCGGCCAGCGTTCCGACCCCCTCAATGCCGGGGGCAAGCGTCGCGCCGGAAACGACCGTGACAGTCCCCACCGTTCCCGTCCCGCCCAGCGTCGCGCCGTTGCTGACGGCGCACGGGCTGTAGGCAATACTGCCATTCACCAGCAATGTCCCGTCGGACACGCGGGTGTCCCCGCCATAGGTATTGACGCCGCCAAGCGTTGCCGTGCCAGAGCCCTGCTTGTCGAGCCCGGTATTCCCCTCGATCGCGCTGCCGGAGATCGTGTAGGCCCTTGTGATGTTGCTCACCGTCACGCTCGCGGGCGAGACCGCCGCCGTGTTGTTCACCGTGAGGATCCCCGTCTCGCTCGCATTGTCGTCGAAAATCACATCCAGCCCGTCCGAATAGTAGGCATTCGCCGATGACGCCACGGCGGGCGTCTTCCAGTTGAGGGTGCCCGTATCCCAGTTTCCGGTCCCCACCGCCCAGTGCAGTTTCGAGGCCTCCGTGACCACCAGTTCGATCGTCTTCGCCCCGGTGTTGTTGTTCAGCGACCCCACAAGCCAAGCCGGTAGCGAGAGGCTGATTCCGGCAATCGATCCCGCCTCCCCCGAATACTTGACCAGCGGATACGTTCCGGCGGGGATCCCCTTGCTTCCATTGATCTGAAGCGTCACCGTCCCGCTGAACACTGGCGCATTGCCGTTCACGAACAACGGCGCCGTCGCGGTGCTGGGCACGGCATCAAACCGGAGATTGAGGATCGAACCGTTGTTCATCACCAAGCCGCCCACCGCGAATTGACCGCCCGACGTGACCACCTGAACCGAGCCGGTCGCCCCGCTCGCCACCGTGATGGCGCTGTTCGAGCACGATCCACCCGTGATTCCGACGAGTTTTCCGGCATCCACCGTTGTCGCGCCTGAGTAGGTGTTTGTCCCCGAGAGTGTCAGGGTTCCGGAGCCGGACAGCCTCAACGTCCCCGTCCCGGCTATCACCCCTCTCCAGAGCTGCGTCGCGCTACCCGAACAGAGGATGGTTCCGAGGTTGGCGATCGCCCCGGCATAGTTCCCCCCGCCCAGTACACCGGTCCCGCTGATTTCCAAGGTCCCGTTACTGACCGTCGTCGCCCCGCTGTAGGTGTTGGCGTTGGTCAGCACCAGGAAGCCCGTCCCCGTCTTGGTCAAGGCGCCCGCTCCGGACAAGACCACGGCGACCGTGGCCGTCTTCCCGCCATCGTCTATCGTCCCGCCCGCAGCCGCGAGAATGCCGGTTCCGGCGCCGTAGAGGAGATTGCCGTCGGCCGTGGCATGCAGCGCGCCGCCGTTGAACACCCACCGCGAATCGCTGTTCGCCAGGTTGACACCGGACAGGTACGCATCGCCGCCGTTGGTACACACCGAACCCACCCCGCCGAACGAGACGCTGCCGTTGGTCAGGATGCCGCCGCTGGCCACCGTCATCCAGTTGCCGGTCGCCGTGGCGCTACCAATCGTCATCGCCGTACCGCGCAGGTTCCACACGGAGGGCGTCGCCGTCGAGCCCATCCACACGGAGTTGCTGTTGGCGCCAGTGCCGTAGCCGATGGTGCTGGCTACAGCGCTGTTGTACACCAAACCGCCATTGGTGATGACCATGTAATTGCCAACCGCGCCAGAGCCAGTGCCGACCAAGAAGCGGCCATTGGTCACAACACCGCCACCATCAACCATCACATGGTTTCCCACACCATTCGCACCGTTAGCGATTTGAACGTAACCCCCACCAAGATTCAAAAGCGCAATGGCCCCTGGCCCGGGTGACCCACCCACATACACCCAGTTGCTGTAACCCGCACCGTTGGCGCCGCCAATGGCGAGGTAGTCCGTAGAGGTTTTATGGAACTGGCCGCCATTGGTAATGATCAAACTGTTGCCGACAGCACCAATACCATTGCCAATGATGACCCGGGCCATGTTCGTCACCACCCCGCCTTGATCCACATATAGCTGGTTGTTCGAAACAGAAGCAGCCGAAAGCGAATAGCCATAGTAGATCATCTTGCCATTCAGGTTCAGCGTTGCCTTTGTCCCCGCCGCATCCGCCCCGCCCACATAGATGCGGTTGCTGATGGAATAATTCGCACTCCCTATAAGCATCAGATCGCTGGTGACTCCAACGTAGCCGCCATTGGTCACCGCCAGTGTTGCCCGGGAACCGACCATTGTGTTGTTCAGATAAACACCGTAGGTGTTGCTGATCGCCCCGCCGCTCACCGTCAACGTCCCGGCGCTGACCGTCGTCGCACCAGTGTAATTGTTCGTGCCGGTCAGCGTCAGGGTGCCGCTTCCCGCCTTCGTCAGGGCCCCGCTTCCGGAAATGGGACCGCCGGAGATCGTGTAGTCCTTGGCGCTGTTCACCGTCACGCCCGCCGGGGACACCGTTGTGGCCATATTGGTCACCAGGATCGTCCCCGTCCCGCTTGCGCTGTCGTCGAAGATCACCGGCTCGCCATCAAAATAAACAGCATTGGTCACTCCGGATGTCGCCCCCGCCTTCCAGTTCATCGTCGTGTTGATATCCCAGTTCCCGTCACCCACCGCCCAGTACACCGCGCTGTTGTTCGTCAGGACCAGGTCAATGGACCGGTTTACCGTGTTGTTCGAGATGATCCCCAATACCCCCGCTGGAAGCGAGGCCGCCGAGGTGGGAACCGTCCCGGAAAGCGTCCCCGTGTACTTGATCAACGGGTACTGGGCGCCATTCGTCCCGGCCACCCCCCCGCGAATGATCAGTTTTACAGTGGAATCCAGCTTCAGATCCTGAAGAACCTGCAAAGGCGCGGTGGATACGCTCGCCGGCACAAGGAAATTGAAGTCCAGCACGCTGTTCGCGTTATTGGTCAATCCCTTGCATGCCCAGGTTCCCCCGGACGTTGCCACCTGTACGCCGCAGGTCGCGCTCGTCAACACCGTGAAGAAACTGTTGGAACACGATCCGCCCGTCACGCCCACCAACGTACCATTCGAAACCGCCGTCACCCCGGAATACGTGTTGGCGCCGGCCAGCACCAACGTTCCCGACCCCGCCTTGGTCAAGGCCCCGGCATTGGTCACCGCCCCGTTCAGCGTCACGGCGTCGCCCCCGCCGACGCCGATCATCGCCGATGCGGCAAGACTGAAGGTATTGCCAAGCGTCCAGGAACCGGGGCCATTGGTCAGCGAGCCGCCATTCATCACCACCGTTCCGATCCCGAAGGCCGCGTTGTTGCTGATGACAATCGTCCCGTCATTGACGGTCGTCGCGCCGCTGTAGGCATTGGCGCCCGAAAGGGTCAGGGTGCCTGATCCCAGCTTCGCCAGTCCCCCGCTGTTGCCGCTGTCCAGCACCGAGGCGAACGTCACCGACTGGCCGTTGTCATTGATCGCGATCGCGCCGGTCGAGCCCTTGATCTTCCCGGACAGGTCGTCCGTGAAGCCCGTCCCGTATTTCAGCGTACCGCCCCTGAAGGCAAGGGTCCCGCTGCCCAGCGCCGCACTGTTGCTGTACACCAGCGTCCCGGCGGCGTTCATCGTCCCGCCACTGTAGCCATTGGCGCCGGTCAGAGCCAGCGTCCCCCCACCCGTTTTGGTCAAGGCGCCCGCGCCGGACAGAACCGACACGACCGTCGCCGTCTTCCCGCCGTCGTCTATCGTCCCGCCCGCGTCCGCGAGGACGCCGGTCCCGTTGCCATAGAGGATATTACCGGCGGCGGTGGCGTGCAGCGTGCCGCCGTTAAACACCCACAGCGAATCGCTATTCGCCAGATTGATACCGGACAAGTATGCATCGCCGCCGTTGGTACACACTGAGCCCAGTCCGCCGAAGGTCACACTGCCGTTGGTCAGGATGCCGCCGCTCGCCACCGTCATCCAGTTGCCCGTGGCGCCGGTCTTACCGATGGCCAGCGTCTGATTGCCGAGATTCCAAAGCGCGTTGCCACCGGCGACGTTGACGTAGTTGCTGTTCGCGCCGGAGGCGTTGCCGATGGCACTGGCGCTCTTGGTGTAAACCTGGCCGCCGTTGGTGATGGCCATGAAATTGCCAGCCGTACCGGAGTAGTTGCCGACGTAGAGAGTACTCACATTGGTCACAATGCCGCCGCCATCCACCAACAAGTAATTGCACCGTCCACTCGTATAATGCCCAATCTCGAGCCCGCCACCGACATTCCAGGCCGCTCCATTTCCGCCCACATAGACCCAGTTGTTGCTTACATATTGACGGTAACCGATTGAACCGGCACCCCCATAGAGCTTACCGCCGTTCGTGACAATCACCGAGTTGCCGGCCGAATAATCCCCATAGCCAAGGGTCATCCCGCCCACATTGGTCACCACGCCGTTGTTCTCCACCACCACGCAACTCCCTGTCACCGTTTTTCCAAAATCGGCGCCAAAATACAGCGATTTCCCACCGAAATCCAGACGAGAACCCGTACCGGTCACCTGAATCCGATTGCTGTTGGCGCCTGACACGCTTCCCAAGGTGACACGATCAGTGCTGTACACTGTGCCCCCGTTGGTCACCACCAGCGTGGCCACCGTTCCGGCCAGCGTACCGACCGTGACACCCGCCGTGTTGGTGACCTGCCCACCGTTCACCGTCAAGGTCCCCGCGCTGATGGTCGTGGCGCCTAGGTAGGTGTTCGTACCGGCCAGCGTCAACGTGCCGCTCCCCTGCTTGGTCAGCGTGCCGCTACCGGCAATCATACTGCCGACGCTGATCGCACCGGAGCTGTTGAACACGAGGGCGGCGTTGTTCGTGACAGCGCCATTGCCGAGGGTACCACCATCGCCCAACTCCAGGGTGCCGCCGCTGATCAACGTCGAGCCGCTGTAGGTGTTCGAGCCCGAGAGCGTCAACACACCCGAACCGGTCTTGACCAGACTGCCTCCGCCGCTGATGGCGCCGCTGGCGTTCAACGTGCCGCCATTGGTGATGGACCAGGTATTTTCGCCCTTGAGGGTGACCGGGACGGCCAGGGTGTTGGCGAAACTGTTGCTGACGGTGACCCCGCCGCGCAGGGTCAGACCGGCCCCGCCACTGTTGGTGATCACCACACTGCCAGCCCGATTGATCAGGACGTTCCCAATGGTGCGACTGACGCCATCCACGATGCTTGTCCCACCGCCCGAACCGAATATGACGTTCGCGTTGTTGTCGGGAACGCTGCCGGTATCCCAGTTGGCGGGGGTGGACCAGTTGCCGCCCGCCGCCGGATTGGTCCAGGTCGCTGTCACCGTCGCAGGTGCAGTATCGGTGACGGTGATGTAATTGGGCCGGACCTGTGAAGAAACCCCCAGAGGGCCGCTGACGACCAGACTGACCGCATAGCTCCCCGGCTGCTGATAGGTATGAAACACGATTGTGGCAGTGGTATTGGTCGTAGCGCCATCACCAAAATCCCACGCACGGTTCGTAATGATGGCCGTTGAGGTGTCGAGGAACGTGACGTTCAACGGATCCACCCCGTTGGTCGGGTTACCGGTGAAACTGGCCACGGGCACATCGAGGGCGCACGTCCCCGACACCGGGTTGGTGGTATTACCGCCATCACTGGCGAAGATGACATTGTCGGCGTAGGTGCCCACGCCGGGCGGCGTGAAGGAGACGAGCACATTGGTCGAGCCCTTGCTGGCGACGACGTATGAACTGCCGGAAACGATACCAAATGGACTCCCGACACTGGCGGTTCCGGTGAGCGGGAGATCACCGAGGTTGGTCACAGTGAAACTTGCCTGGGCAACGGCACCCGTGATCAGTTCGCCAAAGGTGTAGCTCGCCGAACTAACCGCCAGCAGCGGCGGCACAATCACGGTGGCAATCGCCGTGGTGATGTCGTTGGAGTAGACGGCATCGAGGATCCAGGTGCTGACCGTGGCGATATTGGTGAGGGTATTGAGGGTCATCGGTGTGACATTGATCGAAACGGTGGCGCTTCCATTCGAGCCGAGCGTGCCGAGGTTGCCGACGACCTGGCCAAAGGCATTGGTCCCAACCGTGCCCTGGCTGGCCGTCGCGGACTGGAACGTCACGCTCGATGGCAGCCCATCCATGACAACCACATTGGTTGCCGTCAGGGGCCCGAGATTGGTGACGGTCAAGGTGTAGGTGAGATTGCGTGACAACAGGGCCGGATCCGGTGCGGAGGTCTGGCTCAACCTCAGATCCGTGCCCGCACAGGAACTGTACCCGCTCACATCACTCTCGACAAAATCCGCCGGTATGCCCGTCCCGCGCGACAGCCCCACCACCCCGCTGATCGGGCTTATGTCGAGCCAGGTGATGCGGATCCGTCCGTCAAAGAACAGCTCGACCTGGAAACTGTTCTGGCCCCCGCTGTCAAAGTCCGTGACGTTCAACCACGTGATAGCCACACGGTCGAGGAGTTGTCTCCATGTAACCTGACCTGAATACAAATCGACAAAGAGTGCAGAGACGCGTATCTGATTGAAGTGATTCTCCAGTAACGTGTTGCCGTTTTCGTTCCCGAAACTGATAGTGCCGCTCTTGCCCACATAGAAACTGTTGGTGGTGACGCCGTATAGAGAGACCTGCGACCCGGAAAGGGTGACGACGGCATTGGAATCACCAGTAGCCAACACCGTCCCGCCGGTCGGATCACTCGGGAAACTACTGGCAACGGCCCAGCAGACGGAATAGTAACTCGGCGAGCCGTCCGGCGTGAACGTCAGTGACATGTTAGCCAGATCATTGGGATGATCGTCCCAAGGATCGAACACCTCCGTGAAATAATCCGGTTCCCCCACACCCAGCATGACGACCCGACTCTCGATGAGACCGTCGGCGGTATTGCTGAAGCAAAGCGTATCGGCGTACCAGCCTGCGGGCAGCGCGAGCGCGTTGGAGTTGACGGAAATGACAACACTGCCGCTTCTGCCGACCGTAATGCCCCCGTTGGTTGATGAACAGGTCAGCCAGGACTGCGTGTGCGTGAGACTCCAGGTGGCCGTGCCGTTGTACTGGTTCGTAAGCGTCAGAGTCCGAGTGCCAGACGTGAACGGACCACCGACCGGACCGTGGAAACCGTTGGTCGTGATCGGCGTCACACGGAGGACTTTGGCGACATTGAGGATGACTTGGCGCGTTTCCGTGACGTTGTCGAAGCCGTTGCTGAAAGTCAATAGGTTGGTGTAGACACCATAGGTCAAGGTGTTGGAGTTGATGGAAACAGAGATGATCGTGGAGACGCCGGGATTGATCGTGCCGCTCTCCGGGGTGACCGAAACCCAGGGCTGCGAGTGGACGACCGACCAAGTCATGGTCTGGGCAGTACTATTAAGCAGGGTATAGTTCGTTGTGGATTTGCCATCGGGCGTCCAGGGTCCTCCAAAACAACCACTGAAGGAAGAGACGGTGTCAGGCAACAGAATTGCCGGATATTTCTTCCAATCCGGCCCTGCCACCCAGGGTGTTGCACCGTATTCGTAGGCTCCGCAATCAGGCGCAGAACCAATGTAGCCATCGGTATAACCAGGCACCACCACGCCGGCATTTTCGGGCGCGCTCCCGTTCGTTGGCATGAAGTTCTGATTCGCGAAATCAGCGAACGGATTGGCGCTCAGGGCCAGCAGAGTTGTATTCGAATCAACCGTACCTACAAAACTGCCCTGATTGGCCAAGGTGTTGATAAGAGGAACATTTGTCAAAGTATACCCGTTGGCCCACCAACTCATGGACGCGCTATGCGGCTGTGAATTGTTCCACATTGTGTTGTTGTAGAGGAGGAGATCGGCACCCGCCCAGTTGATCACCACACAGCTCCACTCTAGGTTCCAGAATACGTTGTGGTCCACAATAACCTCTCTGGAGGAGTTGTCCAGGTAGACGCCGCTGGCTTTGTACGAGACGATGTAATTGTCGCGCGACGATGTATCGTGGAACCAGTTGTGGTGGACACGGGAGAATTTGTGATAGTAGTTGGAGGCGTAGATCAGTCCGCTGTCGTCGCACAGGCGCTGACCGTGATGGATGTTGTTGTAGCCGATGTCGTTGTGCACGCCGTAGCTGCTGATTACATCCCGCCCTCCATTCCAGATTTCGTTGCGTATAAGCGAATTGTCCGAGCTGCTCCAAGTGCCCAACCGTACCGGGGCCGCGTAGCATCCGATGGTGTTGAAATTGCCGATGTAGCAGTTATCCACCATATTGGTCTTACCAAAGAGCTGGAGGCCGTAACCAGCCCCGTACTGAATATTGCAGTGCGTCACACGCGTGTTGCTACACGAGTAATTGATCATGACACTGCCGGCGCTGGTGCTGGAGGCATTGGTGGAGTCGATTGTGTGATTGCCATACAAAACAGTGCAATTGGTGATAACGCAATTGTCCGCATTAATCAGCTGAAGAGAGCCGCCAACAAGCTTCAGGCCATCCAAAGTAATGTCCGTCCGGTTGGTGATGGCGAAACATTGTGTGCGTTTGCGTGCCTCTGTTGTGCCGGTATTCGGATTAACACCACCCGGCGCCTGGAAGTAGATCTTATTCAGCGCCCGGTCAATATACCATTCCCTGTCGGAATCGAGTGCCTCAAGGATATTCATAAGGTAGAACTCGCCGCCATTTTCGGGGTTGTGGTTGAGCCCGTAATCCCAAGTGTTCGGCAACGAATTGAAGAAGACCGCACCAACAGCGCTCGATGTAATGGGCCGCCGCCAGGATGTCCATCGGGTTTTGCCAAGGAACCAGACTACGCCGCCGTTTCCCCAGTTCCAGTTTGGGATGTCTGCATTACTGATCGAAGTGTTGTTGCCGGTGCCCCAGAGCGCTTGCACGTCGAACGGATCGCAGTTCGTCTTGTTCGGCCAGCGGGCAAGGTCCATCATCGTGTCGTTGAAGATGAAGCTGTTCTCGTCCAGCAGATTTGTGAAGCCAAGGTTTGCCACATAGATCGAATTAGAATACGGGATCCACCCGGTTACAGTCTCGAAGGCTGAGATAACCGGCACAGCATTGTCGGCGGCGCGGAACGTAACATTGTTGTCGTGTACCGTGACCGTCTCACGGTAGGTGCCCCCGGCAATAATGCAGACATCGCCGGTGCCCATGGTGTCGGCCGCCTTCTGTATCGTGAGAAAGGGTGTGCCCACCGCGCCTGTATTGGAATCAAGTCCGTTAGTGGCCACATAATACGTGTTGGCACACGCACTGCCCGCCAGGCACGCCACCACAAGCAAACCCGTGAATCTATTCATGCCACATACCTCTTAATTGAATTCATCGGTCAGTTCGGGCATGACCACCCAATGCCCCCCCGGTGGCGGCGGAGGCGGCCCTGCATGAACCAGAAACGCTGGCAACACCACGAAATAGACTAAACCAATGACCGAACGCACAGAAATGTCATTTGAAATACGCCTATCCTTTGTCTTACTCATGGACTCATTATTGATCAGACAGCACTTTTCGCCTATTCCCATAAAG